>SLIZ01000226.1 GCA_007135395.1 Wenzhouxiangellaceae bacterium | reverse complement strand
GCCTTGATGGCCAGTTCCATTTTCATCGCTTCCATGATCAGCAAGGTGTCGCCTTCGCTGACCGTGGCGCCCTGTTCGGTGCGGATCTCGAGAATCTTGCCGGGCATGGGGGCGACGAGCTTGCCGTCGCTGGCGGCTGAGTCGGTGATCGCTTCGAAGCGCGCATGCCGGGTCAGGCGCCAGCGGTGGTTGAACATGCAGATTTATGCTTCCCTGGTGACCATAAACTGGCCAAAACGGCCACTTTATGGTTCCCCAACCACAGCTGGACAGGTGCAGGCAGGAATGGTGGGCCCTGCTGGACTTGAACCAGCGACCTACCGATTATGAGTCGGCTGCTCTAACCAACTGAGCTAAGGGCCCATCGTTGTGAAATCGTTGACTCCTGCCGGGATTTTCCCATATTCCCGCGGGCCCCGTCAGGCTTCGCCGGTTTGCGGGGGTGAGCTCTGGGTATCGTGGCCCTGTTCGGCGAGCTGCTTTTCCTTCAGGGCCTGAAGGCGGTCCAGGTTTTCCCGGTAGACGACGATGGCATGGGCGTGCTGGCTTTCCGACAGCAGGCCGGCGGTGACCACGGTGAGCAACTGGCCGTATTTTTCAGAAACTTTCTTGACCCCTTCCGGGCGCAAGAAGCCCTGGTTGCCTGCGGTGACGAAGGTGGCGAAGATGGCCGAGGCGGCCATCAGGGCGGCGTAGACCTGGCGGCCGTGCATTTCCTCGTGGAGCTTGCTGGCCTTGTGCATGAACTGGTTCGCGCAATGGGCCAGGTCCTCGTGGCTGGTTTTTAGGTTCTCTCGCAGGCCCTTGATCATTTCCGATTTCTGGTTTTCGTTGTACTTGTCTTCCTGTTCCACGTTCAGGAAAAGACAGTACAGGCCACAGGCGGCCATGAGGCCGGCGGATACCACTGTGGGATCCTGTGCATGCTTTTGCTTGAGGGTGTTGGCAACTTCGATGAGCTGATTCGTGGCCCGATTGTGAGCTTCCAGGTTCTTTTCCATGGGCGGGTCGTTGTCTTGTTTGAGAAATCGGGAGCGGGCGAGGTTTTCAGGTCGGAAGGATACCACGACCGGTGGTCGGATTTCCCGCCCTGCCGGGCTCTGCCCCGGGCCGTTCGTTGTTCACGCCGGACTCACCTGAAACTCACCTGGGCTCGACCTGGCCCGGCGCAAGATGACCCTCCCGAAACGAGGGAAATCCAAGGAGATCAAGATGAACAAGAAATTACTCTGGACCGGCGCGCTGCTCGGTGGACTGCTTTTCAGTGCCCAGGCCTTTTCCGAGGCACGGGTTCTGGTCGTCCACGCCGCACCGTTTGCCGATTCGCTGGAAGGTACATCCGTGACCGTTGCGGTCAACGGCGATCCGGTACTCACCGACTTTCAGTTCCGCGACTTTACCGAGTACCTGACCCTGCCGGCCGGTGATTACACCCTGGACGTCATCCCTACCGGCGCCGATGACCCGGCCATTTCCGCTGACGTCAGCCTGGAGTCTGGGGTCGACTACACCGTACTGGCAACCGGTGACGGGATCAATCAGGACCTGGCATTGTTGCCCCTGGTGGACAATACCGACGCCCCGGCCGATGGCAGTCTGAATCTTCGCATCGTCCATGCCGCATCGTTTGCCGATACGCTGGAGGGCACCGAGGTTTCCATTCGACTGGCATCCGGTGAAGTCATCGGTGGCCTGGAAGGTGTTCCGTTCGGCGCCGACAGCGGCTTCCTGGAACTGCCGGCAGCCGAGTATGACGTCAAGGTCGCTTCCAACGATGGCCTGACCAATTTCATCGATCCATTGCCCGTGGAACTGCCCGCCGGTGCCGACATTACCATCGTCGCCGTGGGCAACGGCATCACCCAGCCCCTGGGGCTGATCGCCATTCCGGTTGGTGACCTTGAATTGCGTGATCCAGTCGATTCCAGCGTGTTCGGCCAGTGGGGCACCCCCACTACGGCCGCCAGGGAGGGCCTGTTTCTGGAACCGGTCCCCCGGCAGAATCGCCTGGTCGGGACGGTCTACACCTACATCGATGACGACCCCTACTGGCTGACCCTGGATTCCTGCGCCGGGCCGGTCGAGAACGGAGAAGACCCGGAGGGCGAGTCCTGCCCCAACCCGGGAGGATTTGACGGCCGGACTGCAACCGGCAACGTCTATGCCTTCGCCGGCGGCACCCTGGGCGGTGATGATACGTCGATGGGCGATGTTGCCGGCACTTTCGAGATCGAGTTCGAGGACTGCCGCAACGGCCAGTTCGCCGTCTCGCTCGCCGACGGACCTACGGTGGAATGGGACTTGTACAAGATCACCCGCACCCTGGACTGCACGCTGGATTGAACAGGGCCCGGTTCAAGCCGAACCGGATTGCAAGACGAAAAAAGGCCGGATCATCCCCGGCCTTTTTCTTGTCCAGTTGACCGCTACCGGTCGATCTGGAAGCTGAAGTCCACCCCGGTATCCCGTTCACCCGATTCCACCCGCACACCCCAGCGCCGGGACAACTCGTAGCGGGCCGATAGCACATTGCCGGACTCGAACAGCCCGAACCCGTAGCTGACAAAAAGCTGGGGAAAGAGGTAGAAGCCGAAACTGACGGCACCCACCCCGGCGGCGTGATCGAAATCGGCACCCGTTACGATATAGGCCAGAGCCTTTTCCTCGGTGGTTGGCGGGTCGGTAAACAACAGGATTTCCGGATCGTTAACCGAACCCCGGATACGAACGCCGGCATAATCGACCACCGGGTCGCCGAAGATTTCCCGAACCGCCTCGATCTCGAGTACCGGGTCGTTGGCCGGACGATTGCCGAATACCACCTGGGAATCCCGCAACTGCAGATTCTGCCCGTATTCCCGGAAGGAGCCCTGGGGCAGCCGGATGGTCCCCCGGGCCAGGGGAATCAGGTCGTCGCCGGTCCAGGTCAGTTCGGTACTGCCCGCCAGCCGGGCGCGAGCACCTGCTCCGTTGAATCGCACGTCATCACCCAGGCCGATGGTCAGCTCGCCTACCAGGCGGGCAGCCTCCGGCGCGGTTTCCGGCTCGTCGACTTCGGTGCCGACCAGCACCACATCGCCGGACTCGCTGATCCGCTCGGTGAACCCGGGGGGCATCCCCAGGCGGGCCCGGGGAATGTCCACCCGACCGCCAATCCGGGTTTCGTCCGGGTCCAGGCGAAGGTTCAGATCCGGGGATACCCGAATGGTCATCCAGTCGACGGAGAAAAGGTCCAGGTCGGCACCTTTCAGGCTGGTCTCGGCATACCATTGACCGTCATCCAGGCCAAGTTCGGCTTCCAGTTCTCCCCGCCCGTCACCGGCCTTGAACTCCCCGTTAATGAAAAGCCGGTCGGTCTCGCTGTAGGAATCGATCTGGATATCGGAAAAATGCATCCCCAGTGGGACGTTGTCCACCGCACCATCCTCCAGGGCCAGGCGACCGTTGACATGGGGCCGGGTCAGTTGACCGGCGAACTCCAGTTCGACATCCAGCGCCCCGGCGATACGATCAAGCTCGGGAACCAGATAGCCCAGGGGTTCGAGTTCGGGGACCTGGAAGGAAAACAGGCCTTCGGTGATTTCGGCCGTGGCCAGGTCCCGGCTGTCGGCCAGGACTGCCTTGAGGGCAATGACCGAATCGGCCTGTCCGTCGAGCCGGGTATCCAGCACGATCTGGCCCTCCTCGGGCGTGGTGATCCTCATCTGGCCACCGTCAAGATCAAAGGTCTGCTCATCGATTCCGGCAACCCGCAACTGACCGGCGCCCACACTGATCAGGCCATCGATCTGTTCGATTCCACCGGCCGACCAGGCCGCTTCCAGGTGACCGTCCAGTTCGTTGCCAAATCGGATTCCCGGATCCACGGGAAGCAGCAGCAGATCCACGGGCAATTCAACCAGCTCGATCCGGCCGGTCCCGCCGTCGGGCCCTTGCTCGATATCGGTCAGGCACAACCGGGCTGCCCGGGGGTCGACCGGTTGAAGGCAAAAGTCGTCGAGCTTGATCCCGGCCTGGGCCACTTCGAACCGGGCCGCCTTGGCCAGGCGCCAGTCGCCAGCCGGGGTATCGGCCACTTCCAGGCTTTCAAGCTGCATCTGCCAGACCGGCACATCCGGCAGGCACGATTCCAGCCCGCCATCACCGGCCAGGTTGATCCGGGCCCGGGTGCCGTCCATCGAGAACCGGAAATCGTGCGCCCGGCAGTTGCCGTCCAGGGTCAGTTCCAGTTCGTCAACGCGCTCCCAGGGATTGAGGTCCAGGTTGTTCAAGACCAGGGACAGGGAAAATTCGTCCTGCCCTTCGGCCAGGGTTCCGGCAGTTTCCAGGTCCAACTCGTCAATGACATAGTCCAGGTAGCGAATATCCCGACCCTGACCGGTGGCCTGCCAGACCGGGCCTTCCGGGTCCAGTGTGCCGGTCAGTTCCATCACGCCGGCAAGATCCGGCCAGAGCTGGTCCAGGCGTTCGGCGCCCAGCCTGAAATCCCACTCCCGGCCCCCGTCGCTGCCGATGTCCAGTTCGTTTTCCCCAAGGCTCAATGCAAGCCGCCCGGGCCCGGGCTGACTGTCCTCCAGGGTCAGCCGGCCGCTGCCGGCAAAATCCCGGCCCCGGATCTGTCCCTGGAGCTGGCGTATTTCCAGTTCCATGTCCAGCGCCTGGCCCATGGCAACGGCAACTCCCAGGTCGCCATCCAGGCTGCCGGAAAGGTTCGAATGGGCCAGTGCCGGGTCCAGCCCGGCCGCCCGGACGTCGGCCGCGGCGCGCAGGTCTTCTTCCCAGTCCACCCAGCCTTCCAGGTCAAGCGAACCGCTGTCGGTTTCCACCCGGGCCGATCGAATGTCAGCCCGGGTCTGGCTACCCGAGGCCTCGGCGGTCACCGATGCTTCAGGGACATCCGGTGCCTGAATCAGGGCTTCGAGCTGGGCTTGCCAGTCGGAAATCTTTCCATCCACCGTCAAGCGGCCCTGGCTGCTGCGCACGATGGCCGGTTCGTCGGCGGCCACGGGGGGCCAGGCGAAATCGGTCCAGTTCACCACCAGGTCCACCTCGTCGGCCTCCGGCCGCAGGGACCCCCTGCCGGTCAGCTCCAGGGACGTGGGGGGTGCCCGCAGCTCGAAGGTGCGAAGGTCAACTGCATTGTCGGCATAAACGGCATCCAGGTACCCGGAAATCAGCGCGTCGACCGGCATGTCCGGATACAGGGGGGCCACATCCAGGTCCACCAGCTCCACCCTGGCTTCAGCCCGGAGGGGGTCCTGCAGGCCCAGGCTCCCGGCCAGGTTCACCTGGCCTTCCAGGACATCAACCTGCCCCCGGTCCAGCTCCAGCCGCGTGCCGGAGCCGCTGAGTTCCAGGGTCCACCGGCTTTCCTGAAGCGCTTGTGGCACATCATCGACCATAAGGCGGAATTGGCTGTCCAGGCCCCAATCGGCCAGGTTTCCACGGGCCTGCATTTCCAGGTCGGTCACCCGGATCGGAATGCGAGGCCAGCCGGCCCGGTCGCTTTCAAGATCGACTTCGAGCCCGGGCTCGCCGGTGACATCGGTCAGCCGGGTCGTCCCGGAAGCATCGATCGGGCCCCGGGCACGGAAGTCCAGGTCCAGGGCCTGCAGGTTGCCCGAAAGGTCCAGCGTCAGGGTCTGTTCGGCGTCGTCTTCATCGCCCCGGTAGGTCATGACAAACCGCCCATCCAGGGTCCAGGGGTCTGTCAATCCGGCAGACAACTCTCCGCGCAGGCGAACGCCCATGGCCTGAAGATCCAGGCGTTCGACCAGGAGTTGATCATCGGCCTGCGCGGCCAGGGAGAATTCATCCACGGTCACCGGCTCTTTTGCACCGTACGTCCAGACCCGGAAGTCGCGCACCCGAAACTGTTCCAGGGTGATATTGGCGGGCAAGTCGATGTCCGGCATCTCGAACGCTACCGGCTCCGGGGGTGGTTCCTTCGGTTCGGGCAGGCGCAGGTCCGAGTCATCGATTCGAAGCCAGGCGATACGCACCCGGGGCCGGGGGCGGGGCTGGATTCGAACCGCCAGTTCCACCCGGCGTGCCGAAAAATCCAGGTCATCGTGGGTATAGCGCAGGCCGTGAATGGTGACTCCGCCGGCAAACCCGCCTTCCAGCCGTTCCCACTCAAGCCCCGGGGCGACCCGTTCGGCCTGGTTGAGCGCCCACTCGGCCCCGGACTGGGTGGTAGTCAGCCACCACCAGGCAGTGACCACCGAGACCACCAACAGGGCCAGGATCAGGCTTGCGATGATCAGAAGTTTTTTCACAGCAGTGTGGTCCCGATGGTGAAGTGAAGGCGCCAGGGCTGACCGGAATCATCCAGGGCCCGGGCCAGATCGAGCTGTACCGGCCCGATCATGGTATACCAGCGAAAACCCACGCCCACGCCCCGCTTGAGCCTGGGCTGGTTGAAATCGTTGAACGCGTTGCCCACGTCGAAAAATGCCGCCAGGGACCATTCCTCGCCCATGCGGTATTCGTACTCGGCCGACCCGACCATGAGGTGATTGCCCCCGTTGCGGTTGGTACTCAACCGCTCGAAACCATAACCGCGCACCGTACGGTCTCCACCGGTCTTGAAGCGATACAGCTCGGGAAGCGTGGTGATGGACATATCCAGCTCACGATCGTCCAGGGTCACGGTCAACTCGTCAACATCGGCCTCCGTATAGCCCAGCTCGCCCCGGAAAAGGAGCTTGTGCCGGTCGTCGAGCAGCCAGTGAAATCGTGCTCCCAGGTAGGCCTGGGCAAAGCCCACATCCGAGCCCACGCTTTCATGGGCCCCGCGCAGCCGGAACTGGTAATGCTCCCCGGATGTAAAGAAACCCGATCCGCTGACATTGACCAGGTTCCATTCAGCGCCCAGGGAGAGCACGTCCTTGCGGGTATCAAGGAAGGGAATCAGATCCGGATTGGCCTCGATCAGGGCCGCCTGCTCCTCGGAAAAGGACGCCTCCCGGAAGGCATCGAAGGACTCGCTGAGCCAGGAGACAAAAATTCTTTCCTGCAGGGGTCGGTAGCGCTCGCGCAGGACCTCCCGCTCCCGGATGCGGCCGAAGGAAAGCTGGCCCTGGAGGCGGGTTCCCGTTATGCCATCGAAGACCGGCTCCAGCCGGTTTTCGTCGTTGAAGCGGAAACTGTCGCGCTCGCGCTTGGCCAGACCGTCGGTGGCAAGAAACTCGCCCGGGGTCTGCCCCCGGGGGTGGCGATAGTCGGCCCGGAGGATGAATTCGCTGTTGCGCTCCTGGACCCCGAAAGCCGTGTCGAGCCGATCGCCCCGGCTCGACAGGTAATGACGGATCATGCCGAGCTGAATTCGGGGTCCGGTGTCCGTCCCGTAACCGATGGTGGCCTGGTAGGTGCTGGGCAGACGGGGTTCCAGGTCGAAGACCAGGTCGACCCGGGCATCGTCATTGCGCCGGTTTTCCTCGATGACCACCCGGTCAAAATACCCGCTCCGGACAACGGCCTCCCGTTGGCGGTTGATATCCTCGGCCGAATAAGGCTCGCCAGGCTCGACGATGACCAGCCGGTCCATGACCGAGTCCCGAAAATCATCGTCGGGCACGGAAATCTCTCCCAGCCTGAACCGGGGGCCGGTGTCGTATTCCAGCCGGACGACCGCTTCCAGGCGCTCCGGGTCAACCTCCAGGCGACGGGTGGCAAAGCGGGCGTTGAAGTAACCCCTGCGGGTGGCGATCCGCTCGATCTCCTGCATGTACTCGGTATATTCCGACTGCTCCAGGCGTTCACCGGGTTGCAGGGGCCAGTTGTTTTCCCAGCGCCGGAAGGCGGAATCGGACGCACCGTCACCGCGGATGCGGATGTCGAGCTCGGAAATGCGCACCGGATCCCCCGGCTCGATCGACACCCGGGCCCGGAAGGGCTCTCCGTCACTGTCAGGATCGTCCAGCCGGACCCGTACGCGGGGGGCGTAGTAGCCAAACGGCCGCAAGGCCTTGCCCACTTCTTCTTCGGCATCCAGGCTCATTGCGCGGATACGCCAGACCGACAGGTTTTCCAGGTTTCGCGCCCGATAAAGGGACAGGTAGGAGCGGACGTTGGTCAGCATCTGCTCGCTGACTCCCTCGATCTCCGTCTCCACCCGGTCTGCCAGGGCCGGGGCCGGTATAAGCAGCCCCACGGCTGTCATCAACCCCAGCAGCTGCCTTCTGAATCTGGACAATAGCCAATCCTTGATCTGATTTTATGGGACCTGCCAGCCAATCCGACCCGCAGACGGCATTCTTCAGCCAACGACTCTGAGACTATACCGAATCCGATTCTATCCTCAGCAGCGTCAAGGAATTGATAGATTTAGGGAATTTCGATACCCCCCGGGTCAGCTGGCCCACTTCTGCCTAATTCCGGCGGTCGGTGTCTGGCCCGGAATACGGTCGGCCTGGCGATAGCCCAGGGCCTCGGTCAGGTGCGCCGATCCGATATTCCCGGCGCCCTCAAGGTCGGCAATGGTCCGGGCCACCTTCAGGATCCGGTGGTGCGCCCGGGCCGAGAGCTTGAGCCGTTCGCAGGCCTTTTCAAGCAACTTCTCATCCCGGTCATCAAGCCGACAGTGCCGCGCAATGCCGTGGTTGTCCAGCCGGGCATTGGCGCACCCGCTGCGTTCATCCTGGATGGCTCGGGCGGCGAGTACCCGCTGGCGAACATCAGCGCTCGCCTCCCCCGATTCATGGTCGCGAATCTGCTGGCGAGGGACCTCGACCTGCAGGTCGATGCGATCGAGCAGGGGCCCGGACAGCCGTGTGCGATACCGATGGATCTGGTCCGGCGTACAACGGCACCGGTCCGACGGGTCTCCCTGGTAGCCGCAGGGGCAGGGATTCATGGCCGCCACGAGCTGGAAGGAAGCCGGAAATTCAGCCTGCAACGCCGCCCGCGAGATAACGATGCGACCGGATTCCAGGGGCTCGCGCAGCACCTCGAGCACCTTGCGGGAAAACTCCGGCAACTCGTCGAGGAACAGGACACCCCGGTGGGCAAGGGAGATCTCCCCGGGCCGCGGTTTGCTGCCACCACCGACCAGCGCCACCGCCGAGGCCGTATGGTGGGGCGCGCGAAAGGGTCGCAGGCGCCAGCGCGCCGGGTCCAGGGGTTTTCCGGCCACCGACATCACCGCAGCGGCCTCCAGGGCTTCCTCGTCGCTCATCTCCGGCAGGATGCCCGGCAAACGACTGGCCAGCATGGTCTTGCCGGTACCCGGCGGGCCCAGAAACAGCAGGTTGTGGCCTCCGGCGGCGGCCACCTCGAGCGCCCGCCGGGCCCGGAGCTGGCCCCGGACTTCGCTCAAATCGGGCATCGACTCACCGCCGGACGGTGCCACGGGTTCCGGCCTGGCCAGTTCCATGCGCCCGTTCAGGGCGGCACAGACATCGGCCAGAGTCTTGCCCAGCCGGCAATCCGTGCCCCGAACCAGGCCGGCTTCCGGGCCATTGTCATCCGGCAGGACCAGGCAACGACCCGCCTGGCGGGCACGCAGGACCGCCGGCAGACAACCGGCAACCTTGCGAAGCTCGCCGGCCAGGGACAGCTCACCGAGAAACTCGTGGGCATCGAGCTGCCGGGCCGAAAGCTGCCCGCTTGCGGCCAGGATTCCAAGGGCAATGGGCAGGTCGAACCGACCCCCGTCCTTGGGCAGATCCGCCGGGGCAAGGGAAACCGTTGTTCGCCGCTGGGGCCACTCGAAGCCGGAGTTGACCACCGCGGCCCGCACCCGGTCCCGGCTCTCCTTGACCGCCGCCTCGGGCAGTCCCACCAGGTTGAACTGGGGCAGCCCACCGCCCAGGTGGACCTCGACACCCACCTGGGGTGCCTCCACCCCCACGGCTGCCCGGCTGTGAACACGTGCAAGTCCCATAATCTATAACCGTCATCCGGAATTCGAGACCATCCTAGTAACCCCGGCCTGACCCGCCAATGGCAAATCGACCCGGAACCTTGTAGGAAAATGGCGCGACCGGCTGTAGGAAACCCGGCATGGCTTGGCTTGAGGCAAGCCGGCAGCGCATCATTGGCGACCGGGACGTCGGGCTGGTAAGCTGGGATTCAGGCTTTTGTCTGCAGGGAGACCCAGTGCTTGCTTCGCGAACTTTCCAGTATTCCGGCTTGCTCGGCCTTTGCCTGCTGGTCGTAGGCGCATTCAGCCCGCCGGCAGCCGCCGATGAGCGCTCCGTCCTGCATCACGGCTGGACCATGAATTATTTCCATGCCGGCGGTTGCTGGCGCCCCTACACGGTGGCCTATTTCCCCCAGCCGTGGTCCTATCGACATGATCATTTCTGCACCATGGATCCGCGCCTTTACGGAAAGCCGCCTCCTGCGCCGAAGGATGCGGCCACCGACCCGCCTGCGGGATTCAGCCAACTGCAACGCCAGCGGGCGATGGCGGCAACCGAGCGGTTTGCCGGTGGCCGGCAGGATCGGGATACCATCCGCGCTCGCGGCAACCAACTGGAACTGGACTCTTCCTCCGGTCGTCGGGACCAGCGCCCAGACCGCGATGACGAATTCCACCCGGACATGCCCAACGCCCTTCGGAGCAGTGTCCCGAGTCAGCGGAAAGGATCTCCCGGACCAGGCACCCGTTCAGTGCCGGCCGAGGACCCCATCGGAAGCCGTCAACAGTCCATTCGATAGAACCAACCGCCGGTCGGTTGACCGGCAAACCCTTTTTAGCTTCCGCCTCATCCCCAATACAGGAGATGATATGCGTACTCCCCTGGTTGTCTTGACGTTCCTGCTGGCCCTTCTTGTCGCGATACCGGCCCAGTCCTCATGGGTCAATGCAATTTCCTTCGAAGATATTCT
>SLIZ01000195.1 GCA_007135395.1 Wenzhouxiangellaceae bacterium | reverse complement strand
TGACCAAGGTCTCCAACGGCAACCTGGTCAAGGTCCTGAGCTGGTACGACAACGAATGGGGCTTTTCCAACCGGATGCTGGACACCACCCTGGCCATGGTCCGGGCGGGATAGCGCTCCTTCCATCGCCAATCCACACCCTACGACGAGAGAGCACTGTCCATGAAGCAGATGAACCAACTGGACCTGAAGGGCAAGCGCGTTCTGATCCGGACGGATCTCAACGTGCCGATCCGGGAAGGGCAGGTTACCTCCGATGCGCGCATCAAGGCCGCCATGCCGACCATAGTCCAGGCCTTTGAATCCGGTGCAGCGGTCATGGTCATGTCCCACCTGGGACGCCCCGAGGAAGGATCCTTCGACCCGGATCATTCCCTGGCCCCGGTTGCGGCCCGCCTGGAAGAATTGATTGGCCAGCCCACTCCCCTGGTGCAGGACTGGATCGACGGGGTGGAAGTGGCACCCGGCGAGATCCGGGTGCTGGAAAACGTGCGCTTTCTGGCCGGTGAAAAGGCCAACGACAAGGGCCTGGCAGAAAGGATGGCGAGCCTGTGCGATGTATTCGTGATGGACGCTTTCGCCACTGCCCACCGAGCCCATGCATCGACCGAAGGGGTAATCCGGCACGCCGCCCAGGCTTGTGCCGGGCCCCTGCTGGCCGGCGAAATCACCGCCCTGGACAAGGCCCTGGCCAGCCCCGAGCGTCCGCTGGTGGCCATTGTCGGCGGGTCCAAGGTCTCCGGTAAACTCCAGGTACTCGAAGCGCTGATCGACAAGGCCGATCAGCTTATCGTCGGTGGCGGAATCGCCAACACTTTCCTGGCTGCGGCCGGTTACCGTATCGGAACCTCGCTGCACGAGGCCGACCTGGTCGACACCGCAAAAGACCTGCTCAAGCGCGCCGAGGCCAAGGGTTCGACCATTCCTCTGCCTACCGATGTGTTGACCGCCGAGCGTTTCCACCAGGACGCCCACGCAACCCTGCGGGACATCAGTCGCATACACAGCGATGAAATGATTCTCGACATTGGCCCGGAAACCGCCGGTCGTCTCGCCGGAGTCGTCCGGCAGGCCAAAACCGTCATCTGGAACGGCCCCCTGGGGGTTTTCGAGTTCGAGGCATTCCACTCCGGCACCCAGGCGATCGCCCACGCCGTGGCCGCCTGCGAGGGTTTCACCCTGGCCGGCGGGGGGGACACCATCGCGGCCATCGAGCAATACCGGGTCGCAGATCGGATCGACTACATCTCGACAGCCGGCGGGGCATTTCTGGAGTACGTGGAAGGCAAGAAACTACCCGCCCTGGCCGCCCTCGAGGCTTGAGTGCTCGCCGGTTCATGACCGGTCGCAGCCACCCGGACGGGACCGTCCAGCGCCAGCGGAACAGCGCATCGGTCTACCATCGCGCTGACGAAGGCGATCACGTCGACAAGGCTCGCTGGCGACGCAATCCCGTGATCGTGCCCGGCGACTGATCCACCGGACGGGTCGGGTTACCGGGTTGCCCGCGATTTCGCGTATCCTGCAATTCTCTGGGCCGAGCCGGGAGAATTCGCTTGTTTACACTCACCCCCGCCATCGCCGTGCTGCGCCGGGCCGGGCTGGCGGTTTTGCTCGTGCTTGCCCAGGGCGCATTTGCCGAGAATTGCGACAACCGGCAGGTGGATGCCCGCGAACTCCGTGGCGTGATCGCGTCCATAGAGGGTTACGATATAACTGCCACCACGAACCAGGGCCGTTTCGTCGCCGATGTCCTGCTGGCGCTGGCTGCCGAAATCCACGCCCGGGATCCGGAAGGGCCGCCGTTCGAGATCGGTCCGGAAGATTTCTTCGATTCGGTTGTTTCGGTGGCCGGGATCGACCCGGATGAAATGCCGATCGGATTTCGCCGGGCCCGGGAGGTCGGGCAGGTGTTTGTGGTGGACTACCGCACCGCGCGGCTGGTCGACGATGCCGCCGCCGGCGACATCGAGCAGGTTCTGGCGGTGTCGGTACGCTGGCCGGATGACGGGCCCGACCATTACGAATTCGAGGATACCGACGCGAGTCCCAGCGTGCGGGTGCGTTACCAGCGTGCGGTGGACTACCGCCTGGTCCGGCTCTCCGACCGGATACTCTACGACGCCATCGAGGGGCTTTCCGGGCGGCCGACATCCGGGGGGCTCGGGGCGCTTTTCCGCATGCTGGGTCGCGCTCGCATCCAGTACTCGCACTTCGCCTTCGCCGAAGACGGGACGATGGTGGCCTACTCACGTGGCCGGCGCATGTTCGGATTCTCCATCCTGACCACGGTACGACCCGACGGCAGCACCGCCCGGGGAGTGCCCGGCGATCGCGAAGACCTTCAGACCCTGGCCGAACGGCTGTCCCGCCCACCCGACATCCAGTACTCGGGAAATGCCCCGGAACCCTGCCTGCTTCTGCCGTGAGCCAACCCGGCGCCCGGCCGGGGCCGGTTTCCGATTGGCGCGAACCGGTCCGAACCCCGTCGTCTATCGAGAAAACGGGCCACGATGCCGGTTCCGCAGGCCACGTCCAGCAGGCGCTGTCCCGATTCGAATCCAGCCGCTGCTCGGCCCAGGCCGTGAAGATGGTGGGCACCATCCGATTCTCGTACTGGTTGGCAACCCGTTCGATTTCGCTTGCGGCCAGATGCTGCATTCCTTGCGGCTCCCTGGTGTTTTCGACGGCTGTGGTTCGGTCTAGGCTTTCCCGGCCTTCACCCCCGGCCATCTCTTCGTTG
>SLIZ01000054.1 GCA_007135395.1 Wenzhouxiangellaceae bacterium | reverse complement strand
TTGAGAAGAGAGGGCACCGTATAGTTCCCTCAGCTCCCATAGTTGTAAAGAACGACCCCACCCTCATGTTCACCAATGCAGGAATGAACCAGTTCAAGGATGTCTTCCTGGGCTCGGAAAAACGGGACTACAAGCGGGCGGTTTCCTCCCAGCGCTGCGTGCGGGCCGGCGGCAAGCACAATGACCTGGAAAACGTTGGTTACACCGCCCGCCACCACACCTTCTTCGAGATGCTGGGCAACTTCAGTTTCGGTGATTACTTCAAGAAGGAAGCCATCGAATACGCCTGGGATTTTCTGACCAGGAACTGTGCGCTTCCGGCAGAGCGCCTGTGGGTCACAGTCTTCGAGGAAGATGACGAGGCAGCCCGGATCTGGCTGGAACACATCGGCGTGGATCCTGCACGACTGTCGCGCATCGGGGCAAAGGACAACTTCTGGGCCATGGGTGATACCGGACCCTGCGGGCCCTGCTCGGAGATTTTCTACGATCACGGCCCGGAGGTCCCCGGCGGACCACCGGGGACCCCGGAAGAAGACGGGGATCGGTACATCGAGATCTGGAACCTGGTGTTCATGCAGTACGACCGGGCCGCCGACGGGTCCATGAAGCCGCTTCCCAGGCCCTGCGTGGATACCGGTATGGGCCTGGAACGCCTGGCAACCATACTCCAGGGCGTTCACAGCAACTATGACATTGACCTGTTCAAACACCTGATTGCCCGGGCCGCCGAGCTTGTCGGCACCGACAGGACCGACTCGCCTTCGCTGAAGGTAATAGCCGACCATATCCGTGCCTGTGCCTTCCTGATCACCGACGGTGTATTGCCGTCCAACGAGGGCCGGGGCTATGTGCTTCGCCGGATCATTCGCCGGGCCATTCGCCACGGCTACAAGCTCGATTGCAAGCAGCCTTTCTTTGCGGCCATGGTTGAGCCCCTGGCCGAGGTCATGGGCTCGGCCTACCCGGAACTTGTCGATCAACAGGCCCATGTAACCGAGGTCCTGTCCCGGGAAGAGGCCCGGTTCGGTGAAACCCTGGAGCAGGGCATGGGGCTGCTCGAACAGGTCATGGAAAACCTCGAGGGCAGTGAAATCCCCGGAGAGGTGGCCTTCAAGCTCTATGACACCTTCGGATTTCCGTTGGACCTGACCCGGGATGTGGCCCGGGAGCGGAACCTGACCGTTGATGAGGATGGTTTCGGCCAGGCCATGGAAGCCCAGCGGAATCGGGCCCGGGAGGCAGGGCAGTTCAGCGCCCGGGACGAGGTTTCGGCCGACCTGGTGGCCGAGCTTCCCGAGACGGAATTTCTGGGCTATGAATCCACCTCAGTCGATGATGCCCGTGTGGTGGCCATGATTTCCGATGGACGGAAGCTGGACCGGCTGGATACCGGCGATGTCGCCATCGTGATTCTCGACCGGACGCCCTTTTATGCGGAATCCGGTGGACAGGTTGGAGACACCGGAACCCTTGAAGCCGCCGATGGCGAGAAACGTTTCAGGGTTACCGATACCCGCAAGCTGGCCGGCAGCTTTCATGGCCACGAGGGCAAGCTGGAGTCCGGCAATCTGGAAGTCGGGGACCGGGTGGCAGCGGGCATCGATGCCCGGCGCCGGGCCGACATCGTCCAGCATCATTCAGCAACCCACCTGCTGCATTCCGCACTGCGGGAGGTGCTTGGCGAGCATGTCCAGCAAAAGGGCTCCCTGGTGGCCCCGGATCGTCTTCGTTTCGACTTTTCCCATTACCAGCCGGTTACCGACGAGGAACTGATGCGGATCGAAAACCGGGTCAACGAGGAAATCCAGGCCAATGTAGACGCCGAGGTCCGGCACATGGCCTTCGATGAAGCCATTGAGGCCGGCGCACTGGCTTTTTTCGGCGACAAGTACGGCGATGAAGTCCGGGTACTGCGCTTCGGGGAATTTTCCACAGAGCTTTGCGGTGGTACCCATGTCAGCCGGGTCGGGGACATCGGGGTGATGAAGATTGTCAGCGAAACCGGTATTTCCGCCGGTGTCCGGCGAATCGAGGCAGTGGCCGGTCGTCGGGCGGTGGCCTGGCTGCAGGACCTGGACCGGACCGTGCGTTCGACATCCGGCAAGCTCAAGACCAGCCCGTCGAAGCTTTCCGAGCGGGTCGACCAGTTGATCACCCATTCCAGGGACCTGGAGCGGGAACTGGACCGCCTCAAGGGCAAGCTCGCCTCTGCCCGGGGATCCGACCTGGCCGGCCAGGCCGAAGAGATTGCCGGGGTAAACGTCCTGAGCGCCCACCTGGAAGGCGCAGACCCGAACAGCCTTCGGGAGACCGTGGACCAGCTCAAGAACAAGCTCGGTTCCGGAATCATTGTCCTGGGAACCGCCGCCGGTGACGGGGTTCGGCTGGTTGCCGGTGTGACCGGCGATCTCACCGACCGCTTCCGCGCCGGAGATCTGGTCAATCACGTGGCCGGCCAGGTCGGCGGCAAGGGCGGGGGCCGGCCGGATTTCGCCCAGGCCGGAGGCAAGGACATCAAGGCCTTGCCGAAAGCCCTGGAATCGGTCCGCGACTGGGTCGCCGAAAAGGCCTGAAGCCCCCTCAAATGCTGGCAACCCCTGCCCGGATACGGTACCATTCCGGGCCTTGTCGCAACCGCAAATTCAGGAACATCGACAGGCCGAAAAAGATTTTCCAAAAACCAGTTCACGGAGGGGTGGCAGAGCGGTTGAATGCACCGGTCTTGAAAACCGGCAAGGGTTTGTAGCCCTTCGTGGGTTCGAATCCCACCCCCTCCGCCATACCCATAAAAGAGCCC
>SLIZ01000105.1 GCA_007135395.1 Wenzhouxiangellaceae bacterium | reverse complement strand
CGTCCGTGGACTGCGTTCTCGGCGCTTGATGTAGACCATGCTACACCTGGCGCGCCGACGCCTTGCCACGAACGCTGAGAGACAAGCTGAATGTCTGCTGATTAGTGATCTCGTTAGTAAAGGGGGAGACACCTTGGGCGTCTCCCCCTCGAATGGACGGCTGTCAGTCCGGCACGCCGCACAGGCAGTGGGCCATCACGGACGGACGGCGGGCTTCAGCGGTTTCCTTCAGCAGGCGAAGGTCCTGCTCGATTCTTGCCCGGGTAGTGCGCGGAAGAAGGCCGTACATGCCCGACTCGATCTTCACGTCGAGCCGGGCCAGGGTCTGGCCGGTCATTTCCATGACGAAGGACTCGAAAGCACCCAGTTTGCGCTCGACATAGACCTTCTCGAAGTCATCTCCCAGACCCGCCTGGCGGGCCGCCGCGGCCACGGCATCGTCCAGGTTTCCAAGCTGGTCAACCAGTCCCCTGTCCAGGGCCTGGCTGCCACTCCAGACGCGCCCGCGGGCAACTTCGTCGACCTCCTCGAAACTCATCTGCCGGTGTTCGGCGACCAGGTCGATGAAATCCCCGTAGCCGTTCTCGATGATGGACTGGAGCATCCGGCCGGCTTCATCGGGAAGCTCCCGGCCCGGTTGAAAGGCCCCGGCCAGGGGGGTCGTACCCACTCCATCGTTGTATACGCCGATCTTTGCCAGTGTGTTCTGGAAGGTCGGGATCATGCCGAAGATGCCGATGGAGCCGGTGATGGTTGAAGGGTGAGCCCAGACTTCATCGGCGCCCATGGCAATCCAGTAACCACCGGAGGCCGCCAGGTTGCCCATGCTTACGACAACCGGCTTGCCGGCCTCGCGCAGGGCCATGAGTTCACGCCGGATGACCTCCGAGCCGAATGCACTGCCACCGGGAGAGTCGACCCGCAGGACAACCGCCTTGATGGAATCGTCCTTGCCGGCTTCCCGGATCAGGCGGGAAACGGTATCGGAACCGATGCTGCCCGGGGGATGCTCCCCGTCGAGAATGACTCCCTGGGCGACGATCACTCCGACCTTGTCTTCACCCACAGCCGGGCGCTCGGGAACCTGCAGGTAATCCTGAAATGAGATCTGGCGAAACCCGGTGTCGTCATCCGGATGACCGGTCCGGGCCAGCTCTGCCCGGACTTCCGGGCGGCTGACCAGCCGGTCGACCAGGCCCTGCTCCAGGGCCATGGCCGCACTGTCGCCATTGGCCGCTTCCAGCAACTCAGGCTGGCTGTCGACAATCCGGGCCAGGTGCTCCAGGGGCATGCCCCGGTTCATGGCCACCTGCTCGAGATATTCCTGCCACAGGGAGCCCATGTAATACTCGGCCGCCTCCCGGGCCTCGTCGCTCATGTCATCGCGAATGTACGGCTCCATGGCCGACTTGTATTCACCAACCCGGAACAGGTTGATATCCACGTCGAGCTTTTCCAGGCCCTCGCGGAAATAGCTGCGGAACCTACCATAGCCCTCGAGCACCACCAGGCCGTCAGTATCCAGCCAGATTTCATCGGCCAGGGAAGCCAGGAAGTACTGGCTTTGGCCCAGAAAACCACCGTGGGCAATCACGGGCTTGCCGGAAGCGCGAAACTCGTCGAACAGCCTGGCCAGCTCCTTGCCGATTCCGGGGCCCACATTCCAGAGTTCATCGGTGCGAACCAGCACCTGGGCGATGTCATCATCCTCCCTGGCCCGATCCAATGCAGCGACCACGTCCCGCAAGCGGGTTTCGGGCACGCTCTGGCCAAGGGCTTCGTTGATCAATCGCTCCACCGGATCGCCGGTGTACTGCTCGACCATCATCCCCTTGGGCTCAATTACCAGGGTGGTGCCCTCCTGGACCACAATCTGGCCGCCAGGGCTGAAAATGAACTTGATGATCAGGGCAAGAACAATCAGAAACAGGATATTGAATACAGCAATACGAAAGGCGGTCAGCCCCCGCCAGAAGCCCAGCCACAGCCGGACAAGGAAATTTCGCTGGTTGCGTTCAGTCATTTTTGGTAGAGGGTCCCGTGATCCCTTTTATTGAGTAAGGTGCATTCTAGGCGGGCCGGGCAAAGCCCACAATGGGCCACAGGTCATGGCAGCAGTGTTCTGAGGGGGGCAATGGCTGGTCCAGTGGCGCATTCTCAATGGCGAAATTCACCACCCCCCGACGCGAGCTGCAGAAAAATTGCTGTTAAAACAGTGCGATAAGCCAGTGGCGCGGTTCTTGCATCGATTGACCTGAAAACAAGAACCGGGAGACAAGCAATGGTACTAGCTCAACGCATCAACATGATCCTCAAGGCCAGTCTCGGCAACCTGCTGGACCGGGCGGAGAATCCGGAAAAAATGCTGGGACTGTATCGGCATGAACTCGAAGAAATTCTGGCCGAAATCCAGCTCCAGCGAAGCCGCATCGAAGGCGAGATAAGCCACCTGGAATCCCGACCGGAACCTGGCCCCGGCGTCGGGGAGGAAATTCTGGCCCTGCGCATGCGCGAGACGGACCTGGCCGAGTCCATGGCCGCCGTTTCGGTCCGACTTGGCCAGGTCCAGGGACGGATTCTGGTCGCCCGTAACCGGAAAGTGGCGCCGAACAAGCAAACGAGCCCCGAACAGGCAGACACCCGACCTTTTCCCGATACCGGTGCCTTCGACCAGGCCGTTCAGCGCTTCGAAAGCCGCTCACGCTGCCTCGAACGTCAGTTCCTGGAACTGGAAAGCGCCTGAGCTTCGGCTCAGGCAATTTTCAGGACCCTTCCAGGTCGGGAGATTCGCCAGTAACGGCCTCCCAGCAGCACTGCGGCAACCGTCAGCCCGGCGATCAGCCCGATCCACATTCCGGCCGGGCCCATGTCCTGCCGGAATGTAAGCCACCAGCCAAGACTCATGCCCACCAGCCAATAGGCAATGACCGTGAAGATCAGGGGAATTCGGGTATCCTTCATGCCCCGAAGCGCACCGGCGGTGGCAGCCTGCAGGGCATCGGGCAACTGGAATATGGCGGCAAACAGCAGCAGGCCGGCCGCCAGTTCGATTACATCCGGGTCGGTGGTATACATCCGGGCGATGGCTGTCGGAAAACTCAGTATGACCAGGGCGACAACGGACTGTATGCAAAGCGCCATCCCCATGCCGACCAGCCCGGCCCGCCTGGCAGCCTCCGGGTCCCGGCGACCGATGGCATTACCCACCCGCACCGTGATCGCCCCGGAAAGGCCCACCGGAATCATGAACATCAGGCCGGCAAAGTTGATCGCCACCTGGTGGGCCGCGACCGGTAGCGCACCCAGGGTTCCAATCAACAAGGCCGCGGCAACAAAGAGACTGCCCTCCAGGAAGATCATCACCCCGACGGGCAGTCCGACCCGAAGCAAGGATCCGATTTCCTGGAACCGCGGCGCGGAAAAGCGCCGGAACACTTCGAAGGGCCGGTAGTGAGGCTTGCCCAGGATATAGACGACCATCATAAAAAGCTGAACCCAGAGAACAATCGCCGTGGCCCAGCCGCAACCTACCGCGCCGAGTGCCGGCATGCCGAGCTTGCCGAACATCAGGGTGTAGTTCAGGGGAATGTTCAACAGGATTCCGGCCACGCCGATATACATGGTCGGCCGGGTCTTGCCCGTTCCCTCGCTGAAAAAGCGCAGAACCAGCATCCCGGTCAAGGCCGGCGCACCCCAGCTGATGGCTTTGATGTACCCGGAGGCCAGGGCAGCCACACTCTCGTCGAGATCAAGCAGCTCCATGACCAGCCCCGCGTTGCGCATGCCCAGCCACATCAAACACCCCAGGACCAGGGCCAGCCAGAGCGCCTGTCGGGTGACCGATCCGGCAGCACGATGTTCGCCGGCACCATCGAACTGGGCGACAAAGGGCGAAACGGACATCAGCACACCCAGGCTGAACATGAAACCGGCACCCCAGATCGCGCTGCCGATGGCAATGGCACCCAGGTCTTCGGCACCCAGCCTGCCGGCCATGACCGTATCGACGAAATTCATGCCGAAATTGGTCAGCTGTCCCACGATCAACGGAGCAGCCAGCAGGAAGGTCCGGCCGACCTCGTATCGCAGGTTCATCTTGTGTAAAGCGGTCGGGTCCATATAAAGTGCCGAAAGTCCGTTCAGGCAAAGGGAGCTGAAAGGCGCGGCATTGTCCGCCGGATCCACCCATGGTGCAAGCAAGCCAATCCGAATCCAACGGGTCTGATCCCAAGGCGCGCCTGTGCGCCAACTGTGGCTCGGAACTGAAAGGGCCCTACTGCTGGTACTGCGGCCAGCCCACCCGGTCGTTCATCAAGTTCTTTCCTGCGCTGGTGCGCGAAGTCGCCGCCGACACCCTCAACTACGATTCGCGCATGTGGCGCACCCTCAAGCCGCTCATGTTTTCTCCCGGGCTGCTCTCCCGGGAATACGTGTTTGGCCGAAGAGCCCGGTATACCTCGCCGTTTCGACTGTACATCATCATCAGCCTGCTGACTTTTCTGATGGTCGGTTTCCTGCTGGGCAGTGTGGATTTCAGCAGCGGCATGGGCACCGGCACCGAGGTTCGGGAAGTCCAGCGAAGTCAACCCATCGAGGATCGGGATGACCCGGTCAACGTATTCGGCCAGGAGTGGGACCGGGAGGAAAGCCCGGTAACGGTCGGCTTTCTCGGCACCCGGGGAAACGCCTGGCTCAATGACCAGATCGAGCGACTGGTCGTCAACAGCCGCAGGATCCAGGATGACCCGGGACTGTTCATCCATGCCATAGCGGGCATGCTGCCCCAGATGATGTTCATCATGCTGCCGCTGTTTGCTGTTGTCGTAACCGTGTTCTACCTGTTTTCCGGCCGCTACTATGTCGAGCACCTGGTGTTTCTTGTCCACAACCACGCCTTCATCTTCATGGTCATGCTACTGTCCTGGGCCTTGAGCCTGATTACAGGCAGTCTGCAGGCAGCACAGTTTCCACTGAGCGACTGGATTGCCCAGGTGCCCAGGTGGACCAACATCATTCTGTGGTGGTGGATTCCGGTCTACTTGCTCATTGCGATGAAGCGCTTCTACCGGCAGGGATGGATTCTTACGGTCATCAAGTACTTCATTCTGGCCTGGGCATACACGATGCTATTCATGGTGGCCACCGCGGTTGTGGCTGTTCTGGGAATACTTGGTCTTTAGGGAATCTACCGATTCGACTGCGACGGGCTAACGGTTTCCGGTTTCCGGACAAAGCGACGAAACGACCAAACGACAATCCGACCCTCCACCAGAACACACAGACTTGGGAGAGTCCCCGGACCGCAGCGTCACTTTTCGGGGATCCGGTCCGGATACCGGACCTGTTCCGGGCGGTGGCCGTCGGCGATGCGGTAATACAGGGTCCGGATTGGCTCTCCGTCCCGGTAGACCGTCCGGCTCTTCAATGGACCCAGTCCTACCAGGGCCCTCTCAAGCCACTCCTCGTCGATCAGCTTGCTCGTGTAATTGACCAGGATGACGGGGCGGTCCGGGTCGGTTTCTTCGTCGAACCAGTATTCCCACATGGATCCGGACATGCCGATCAGGTTCTGGCCGGTAATGTTGTCGATGCGCCCGTCGACCGAATGGAATGCCAGCACGGCAGCACCGGACCAGCGGCTGGTTGCCGCCACCACCGGACGCATTCCGGTGGCCTGCTCGACTTCCTGTTCAAGCTGATGAACCTCGGCGGCCATTTCCCGCCAACCCAGGTAGCCACTTCCAAGGTCGGACTTGGCGATACCCGGCAACCCCAGGGTAACGAAATGAAGCAACACACCATAGCCGACGACCAGCACGACCAGGGAAGGCGCCCAGGTCCTGCGTATCAGGCCAAGCACCGGACCGGCAACATTTTCAGGCTTGATCAGGGGCAGGGCCATCAGCATGGGCAGAATGGCAATCCACGGCGGCAGAGACCAGTGAAAGCGGATACTGGTGAAAACCCCGTAGACGGTGATGATGCCCAGGGGCACCAGGGTCATGATCAGCATGAACCAGCGCTTGCGCTGTTCCGGGGCCACCAGGCGGCGGACCGGACCGAGCACGTAAAAAGCGGCCAGGGCGACAACCGGGGAGAGCAGAAGCACGGCAAAGATCAACACCCGGTGACTGCCGAACTCCGGATTCTCCAGGATTCTCCGGGTGGCCTGAAAGGCCAGTGAGGCGAACTCGTTTTGCCAGTTCCAGATCAATACCGGCAGGCAGACCAGCCCGGCAATGACCACCGACAGATACGGCCAGGGTCGGAAGAACCAGCGCCGGGCCCGGTCGTCGACCAGCATGAAGACCAGGGCAGCCGGGGCCAGCAGGGCAATGGAGTACTTGGCCAGCAAGCCTGCCCCCATGGCAAGACCCAGCCCCACGAACGCCCGGGGCTTGTCGTCGATCAGCCCCCGCTTGAAGTAATAAAGGGCCGCCGCCCAGGCCACGACCATGGGTGCATCCGGTGTCATGAGCATGGCCGAGGCAAAGAAAAAAGGCAGGCAGGCATAGGCCAGCAGACACAACAATCCGCTGGTTCGTCCCCCCATGGTCTCGCCATACAGGTAGAAGTACCAGGCGCCGATCAGGGCAATCGGAATCAGCACCACCCGGACACCCAGAACCGTATCCCCGAACAGCCAGGTGCCCGCCGCGATCAGCCAGGCCACCAGCGGCGGGTGATCCAGGTAGGAAAGGGCCAGGTGCTGGGTGTAGACCCAGTAATAGGCCTCATCCGGGATCAGCTCGGCGTGGGGCATGTACAACACACGCAGCACGAATACGTAGGCAAACAGGCCCAGGGCGGCCAGGTGCCATCGAACCCTGGGGATGACCCCGGAGGCCGTCGATGCAAATACGTAGAAGGCTGCTCCCAGGTAGTTGACCCCGGCGGTGACGATGATCGCCGGGACGATGGCGGCCATCGCCGGGATGTCAAACGACTCGGTCAGAAGCACCAGAACCCCACCACGGATGACCAGGGCCAGCAAGGCCACGGCAAGAAATCGGGCATAGCGGACCGGCACTCGAAGCGCGGTCTGGGAGGTGCCGTAAAAGGTCCAGCGATAGTTGAGTACGAAATTGGTGACCGTGGCCACCACGAAGCTGCTGACATGGGCGGAGCCCAGCCGTGCTCCGCTGGTCATCAGGAAATGGAAGATGAGCAGGTCTACCAGCATCCCGCTCAAGCCCACCAGGCCGAACCGGGCGGCACTGCCGGCAGACACCCGTCCACCGCCAAGAAACATCAGGCGCTGAAGGTAGGTCAGCTGCTGGGACAGACCGAGCTTGGACTGACCCTGGCGACGGTCTTCGAAACGGATGGGAATCTCGGCTACACGAATCTCGTCGCCGCCCTGGACCAGCAATTCGAGCAGAATCTTGTAACCGGCAGCCTGATCCCTGAGCCGCAGTATGCGCGCCCGGTCGGTTGCAAAGAAACCAGCCATGGGGTCTTTGGCCTCGGTAAAGGGCCAGGCCAGCAAGGTGGCCATTCGCGACATGATGTGGCGGGTGATCGGCCAACCCACGGTGCTCCCGCCGGGCACATGGCGGCTTCCAATGACAAGATCGTGGGTTCCGGCAGCAAGCGGTGCGAGAAGGGCCGGAATGGTCTCCGGCGGGTGGGAGCCATCGGCATCCATGACCAGCACCCTGCGACCCCGGGCGGCGGCTGCCCCATCGAGCACGGAAGCCGAAAGGTCGGCTGGCCCCTCCCGGGCAATCAGTCGGACCGGGGAGTCCAGCTCCCAGCGTCGAACCCGGTCCCGGGTGCCATCGGTGGAATTGTCGTCGACCACCAGGATCTCGAAATCCCCATGATCGTCCATGACGGCAAGAATCCGCTCGATCAGCCCATCGATGTTCCCGGCCTCGTTGAGGGTGGGAATGACAATCGAGCAATCCAGACTGTCAGTCGCATTGTCCGATGGCCGGGGTGTTTCGATCATGGATGGGTTCTGCCTCGGGGTGCCGGTTCAGGCAATTCCGTACTCGCCCTCCAGCCAGGACCAAACCGCGCGCAAGCCCTGGGCTTCGCCACCGGCAGGCCGCGCCGGACGGTCGGAGCGGTTCCAGGCATAGACATCCAGGTGATACCAGTCGATTCCCGGTTCCACGAAGTGGTCGAGGAAAAGTGCGGCGGTCAGGCTGCCCCCCATGGGCACGCTTCCGGTATTGGAAATGTCGGCCAGCGCCGGCGTGATGTAGCTGCGGTAGGGCTCGAACAGGGGCATATGCCATACCGGGTCTTCGACTTCGAAGGAAAGGTCCTGAATCGCCCGTGCCGATTCCTGGCTTCGACCATAGACCGGCGGCAGATCCGGCCCCAGGGCGACCCGGGCGGCCCCGGTCAGGGTGGCAAAATCCACGATCCGCCCGGCCCCTTCCTCCCCGGCAAGGGTCAGGGCATCGGCCAGGATCAGCCGGCCTTCCGCATCGGTGTTGCCCACCTCGATCGTGCTGCCCTTGCGGGTGTGGATGATGTCGCTGGGTCGATAGGCGTTGCCGGAAATGGCGTTTTCCACGGCAGGAACGTAAACGCGCAGGTTGACCTTCAGCCCCAGGGTCATGATGATCTCGGCCAGGGCCAGAACGTGGGCGGCACCCCCCATGTCCTTTTTCATCAGCACCATGCCCGAATTGGGCTTGATACTGAGCCCGCCGGAATCAAAGATGACGCCCTTGCCGACCAGCGCAAGGGGCGGGTGGGACGGATCCCCCCACTGCATCCGGACTAGCCGCGGGGGGCGGCTCGCTGCCCGGCCCACCATATGGACAGCAGGAAACTCCTTTTCCAGCTTCTGGCCATCGACCACGGAAAAATCCGCGGAATGTTTCCGAGCAATTTCACCGGCCACATCGGCCAGTTCTCCCGGCCCCATATCCTCGGCCGGGGTATTGACCAGGTCCCGGACCCGGGTCACGCCGGCGACCAGCGCATCGAGCCGGACTGTCTCGGAATCCTTGCGAACCATTCGGGCCCCGGGAAGTTCCTGGGCCTTGTAGCGGTCGAACCGATACCCGCCCAGGGCCCAGCCGATCAGGGCACGCTCACGCTGGTCGGATGACCAGTCTGCCTCCAGCCGGAAATCACCGGCCGGGAGCACCGACGGCAAGTGGGCCAGGGACCACTGGTACTGACCCGGTTCAACGCCTGCCAGTACACATTCAATGCCGCCGGACGAGCCCGGGACGATCAGGTGGCTGGCCGGCCTGGCCCGGTACCCGGTGGCTTCCACCCAGTCCCGGATGATCCTGTCGGCTCCGGTCAGCCACTGTTCGAATCCGGCCTCGTCGACCGGGTAGACAGGAATGCTGGATTCGGCAATATCGGTAAACATGGCGGGATTTCCTCAAGTACAGAAATTGGAATTCGAACGGAAACTATAACGCGGATGGGTCGATGAGCCGGCAATCGCCTTATGCGTGATAGGCGGCGACTCGTTTGACCTCGTTGCGGGATCCCAGGATGACCGGGACCCGCTGGTGGATTTCTTCGGGCTGTACTTCCAGGATGCGCTGGCGTCCGGTGCTGGCGGCACCACCGGCCTGCTCGATGATACTTGCCATGGGATTGGCCTCGTACATCAGCCGCAGCTTGCCCTGCTTGCCCGAGGCCTGGATCTTGCTGTCCATGGGATACATGAAAATCCCGCCCCGGGTCAGGATCCGGTGGACCTCGGCAACCATCGAGGCTACCCAGCGCATGTTGAAATCCTTGCCCAGGGGGCCCTCCCTGCCTTGCTGACACTCGGCAATGTAACGCTGGACCGGCGCCTCCCAGAAACGCTGGTTGGAGACGTTGATGGCAAACTCCCGGGTATCGGCGTCGATGGTGACGTTCTTGCGGGTCAGCAGGAACTCCCCGATATCCCGGTCCAGGGTGAACATGGTTACCCCGTTTCCGGTGGTCAATACAAGCATGGTCGACGGACCGTACAGGCAGTAACCGGCAGCGACCTGTTCGGTCCCCGGCTTTAGAAATTCCCGCTCACCGGGATTGTCCACCCCCTCGGGGGCTTTCAGGATCGAGAATATGGTGCCAACGGAAACGTTGACATCGATGTTGGAAGACCCGTCCAGAGGGTCGCACAACAGCAGGTATTTGCCGCGAGGCTTGCCATCGGGCAGGTGGTAAACCGAATCCATCTCCTCGGAAGCCAGGGCTGCGATCGTGCCGTTGTGCTGCAGGGCATCGATGACGATCTGATTGGAAATCACGTCGAGCTTCTTTTGCTGCTCACCCTGGACGTTCTCCGTATCGGCGCTGCCCAGCACGTTGACCAGCCCACCCTTGTTGACCACATCGGCGATCTTCTTGCACGCTACGGCAATGTCATTGAGCAGGCCGGTGAATTCGCCGGTAGCGCCGGGTATATGACGCTGGTTGTCGATGATGTAATTGGTCAGAGTTGTGCCGATTCGCATGCTGATGGCATTCCGGGTGCCGGTTAACTGGAAGAAAGCTCAGGGGGAAATAGTGTTTCCCGCCGTTGTTCCTGTGACATTCAGAGCGTGCCTGAGCCGACCGTGCAAGGCGCGACCCGTAGTGAATGGCACGCGCTTTGCGACTCGCTGAATGTTACAGGCATAACGGCGGAGAACACTAGCATGAAGCCGGCCCAGGGCCAAGACCAAACCCGGTTTCCGGCTCGGCAACCTCCTGTTTGCAGCATCCGGCTGCTTACTCGATGACCACCAGGTACCCCGCCCCTCGCCGGCGAATTTCCAGGGCAAGCTCCCGATCGGTGCTTACGGGAAACAGTTCCCGCATTTCACCCAGGCTACCGACGGCCTGGCGATTGACGGCGACGATCAGATCCCCCTGGCGCAGACCGGAGTCATGGGCCGGGGTGTTTCTCCGGGCCTCCTCGACCAGCACACCCCCGCCGACCCGAGCTCTTTCGGGAATGCGGGTCAGGGAAACTCCTTCGAGCCTGTCGTCCAGGCGCTGACCGGAAATCCGGGCATCCAGGTCTTCGGTGATTTTCAGGCCGGCCGTGTGTTCCCGGCCATTGCGCAAATACCGCAGCTTCACCTGACTGCCCACGGCCAGCAGGCCTTCGGTATTACGCAAATCCTGGGCGCTTCGAACCTCCCGGTCGTT
>SLIZ01000020.1 GCA_007135395.1 Wenzhouxiangellaceae bacterium | reverse complement strand
GTTCTCGAGTCCTTCCACCCGGCCAACCTGGCCGGCATGGCCGTCGGCCCCGCCCCAGGCCCAGCAGATCTCGGCCAGGCCTTCGGCCAGCAGGCGGAAGTGTTCCCTGACCACGGCCTGGCGCTGCCCGGCGGTCCAGTCGGGAAAGCAGGCGGCCAGGTTGGCCCGGGCGATCCGGCTTCGCCGGCGCATCAGGCAGGCTGCCAGGGGGCCCAGGGGTCGGACCAGTCGGCGGGAGTTTCGAGGCTGCATTCTGCCCAGCCACCCCATAAGGCCCACCCCGGCTCGCGATATGAGCTGCTTGAATCCCATGGGCAGGCATTGTCGCCCGGTCGCAGCCAACTTGCCACACGTATAATCCCGCCATGCTGTTCATCTACCGGATACTTGCCTCCCTTGCCGCACCGCTTGCCCTCCTCCGGCTCCGGCGCAAGGCCAGGGGAATGGAGGAGGTGGCGGTCCGGTGGCGGGAGTGGCTTGGCAAGTTCGACAACCAGGCCCCTGCTGGCGTCTGGATTCATGCTGCCAGCGTGGGCGAAGTCAATGCCATGGCACCGCTGATCGAGAAACTGGCCGGGCGCTTTCCGGACCGGCAGGTGCTTGTAAGCACACTGACCCCGACCGGTTCAGCCGAGGCCCGCCGGCGCTTTGGCGACCGGGTCTGCCACCGCCTTGCACCGCTGGATACCCGCCGGGCGGTTTGCCAATGGCTGGATACGGTTCAACCGGATATCGCCCTGATAGCCGAAACGGAAATCTGGCCGGAACTGTTCGAGCAACTGGGCCGGCGAGGTATCCCGCTTGTGATCGTCAACGGCCGGATCTCCCCGGGGGCTCTTGGCCGCTACCGGCACCTTCGGCCCCTGATGACCCGGGCCCTTTCCCACACCACCCGGATTGCCTGCCAGAGCCGGGCGGAAGCAGAACGCTTCGTCCACCTGGGCGCCCCGCCGGAGCGAATTCACGTGACCGGCAACGTCAAGTTCGACGGGCAACTGCCGCCGGATCTGGAAGAAAAATCACAAGTGCTTCGAGGCCGCTGGGGGCAACGCCCGGTCTGGGTCGCCGGCAGTACCCATGGAATGGAAGAAGACCAGCTCATCGCAGCCCATCGGAAGCTGCTCAAGAAACAACCTGCGGCACTCCTTGTACTGGCTCCTCGCCACCCCGAACGGGCCGGGGAGATCCGTCGGCGGCTGGCCGGTGGGAATCTGAAGGTGATCGGACTGGAGGCCTCGGCCGGGCCGGAACACTCGGTGGTTGTCATCGACCGGATCGGCTGGCTGCAACCGGCCTATCAGGCCGCCGGAGTCTGCTTTGTCGGCGGCAGCCTGGTCCCCGTGGGTGGGCACAACCTGCTCGAACCGGCCCGGCTCTCCCGTCCCGTGCTGGCCGGCCCTTACCTGCACGAACAGGCATCCATGGCCGAACTGTTGCGGGAAGACTCCGCCCTGCTGGAAGTCACTGATGCCGATGAACTGGCTGATGCGCTGATCGAGCTGTTCGACGACCCGGCCCGTCAGTTGAAGCTGGGGATGGCTGCTGCTCGCGCCGCCCGCCAGGGGCGGGGGGCAGTGGAACAAACGCTGGTACTGATCGACCAGGTGCTGGCCGAGACCCGGCCGGACCGGGTTACTCCAGCAGGGCGTTGACCCGCTCCAGGTCCTCGGCCTCGAGGATTCCCGCGGCCTGACGCAGGCGCAGGTTGTTGAGGATGAACTCGTGCCGGGCCTGGGAGAAATTGCGCAGTTCCTGGAACAGACGCTGCTCGGCCAGCAGCACATCCACGATGGTGCGGGTACCAACCTCAAAACCGGCCTGGGTGGCTTCCAGTGCGCTTTCGGCAGAAACCACGGCCTGCTGGCGGGCTTCCACTTCCCGCACGCCGGCCAGGATGCCCCGGTAGGAATTCTCGGTCTGTCGAACCACCGAGCGCAGGGACTGCTCCAGTTCCTCACCCGTAGCATCCAGGTTGAAACGCGCCTGGCGGGTCCGGGAGGAAACCCGGAACCCCTCGAAGATCGGGATGGACAGGTTGACACCTACCTGCCATGTATCCCGTTCGGAGGTAAAGGTCTGGGCCGATCCTGGAATAATGGCCTGGTTGTCCACACCACGGCTTAAATCCAGCGAGGCCGAAAGGGTGGGTAGGTGATTCGAGCGGGCCAGGCGCACATCGTCAAGCGCCAGATCTTCCTCCTTGCGCCGGGAGGCCAGCTCCGGGTTGTAGGCGATAGCTCGATCCACCCATTCCTCCACGTCTTCAGGCTCGGGCGGTTGCAGAGGGATGTCGTCAGTCAGCTGGCTGTAGACTTCGAATCGAGTGCCGGTCACTTCCCGCAAGGCTTCCTTGGCATCTTCCAGGGCATTGTCGGCGGTGATCACCCGGGCCCGGGCGGCATCCCAGGTAGCGCGGGCTTCGTGCACGTCGGTGACCGCTGCAAGGCCCACCTCGAATCGCTGCTCGGCCTGCTCGAACTGGCGTTGCAAAGCCGTTTCCTCGGCCCGGGCAAACTCCAGGGTATCAACTGCAGTGAGCACGTCGAAATAGCGTTCGGCGACACGGAGCTTGAAAGACTGCCGTTCGGCTTCCAGGTCGAAATCGGCCTGGTTGACCTCGGTCCGGGCCTGCCGGAGACCGACCCAATTGGAATGGTCGTACAGGCTCTGGCGCAACTCGATAGCGTAGAATTCCGAATCGATATCCCGGGTACTGGTCTCCCCGTCGATGCTGTCCTCGGACCGGCCAAGGGTGCGGGAAACATTCGCCGTGACCTGGGGAAGCAGGGCCGACCGGGACTGGGTAGGACCTTCTCCGCGAGCCTGGCGGCGGAACTCGGCGGCACGCAGCTGGGGATCGTTCTTGACGGCCAGTTCGTAGGCACCCATTAGATCCACGGCCCCGGCGGGGAGCGCAAAAGCCAGGGCCACCAGGGCAAAAATCAATCGTTTCATTCCTGTCTCCAGGTACTCAGAATTCAAAGGTTTCGGCGTCTTCGGCGCCGATCAGGCGGGGAAGGTCGGTCTCGAAAAGGCTGTCGTCCAGCCACTGCCCACCCCCGAGGTGCCTCATGACAACAGCTTCCATGGCCGGGGAATGACCCCGGATACAAAACAGACGACCGCCGGTTCGCACCCAGTCCGACCAGTGTTCGGGCACCGAGGCGATGGAACCGGTCATGACAACCACATCCAGCGGCTCAGCCGGCTGCCATCCGGCGAGGGCATCAGCCACTTCGATGGTCACGTTGTTGATGCCGGCGCCTTGAAGTCGCTCCCGGGCAAGTTCGGCCAGATCCTGGAAAATCTCGAGGCTGTGAACCTGGCCTGCCAGCCGGCCCAGGCACGCTGCCAGGAACCCGGAGCCGGTGCCCACCTCGAGTACACGATCATCGGGAGCAAGGGCCAGCGACTGGAGCAGGCGACCTTCCTCCAGCGGTTTCATCATGACCTGATCGTGTCCCAGTGGAATCCGAAGGTCGGAAAAAGCAAGTTTGCGATACCGCCCGGGCACAAAATCCTCCCGGGGGAGGGTTCGCAGGACCTCCAGGACTTCCGGGGAGAGAACATCCCAGGTCCGTACCTGCTGTTCGATCATGTTGAATCGGGCCTGCTCCAGGCTCGACAGATTTGAAAAACTGACCACTTGAATTTGCTCCGCATTGCAATCGGCTTGCTGCCACCGGCCGGACTCAATCCGGGGTGCAGGGTTCTTAGCCTATTCGTTGTTCGCTCCCGGGCTCCAGTGCCAAAGGTCATTGCGCCTTCAGACACCTGCCTTACGAGGCATCAAGACCGCCAGGCGTCCGGTACCCGGGCGCCTTGTGCAGGGCCGACAATGCTACCATAGCCGGCCCTGTCCCAAGACCCTGTGAAGCCCCACATGAGCGTATCTGCCCGCGAGCTGCACCGCCGTCTGAGCGAAGATCTGACCGAGCCCCACAGCGGGGCCCGCCGCATCCACGTCACCGGCAGCCGCCCGGACGTGAAGGTTCCCATGCGCGAAATCCGCCAGCACGACACACCCGCCCTGTTCGGGGCCCGGCCCAACCCGCCGATCACCGTCTACGAAACCGCCGGGCCCTACACCGACCCGGAGGCCCGGATCGACCCAGCAAAGGGTCTTGCACCGCTCCGGCAGGCCTGGATTGAAGAACGGGCAGACACCGCCCCGCTGGACGGTCTGAGCTCGGAATTTGCCCGCAAGCGGCGGGAACAGACCCGGCAAGAGGTCTGCTTTCCCGACCCGCCTGCCCCTCGGCAGGCGCACGCCGGCAACCGGGTCACCCAGATGCACTATGCCCGGCGCGGCATCGTGACCCCGGAGATGGAATACGTCGCCATCCGGGAAAACGCCCGGATGGCCGAAATGGCCGAGACCTGGCGCGAGGCCGGCTATCTGAAAAGGCACCCGGGCCAGAGCTTCGGTGCAAATCTGCCGGAGACGGTAACCCCGGAATTCGTCCGCGACGAGGTAGCCGCCGGGCGGGCCATCATCCCGGCCAACATCAACCACCGGGAAGTCGAGCCCATGGCCATCGGGCGCAATTTCCGGGTCAAGGTCAACGCCAACATCGGCAACTCGGCGCTGTCGTCATCGATCATCGACGAGGTTGAAAAAATGGTCTGGTCGATACGCTTCGGCGCCGACACGGTGATGGATCTTTCAACCGGCAAGGACATCCACGAAACCCGGGAGTGGATCATCCGCAACTCGCCGGTACCCATCGGCACGGTGCCCATCTACCAGGCCCTGGAAAAGGTCGGCGGCGTCCCCGAGGATCTGACCTGGGAGCTGTACCGGGACACGCTCATCGAACAGGCCGAACAGGGGGTGGACTACTTCACCATCCACGCCGGCGTGCGACTGGCCTATGTGCCACTCACCGCCGAACGGGTCACCGGCATCGTCTCCCGGGGCGGGTCCATCATGGCCAAGTGGTGCCTGGCCCACCACACCGAGAGCTTTCTCTACGAGCGCTTCGACGAGATCTGCGAAATCATGGCCGCCTACGATGTGTCCTTTTCCCTGGGCGACGGGCTGCGCCCGGGTTCCATTGCCGATGCCAACGACCGGGCCCAGTTCGCCGAGCTGGAAACCCTGGGCGAACTGACCAAAAAAGCCTGGGAGCAGGACTGCCAGGTGATGATCGAAGGCCCTGGCCATGTTCCCATGCAGCTCATCAAGGAAAACATGGACAAGGAACTGGCCGAATGCCACGAGGCGCCGTTTTACACCCTGGGGCCCCTGACCACCGACATCGCCCCGGGCTACGACCACATCACCTCGGCCATCGGCGCCGCCCAGATCGGCTGGTACGGCACGGCCATGCTTTGCTATGTCACGCCGAAAGAACACCTGGGCCTGCCCGACAAGCACGACGTGCGCGAGGGCCTCATGGCCTACCGGATCGCCGCCCATGCTGCAGACCTTGCCAAGGGCCACCCGGCCGCCCAGGTCCGCGACAACGCCCTGTCCCGGGCGCGCTTCGAATTCCGCTGGGACGACCAGTTCAACCTGGGGCTCGACCCGGACCGGGCCCGGGAATACCACGACGCCACACTGCCCAAGGACGCCCACAAGGTGGCCCATTTCTGCTCCATGTGCGGGCCGAAATTCTGCTCCATGAAGATCACCCAGGACGTGCGCGACTACGCCGCCAAACACGGCCTGGACCCGAAGACCGCCCTGACCGAGGGCATGGAGGAAAAGGCCCGGGAATTCCGCGAGGGTGGCTCGAAGGTCTACCCGGTGGCCTGAGCCCGTTACACGCACAGGCGGCTGCAATTGCCGGGTAAGACCAGCCCGAGCATTGCCTCGTATTCAAACTGCCTGCTAATGCAAAGCCCGAGGAAGCCCGAACCAATGCCCGAATATGGCCGCAATTGTTGTTTCATTTTCATATTTCTCACGCTCACCGCCCTTCTATCCGGCTGCGCAGCATGGCAAAGCCATCAGGCCCAGGAATTCATGGATGCCGGTCATTCCCATGCGAACTCGGTCCGCATGTTTGGCAACCCCAGGGTTCTCGAAACATATGGCCGAGTTTCTGGAGACTCGGAGAACCCGATCTCCCTGGATCAGCTAATTGAAATTCAGGCTCTATCGGGTGCACATTTTGAGGGCGGGATATACACTCCGGATTTCATCGAACAAACAGAAGCAAATAAGGTCTTGTCTTTGGCCAGCACGGTCAATGAAAGTCCGGATTTTGTGGCTGGGCTGGTTGAAGCACTGGATATGGCCATGTCTAGACTTCCTGACTTTAAGAGGCTGAACCCATATCTCAGGATTGTTGCCGCCCCCGCTGGCTCTGGCGTATCCCTGACAACGAGACAAGGCATCGAGAGTGATGGAGTAACTCCCTTGACCGTTTTGATTGCATTTGGTGAAGACATGCCGAATAACGGGGCAGACTGGTGGGTAGATGCCATTTCAATGGCCGCACATGAATCGCTTCGTGTACAGCATGGAATCACACCTCCCGGTTCAGCGGCGAATAGAGTCAATAATTCAACAGCCGCCTACCTGTTTGGGCAATGTGCAGTTGCTTGGTTTACCCTGGCACTCGATGCCTCTGAGTTGATCGTCAATATCGACGTTGATCTAGACGCCTTCCCCGGACTGGTGGATGGGCGATTCGCGCCAGACATGAGAAAGATACGCCAGATCGGCAACGAAAGCCGCCAGGGGCGCACTCTTGCTTTTGCCTACCTCTATTCCCTGGCACCTGAGGATGAAGGCGCAATTGACCTTTTGAGCCCAACATTCCAAGAGCGCTTGGCCCCTGAATGTGATGCGGCACCTTCGAATGTCAGGCCATTCTCCAGCGGTATCGAATAGGTGACGGGGCTTCGGAGCATACCAATACTTGTGCGGGTATAGTCGGGCTCCGCGAAATCGTTGACCTGGTTCTTCATCGGCTGGGCAGACCCCCAGGCGCGGTGCAAAGGCCTTGCCGGGGTCAACCAAATGTCACAGGCACGCATCAACCGATAGCTTTGGCGATGGCTTCGTTTCTTTGCATTCGGGACTGACCGTCAGGAACCGTCGTCCTCGAACCGGTCATCGAAAATCACTACCCCCAGAGCCGGCCCATGGCCTTTACCAAACCAACTTGCAGCGATCAACGACGGGAAGGCCCGGTAAACGACAGATACAGCGCAAGGGCAATCACCGCAAACGCCAGGACCAATCCGGTTCCGACCAACAGCCCCGGCAGTCCCAGCCACAGCCACCAGGCGAGTGAGTCCTCCGGAATTTCGGCAAGCAGAACGACGGCCAGGCCGATACACAGCCAGCCCGCCAACCCGCAAGCAACGTGTGTGGAGCGCATGGTCAGTCCCCAGGTCGCCTGGAATGCAAAGGTCAGCAACCGCCAAACTAGAACATCATGCCCGACGGATCAATCCCGCCGCCGGGCTTGCCGGGCCCCTTTCGCGGCCGCACTACCCGATAGGGGAATTCGAGGGGGATTCGAGGACAGCCAGAATCTCCATTGGGTGGGTGTCCTCGAGTTCGACCCGGACCGGGCCCGGGAATTCCGCGAGGCCGGGTCAAAGGTATACAACGAGGCCTGATACCAGCAATATCACCGGTCTGCCGGCATGCCGGGGGGGTGAGGAATGCCCCGCCATCAGGAGCTCGCCATCAAATACGGCTTTCCCGATCATGACGGAACGTCAGGAACCATTGTCCTCGAACCGGTCATCAAAGATCACCAGCGCCAGGGCTGTCGTAAGGCTGTAGCTGACAACCTCGATTTCATCGGCGTCGGCACTGGCGGTGTTGGTCACCTCCCCGGCATCCAGATCGGGCTGGGTAACCTCGTAGGTCCCCGTCAGCACGCAGTTCGATTCCGGCGCCAGATCACCCCAGTCCTCGGTCAGGTCCCGCAGGTCATCCTCGATCTCGAGATTGGTCAGGTTCAGGTCGCCGGTATTCGTGGCGGTCACGATCTCGTCACCGAACTCGGTGGCCGGCAAATGACGAGTACAGCCCTGCGGCAACGACAACAGAAACCAGATCTATTCAGGGCACCTCGAACCGATCCCAGAAAATGGGCACTTCGACAACGTCAATCAGTGCCGCGTCGGATTGGCTGGGTTCAAAGCGCGCACTCCCCGTGTACTCGGCAGTCACGGAATGGGTGCCAAGGTTTTCAAGGATGATTTCGCAGGCGAACGTGGTCTCTGTGCTTTCGGTTGGAACTACTGTGGCTTCGCAATACTCGCCATTATCGGCCTGGATGCGACCCCGAAGCCCATCGTCGGGAGTGGCTACCGGCCCTGCCGTTCGGGCCTCAACCAGCACGGGCTCATCGGGATGCACCGCATGGTGTTCTATCGATATTATCTCGGTAAGCGTCGCTTCCCTTTGCCAGCGAGCCACGTTCCATGCAGGTTTTCCGCCAGATTGCAGGAAATCACCTCCGGCGATGAGCTCGGCATTGTAGACCTTCAATGCATGCACTTGATCATCTATTCCAGTCACGTCAGGCCCGCTCAAACCCTTCCACGCATTTCCGTCCCAAAGCGCAATGTGGTTGACGGACTCTCCGCCGGCCTCAGTGAATTCACCTCCGGCGATCAGGTCACCGCCGAGTGCGTCCAACGCACAGACATGGTGATTCATGCCGGTTTCGTCCGGGCCATTCAAGGCCGACCATTCATTGCCATCCCAGCGGGCAATATGGTTGACGGTCTCGTCACCGGCCTGCTGAAATAGTCCCCCGGCAATCAGATCCCCATCATGAACGATCAACGCCCGTACTTTATGATTCATGCCAATCCCATGCGGGCTTGTCAAACCAGACCACGTCTTTCCATCCCAGCGGGCAATTCGATTGACCGGCTCGCCGCCGGCGTAAATGAAACTACCCCCGGCAATCAATTCGCCATCGTGAACCGTCAAGGCGTATACCCGGCCGCTGGTGCCAGTCTCGTATGGACCGTCGAGGCCTGACCAGGCATTTCCATCCCAGCGGGCAATTCGATTGACCTGCTCGCCGCCGGCGTAGAAAAACCTGCCGCCAGCGATCAGGTCCCCATCGTAAACGGTCAATGCGTGCACCCGGCCGCTAGTGCCTTGCTCGTACGGACCATCCAAGGCCGACCAGGCACTACCATCCCAGCGGGCGATGTTGTCTATATCCTGACCGTCGGCAAAGAAAAAATCACCTCCAGCGATCAAGTCCCCATCGTGTACGGTCAAAGCCTTGATTGATCCGAGCACACCGAAGCCACTTTCTCCAGTCAAGCCCGTCCATCCGATACCATCCCAGCGGACAATGTTGCTGGTGAATCCAGCACCCGATGTGAAAAAGGATCCAGCGACAACAAGGTCTCCATCGTAAATGACCATTGCTGAAACTTCACCAACCAGGCCCGGGTTGCTTGACGAACTAAACCCCGCCCAATTCTTTCCATCCCAGCTAGCCACATGATTGACCAAAACACTTCCGGCGCCGGCAAAATCACCACCGACGATCAGTTTGTCGTCAAAGAGTGCCAATTCGCGAACCGGGTAGTTCATACCAGCTGCGAAGTAGCTTCCAAAGGGTGACCATTCAGTTCCATCCCAGCGGGCAATTCTTCTGGCCCTTTCGCCATCCACGTATTCAAACCAGCCACCTACGATCAATTCATCTTCGTAAACGGTCAATGCCCCGACCGAAGAATCCGGCCCAGCACCGCCGGGCCCATGTAGATCAGACCACTCTTCTCCATCCCAGCGAGCAATTCGGCTGATCGGCTCTCCTCCGGCTTCCTGGAATTGACCACCTACAATCAGATCGCCTTCAAAAACGCTCAATGCCATAACCTGACCGGATACGCCTGTCCCATTGGCCCCGCTCAAGCCGGACCATTCAACCCCATCCCAGCGGGCAACACGGTTGGTTGACTTGCCGCCAGCCTCCCCGAAATTACCGCCGATAACGAGGTCACCTTCATGCACGGTCATCGCATTGATATGTCCGTCCGTACCCGTTCCATTGGGTCCGCTCAGGCCTGACCATTCGGTGCCATTCCAGCGGGCAACGTAGTTGACCGTTCGTCCACCGGCCTGGGTGAACATGCCACCGGCAACCAATTCCTCGTTGTGGGTGATCAAGGTGATGACTATTCCATTCAATCCGACCCCATCCGCGCCGCCTATGGCCGACCATGTTTCCCCGTCCCAGCGAGCCACGTACTTGGCCTCCTCACCACCCGCCTGGGTAAAGTTGCCCCCGGCGATCAGGTCACCATCGTGTACCGCCAAAACAGCGATTATCCCGTCAGTTCCGGTCCCGCTGGGACCACTCAACGGGGCCCATTCATGGCCATTCCAGCGGGCAATCCGATTAACCAGGTGTTCATCGGCAGTCATGAAGGAACCGGCAATAATCAGGTCACCCTCGAATTCAACCGCGGCATTTACTCTTTCCTCCACACCGGGACCGAAGAAGGTCGGTGACCAGCCAAACGTTTCCGATTCAACTCGGGCGCTGGCCAGAACGGTTCCATCCTCACCCTGAACCCTGAAGATCTTGTTGTCGGCATCCCGTGGCGCTGGGACAAGTGTCATTCGCTCGGTCAGCTCAATGGGCTGTCCCGTGGCCTCCCATTCGCCGTCATGGCCAACACGCCCTGATCGGAAATGCGCAGGCAGATCACCCGACCAGCGAATTGCGATTTGCCGGGCTTGAGACTGATCGCCCTCGCCATGAGTGGCTGGCACTGTAATGATGGACAGTTCAGGATCGCCAAATCCGATTTCAGGAATCGCCTGCGCTGGAGAGCCCTCAGCAAGGATCAAGAGAATCCCGGCAAGAGACAGGGAGATTCGGTTCATTGCAAACGCCTGCTTTGCTACGCAAGAACCGCCAGCCTAACGATTGATCGTCCCGGGTTCAAACATGCACTCCTGACAGAGTTACAGCGCCTGCGATACTGGCCTGCGATCCCGGGCCCAGGCCATACCGGCCTGCCGGCACAAGATTGCGAAGAGCCCATGCAGAACAGCAAACCGTCAGATTCTAGGCATCGGTGGTTGTCAAGATAGAAGTCGCCTTTTCCATGCTTATGCAGCCTGACTTTCCGGCTGCTTTTCCTTCTCCGGGTTCAACCACACGGCTTCTGCGGGAGACCAGTTGCGGGTATCC
>SLIZ01000265.1 GCA_007135395.1 Wenzhouxiangellaceae bacterium | reverse complement strand
TACCAGTTCCATCATCTGCTGGGTGAATTCACTGCCCTTGAGAACGTGGCCATGCCCCTGCTGATCCGGGGCGAGACCGCCGCCCGGGCTCGGGCGCAGGCCGCCGAGATTCTCGAGCGGGTGGGATTGAGCGATCGGGTAACCCACAAGCCCGGCGAGCTTTCCGGGGGTGAACGGCAACGGGCAGCCGTGGCCCGGGCCCTGGTCCACCGCCCGGCCTGTGTGCTGGCCGATGAGCCGACCGGGAACCTGGATGAAAAGACTGCCGACGGGGTCTATCAGCTCATGCTGGAACTCAACCGGGAACTGGGCACCAGTTTCGTGATTGTCACCCATGACCGGCAACTGGCCCGGCGCATGGATCGACAACTGGAAATGACCCGGGGCGATCTCCAGCCCATGGAATAGTCCACTCGGGCCAGGGAAAGTTTACCGGGTTGCCTTAACCCGCCCGAATGGGTTAAAAAGGACCTTCCAGGCTTGCTGCCGGGGCCGTCAGGCGCCGGCATGTTTCATTCCGATTTCTCCAATTCTCCGGGCAATGGTCCCGGGGCCTGGTCCCTGTGGCTCGCCTTTGTACTGGGCTGCCTGGCATTGCCCTTGATGCCCGTGCTGCTCCCGGCCCAATGGCTGGCGCCTGCCCTGTTGCTGTTGTTTGCCCCTTTTCGTGTCCGTTCCCTGCAACTGGTTGCCGCCGGAGTTTTAGGGCTGGCCTGGACAAGCTTTCATGCCGACCGAACGCTGGACGACCAGTGGCCGGATCCACGGGCCGGAGAGGTGGTTACCGTTACCGGAACCGTTTCCGGGCTGGTGGAAACCCGGGACCGGCGGGCACGATTCATGCTGCACACCGATGACGGGCAGGACAAGGACATTCCCGGCCGGATTCGTGTGGACTGGCACTGGTTTACCGGGATGCCCCGGAGCGGGGAGGCCTGGTCCTTCGAACTTCGAATGCAACCGCCGGGAAGCCGGCGCAACCCGGGTGGTTTTGATAGCAGCCGCTGGTTTCTTTCCGAGCGAATCGGGGCCGCCGCCACGGTGGCCGGCGAAGCCGGCAGACTGAAATCCGCCAAACGACGGTCCGTGGCCGACTTCCGTCTGGCGCTTTCGGAATGGCTTCAGGCCGAAACCACGCGACTGGAGCCGGCGGCCTTGCACAGGGCCCTTTCGGTTGCCGATCGCAGCGCGATTCCCCGGGAGTTATCAGAAACATTGAGGCGAACAGGCACAGCCCATCTTCTGGCCATTTCCGGGCTGCACGTGGGCATGGTCTTTGCCTCTGCCGCATTTGCCCTGCGTTGGCTCCTGGCACCCCTGGGTTTTCTTCCCGGAGCCCCGGTTCCCGGCCGCCTGAGCCTGGCCGGCGGACTGATTGCAGCAGCCGCTTATGCGCTCCTGGCCGGTTTTACCCTTCCGACGCGCCGAGCCCTGGTCATGCTCTTCGTGGCGGTGGCGGGGCTTTTGTGCAGGCGGGCCATTCGTCCCGGCCAGGCCTTGCTGGCCGCCCTGGTGGCGGTGCTGGTTCTCGATCCCCTGGCACCCTTGTCCACCGGCTTCTGGTTGTCCTTTGGCGCCGTGGCCGTGCTGGTATGGGGGTTTGCCTGGCGGCCGGGCCGGGAAGGAGCCTTGCGGGGTCTGCTGCGGGCGCAACTGCTGGTCGCTGCCGGACTGCTGGCTCTTAACGTGGCCGTGTTTGGCCAGTTGGTGCCCGGGGCCTTCCTCGCCAACCTTGTCGCCATTCCCCTGGTTGCATTCTGGGTCCTGCCTTGCCTGCTTTTTTCCATCGCCCTGGCGCTGGCCGGTTTCCACGAATGGGCCGGTTTGCCCCTTGGGTTCAGTGATCAGGGCCTTGTGTTTCTGATGGAGTTCATCCGGACTGTCGAAGGACTTCCCGGGGGCTGGTTCGCCATGCCTACTGCCCAGGGGATCATCGTCGCCCTGGCCTTTGTCGGGGGTCTGTGGCTGGTGGCGCCCAGGGGGGTTCCCGGACGAGCGCTGGCGCCGTTGCTCATGCTGCCCCTGTTGATTCCGGGCACGACCGAACTGGACAAGGGCGAATTTGACGTCATGGTGCTTGATGTTGGACACGGCCAGTCGGTTCTCGTCAAGACTGCCAGTCAGACCTGGTTGATCGGAACGGGCCCGGGTGACGGGGAAGGACAAGATCTGGTGGCCAGCACCATTGAGCCGGTGTTTCGTTCAGCCGGTCGCCGGGAGCTGGACCTGCTGATTGCCAGTCCGGAGCGACGGGGCTATGCCGGCGGCCTTCCAGGCGTTGTTGAGACCTGGGATCCCCCGCGGATTCTGGCCTGGCCGGGTTACCCGGGTGCGGCCGAGCCCTGTGTGCGCGGCAAGACTCACCGGGCCAACGGGGTTGACCTGGAAGTACTCCATCCGGCCCCGGCCTTGCCGGACCTCGGGGATAACTCGGGCTGCGTGGTCCGGGTGGCCGGCAAGGCCGGCAGCATTCTCATTGCCGGGTCGGTCGATGATGCCGTGGAAGCCCGCCTGGCCAATCACGGTCCCTCGCCGGATGCCCGGGTTCTCGTCGCCGGTCGGCATGGTCACGAGGAGTCCAGCACTCGATCATTTATCCAGGCGGTCAACCCGGGCAAGGTGATCTTCAGTGCGGGGGCGGGCAACCGGTTCGAACTGCCCCGCGAAGAAACCCTGAAGCGCCTCAATGCGCTGGAAATCCCCCATGCCGGCACCAACCATTGCGGTGCGGTTACAGTGACTTTTCGCAAGGACCGTATGCCGGCTACCGGCTCGGTTCGCGGAGCCAGCCATCGCTTCTGGGACCGTGCCGCGGCAAGCTCCTGCCCTTGAGACGGTCTGCCTCCGTTATCATTGGGC
>SLIZ01000211.1 GCA_007135395.1 Wenzhouxiangellaceae bacterium | reverse complement strand
GAAAAGACCTGCAGGCCATCGGGAAACGGGTAGTCCGGCAGGTATCGCCGGTTGACCCGCGATTCCTGCATGTCCGCGGCCTGCTTGCCATCCCTTGCCCATAGCCGGATCTCGTGGCCAATCCGGGCAAGCTGCATGGCCAGGGCAGTACCCCAGGAACCGGCGCCGAATACCGCAATACTCACGGTAAACGCCGGTCAGCTTGTTCCGGCAGCGTCCTGCCCTTCCTGGTTCTGCTGGGCCTCGCGAACCCGCTGGGCAAAAATGGCCTCGAAGTTGATCGGCTGAATCGCCGGGGCCATGAACCCGCCGTTGGAAACCAGGGATGCGACCTGGCTCCGGGCGTAGGGATAGAGCACATTTGGGCACAGCACGTTGATCGCATAGGGCATGTGCTGTTCGGAAAACCCGCTGAACTGGAATACTCCGGAGTACTGAACCTCGGCCAGAAAGGCGGTTTGCTCTCCCTGCTTGGCAGTAACCGTGACACTGAGAATGACTTCCCAGCGATTGTCATCGAGCTGGTTGGTTCGCTGGGAAAGGTTCAGATTCATGTCCGGCTTGCCCTCGGCCTGGTTGATTTCCAGTGCCCCGGGGGCTTCAAAAGAGCAGTCTTTCAGGAAAACGTGCTGGACAGCCATGTTGGCCTGTTGTTGCTGTTCGCCGGCCGCGCCACCGGCTGCAGGGTTGTTCTGTGCGTTGTCTGACATTGAATTCAATCCGTTTGGTTTGACATTGATGGGAAATCCGGGCCGACCAAGACTGGTCAGCCCCTGGAATCTGTCTGTTCGCCGACCGCCGGCTCTTCACCAGGCTGGTCCGGCGTAGTCGAAGGGTCATCCGCCGGTTCGGACGGCTCGCCATCCGGCCCGGGTTGCCGACTGCCCTCGTCGTTCTTGCCTTTTGTCTTTTTCTTCGAGCCTTTCTGCTCCTTGCCGGACTTCGAGCCACCCTTGCGCCGACCCTTGTCTTTCTTGCCCCCGGAACTTGCCTTGGCCGGCTTGTGACCCGTGGTTACCGGCTGGTTGTCGGCCCGCCACTGGACCAGACCACCGCCGAGCACGGCCACGTCGGAAAAGCCCATCTTGGTAAGTTTTCCCGCCATCTGGGGAGAAACCTGCCCGTTCTTGCAAACCACCAGTATCGGACGATCCTTCCAGCGCATCAACTGCTGGTTACCCGCCTCGATCCGGGTCGGTGGCATGTTGACCGACCCAAGGATATGGCCCTTTCCGAAATCGGCGCTTCCGGAGACATCGACGATGACCACATCCTCCTTGTTCATCCGGCGAATCGCCTCGTTCGTCGACAACTCCCGGAACTTGCGGGTCGCACGATTGAGTTCGGTGGCGATCAGGATGACCAGGACAACCACGAATGCTCCCGACAGAAGCAGGTTGTTGCCGGCAAATTCCAGCAATTGTTCCATAGTGCTCTACGACTTGAAGGGGTTGGCAAAACAGCCCGTCATTATCCCGCATATGACTTCCGGGTGCCAGTGCCCGGACCACCCGACCTGTAACACCAGGTCGGGGGATATGAAATAATCGGGACTTTCAATACCGAGTCCGCACCGCCATGACCGCCAAGACCCCCCTCCTGCTGCTGATTCTCGACGGCTGGGGAATCCGGGAGGATGTCCCGGACAACGCCATTAGCCGTGCCCGGACACCCAACTGGGATCAAATCTGGTCGAACTGCCCCTACAGTCGACTGCTTACTTCCGGGCAAGAAGTGGGGTTGCCGGCCGGTCAGATGGGCAACTCCGAGGTCGGTCACATGAACATCGGAGCCGGCCGGATCGTCTACCAGGAACTGACCCGTATCGGAAAGTCCATCGAAGACGGCTCCTTTCTCGAAAATGCCGCCCTGGTCGATGCGGTGACCGGCTCGGAGACCGGGACCGTTCATGTAATGGGCCTGCTCTCCCCCGGGGGTGTTCACAGTCACGAGGACCACCTGTTTGCCACGGTCCGCCTGGCCGCGGAAAACGGTGCCCGGCGAATTGCCGTCCATGCCTTTCTCGATGGTCGCGACGTGCCCCCGCGCAGTGCCCGCGCCTCCCTGGAAAAGCTCGAAAGCCTGTGCCAGTCGGTCCCCGGGACCCTGATCGCCTCGGTCAGCGGCCGCTACTACGCCATGGACCGGGACAAGCGATGGGACCGAACCACCCTGGCCTGGAACGCCATCGTTGAAGGCCAGGGAGAGCACCGGGAGGCCGATTCCCTGGCGGCACTGGACGCCGCCTACGGCCGCGATGAGGACGATGAATTCGTGGCACCGACGGTCATCAATGAAGGTTGCCCGATCGAAGATGGCGACAGTGTCATTTTCATCAACTTCCGGGCCGACCGTGCCCGCCAACTCAGCCAGGCCTTCGTGACCCCGGATTTTGAAGGATTTTCCGTCCGGCGCCCGAACCTGGCCCGGTTTGCCACCATGACCGCCTACCAGGAAGACCTGCCCGCCCGGGTTGCCTTTCCCCCGGCGACCATGGAACACCTGCTGGGTGGAGAACTGGCAGAAGCAGGCCTGCGCCAGTTGCGCATTGCCGAAACCGAAAAATATGCTCATGTGACCTATTTTTTCAACGGCGGACAGGAGAAGGTCTTCGACGGAGAAGAACGGGTCCTGGTCCCGTCTCCGGATGTGCGCACCTACGACCTCCAGCCGGAAATGAGTGCCCCGGAACTGACCCGGCGACTGGTCGATGCAATCAACGGAAAGCAGTACCCGGTAATCATATGCAATGTTGCCAACCCGGACATGGTCGGCCACAGCGGACGTTTTGACGCGGCCGTGGCAGCCGTGGAAGCGGTCGACGAATTGCTCGGTAAGGTTCTTGCCGCCGTCGAAGAGGCCGGCGGCGAGGCCCTGGTCACCTCCGACCATGGCAACGTGGAGCAGATGAGCGACCCGGAAACCGGTCAGCCCCATACCGCCCATACGACCAACCCGGTGCCCTTCGTGTTCGTCGGCCGGCCGGCTGAACTGAGCCCGGACGGGAGCCTGCGGGATATCGCCCCGACCATGCTGAGCTTGCTGGGGCTGAAAATCCCCGATGCCATGACCGGCACCCCGCTTGTCCATCTGCGCAAGGGCCAGGCCGACGCAGCCTGACCGCCCATCCCGGTGACCATCTCCAGGCAGACAGTCTGGCTGGCGGGAATGCTGCTGCTTGCAGCCTCCACGTCCTGCCCGGGCACGGATGTCGAGGCGGAAGCCGTGGAGCGGGAACTCGAGCAGCTACGGGACCAGATTGCAGCCATCCAGGACCGGATTGCTGCCGACCGGGAGCAGCGGGATACGGAAATGGAGGCCCTGGCCGACATCGAGCGGGAGCTTGGACAGCTCTCCCGCCAGCTTCGCCAGACCCGGGAGGATCTGGACGACAACCGGGACAGACTGGAAGAAAAGCAGGCCCGAGAGCAGGAACTGGAAGCGGCCCTTTCAGCCGAGGAGCAGGAGTTGTCCGCCCAGCTGCGCTCGGCCCACCGGATGGGCCGACGCTCCCGACTCCGGCTTCTGCTCAACCAGGACGAACCCCAGCGCTTTGCGCGAATCCTTGCCTATCATTCCTACCTGACCCGTTCCCGGGTGGAGTCCATTGAACGGGTTTCGGAGAACCTTCGGTCCCTGTCGGCGGTACAAAGGGACATCGAGGAGCGCCAGCAGGAACTGGAACGACTTGAAGCTTCCCAGGCCCGGGACCTTGAGCGCCAGGAGGCAGCGCAGGTCGAGCGGGCCGAGGCCGTGGAAAAACTGGAAAAGCGCATCACCGAACGGCGAAGCGAACTGGAAGACCTGGAAATCAGCGCTGCAGAGCTGGAACATCTTCTGGAAGAGCTGGCCACGGTGCTGGCGGATATTCCGCCGGAAATGGAAAGCCCCCCGTTTGCCGAACTCCGGGGCCAACTAGACATGCCGGTCGACGGTCGGGTTGCTGCCAGTTTCGGCGACCGCCGGGGAGGCGACCTGGACTGGAACGGATGGCTGATCCGGGCCTCGGCGGGCGAAGACGTGAAAGCCGTCGGTCACGGACGTGTCGTTTTTTCCGACTGGCTTCGGGGCTACGGCCTGGTCCTGATCATCGACCACGGTGACGACTTTCTCAGCCTGTATGCCCACAATGACAGCCTGCTCAACGATGTTGGTGACTGGGTTCGTACCGGCCAGTCCATAGCCACGGTTGGAAACAGCGGGGGCGAGGAACAGGCGGGCCTTTACTTCGAGTTGAGAAGGGGCGGCCGCCCGGTGGATCCGGCCAACTGGCTGCGACGCTGATCCGGGTCTGGAATCCTTTCACCCGGTGGCTTCCGGCCCTCCTGCCCGTGGTAGCATGATTCCCATTGCTGAATCGCTTCGGTGAACCGCCATGCGCCCTCGCTTTCTTGTTGCCTTCGTCGGCCTGCTGCTGGTTTTCGGTATGCAATCCGGCTCCACGGAAGCCCCCTCCGAGCCGCAGATTTCTCTGGATGACATGCGGACGATGGCGGATGTTTTCGGCTATATCAAGGAAAACTACGTCGACCAGGTCGATGACCGGGACCTGCTTGAAGCTGCCATCCGGGGCATGCTTTCAGAGCTTGACCCGCACACCCGCTGGCTGAGCCAGGAAGAGCTTGAGGCTATGCACGATCAGGCCAGTGGCGAGTACGGGGGCATCGGGGTGGAAATCTACGCACGCGACGATTTCCTGGAGGTCGTCACCGCCATGGATGGCACCCCGGCTGCCCGCGCCGGTGTGCTGCCCGGTGACCGAATCGTGGAAATCGATGGGGTCGAACTCGATCATGAAAACGTGGGAGAGTCCATGGACTGGCTCCGTGGAAGCCCGGGCAGCGAAGTCAGCCTGCGAATCCTGCGGGAAGGAAAACCCGACGGGATTGAACTGGAACTTCAGCGGGAATCCGTCCAGGTCGTCAGCGTGACCTCCCGGCGCCTGGATGAGCGATACGGCTATATCCGCATTGCCAGCTTCCAGCAAAACACACCCTATGCCCTGGAAGAAGCCCTTGGCGAGCTGAAACATGACAATCTGGCACCGCTTGCCGGCTATGTGGTGGATCTGCGAAGAAACCCGGGCGGTGTGATGAGCGCTGCCATCGGCGTGGCCGACCGGCTCCTGGACAGGGACCTGGAAATCGTTCATACCCGGGGCCAGAGAAAAGAAGATCTGACCCGCTATCATTCCCACGGCCCCGACGTCTCGAATAACCTGCCCATGGTTGTACTCGTCGACCGGGGCAGCGCCTCGGCTTCGGAAATCGTTGCCGGCGCCCTCCAGGCCCACAACCGGGCCGTCGTTGTCGGAGAGCAGACCTTTGGCAAGGGCTCGGTGCAAACTGTCGTGCCGCTGAGAAACGGAAGCGGCATGCGGATTACCACATCGGTCTACTACACGCCAGACAACCGCTCGATTCATGAATCCGGGATTGAACCGGATATCCGGATCAGCCGGCTTCATGGCGTCGATTCCGGCCCGGAAGTGACATCCGAAGGTGCCCCGGGCATGGATGAACTGCGCCGGGAAGATCATGTACTGTACGAGGCAATAAAGCTGCTCAGAAGCGCCCATCTGGTTGCCCAGCCGGCTTCAGCAGCCGGCAACAACTGATCAATCCAGGCACGTAACCAGGAAAAGGAAAGGCCCGCCAGAGCGGGCCATTTCTTGCCGGTTACTCAACCTCCCGCCCGGTCAGCCTGGCGGTGGGTACTCATAGCTTGCCTGCAAGCCCAGCGGAATCCCGAAGAACCAGAAGATCATCAGGAATACCGTCCACCCGATGAACAAGACTACCGAGTACGGCAGCATCAGTGAAATCAGGGTACCGATTCCCGAGCCGGTGTAGTAGCGCTTGCAAAAGACCACGATCAACGGGAAGTACGGCAACAGCGGCGTAATGATGTTGGATGCCGAATCGCCGATCCGGTAGCCGGCCTGGGTCAGCTCCGGCGAGATACCGAGCTGCATCAGCATGGGCACGAAAATGGGTGCGATGATCAGCCACTTGGCCGATGCCGAGCCCACGAAGATATTGACGAAAACGGTCAGGAACATGATTCCGATCACCGTCATCTGGGCCGGCAGGTTCATGGCATCGAGCAGGCTGGCGCCGGACATGGCCAGCAACAGACCGATGTTCGAATCACCGAAGGCGGCAATGAACTGGGCGGCGAAAAAGGCCATGACCACGTAGTAACCCAGCGACGACATGGCCTTGGACATGCCCTCGATTATGTCCCGATGCCCCTCGATGGTCCGGGCCACATAGCCATAGACAATGCCGGGGATGACAAACAGCAGGAAAATCAGGGGGACGATGGCATCCATGAGCGGTGAGCCGAAACTCGCCAGTTCTCCGTCAGCACCCCTTAGCGGAGAAGCTTCCGGGGCCGCCACGGCCACCAGGATTCCGATTCCCAAAACGATGGAGATCAGCCCCCAGGTCAGACCGGTGCGCTCGTGTTTCTCCAGGGGCTTCATTTCCGGCTGATCGGACATGTCACCGTCGACCGGCGTGTCCTTCATCAGCCTCGGCTCGATGACCCGATCGGTAAGCCACCAGCCCAGGGCAACCACAAGCAGGCAGGAAGCGGCCATGAAGCCCCAGTTGGCCAGCGGATTGACCACCAGGTCGGGATTGATCACGCGCCCGGCTTCCTGGGTAATTCCGGCCAGCATGGGATCAAGTGCCGAGGGAATGAAGTTGGCCGAAAACCCGCCGGAGACGCCGGCAAACGCCGCGGCAATACCAGCCAGGGGATGCCGGCCGGCGGCATAGAACATGACCGCACCCAGGGGAATGACCACCACGTAACCGGCATCGACTGCCGTCGAGCTCATCACGGCCACCAGGATCAGGATCGGGGTAAGAAGCTTGGCCGAGGTGACGTTCAGCGTGGCCCGCAGGGCGGCGTTTATGAACCCGGTATGCTCGGCCACTCCCACGCCCAGCATGGCAACAAGTACCACGCCCAGGGGAGCGAAGTTGACGAACACCGAGACCATGTTGGCCAGAAAACTGGCCATCTGATCGCCGGCCAGCTGGTTGACTACCCGGATGGGATCTCCGGTCATCGGGTGCTCGATACCGAAATCGATTCCCGAAAGCAGCCAGGACATGGCCCAGGTGAACAGCAAAAGGAGGAAAAACAGAACCGCCGGGTCAGGCAACTTGTTGCCGGCAACCTCGATGGAGTTCAGGACCCGTTCGAGAAAAGTCCGTTCGCCGGGATCGACCCGGTGGAGATCAGGATTGGTTACCGGCCCCTGGTTGCCGGGATCAGAAACATTCTCGTTGCTCATCGGGCTTACTCGTGACCCCAGGGAGCCGGTGGGGCATCGACTTCATCGGTCAGGTCGAATTCGACTCGCAGATGTCGGTAGGGCCGGGTCAACTCATAGGCGAAAATATCATCAGGATGGACTTCCATTGTCCAGACATTGGTCACCGAAACCTGAAGGTCGGTGGAATAGAAAAGGCCCTGGGAGTAGGCATCGACCGGAAAGGACTGGCGCCACCCCCTACCCGGGTCGGTTGTGTGACCGCCGTACCAGGTCACCTCGTCCTCGCTTCCATCTTCCAGGCGGTGGTCGTGCTTGAGGCGGATGCCATCGTCGATTCGGGTAAGAATCCAGGTACGCGAACGGTTATCGCCTATGTGAAGGGGAATCTTGATCTCGTCCTCACTGCATTCGCGAACATGCATGGTGACTTCCTCACCCCTCCAGCCGGAGTCCATGGGATAGGCGTAGGCAGCCAGTTCACCGGAAAAGGCCTTTCCACACAGCGCCGAAAGGTTGTCCCAGAATTCCTGTTGCGGATCATCGGGCTGGATGGCATGAGCAGAAGCAAAGCCAAGGATCAGGGCAAGTCCAAGTGCGGTTTTTTTCATGATTTTCCCTCGAGCGTACAGCGCTGGTTCCAGAAGCGGCCCGGGCCAGTCTGCGAAAGACTCCCGACGACCGCAGATTTTCAAACTCGCGAAACCTTAGCACAAGCCTCCACACCATGTCCGGGGAATCCGCCTTACAAGGGCACTAGTGTACCCCGCCACTCATTCTGTAACTTTCAGAGCATGACTGAGTCGACAGTGCAAGGCGCAGTAAATGGCGCGCCCTTTACAAGGATTGGAACGCAGCAATGTCGGCTCAGACGCGCTCCCGAAGGGCGAGCCGGAAAGCGCTCATCCGCGGCGTTAGGCCTCTTGGAAAGGGCGCTGCCATTCCCGGCGAGGCCTGCCTTCCGGCTAAGCGCTTTCCGACTCGCTGAATGTTACAGAATGAGTGGCGGGGTACACTAGGACTTCCGGCGATTGAGGTCGGCCGGAAACTGGGTGACCTTCTCCCCGCTTTCCCGGTCCCGGATCACCGACTGACCCCGTTTTTTGACCTGCTCGACCCGGATGACGCTGTGCATGGGCAGGTACAGGACTTCCACCTGGCCGAACTCGTCACGCATTCGTTCCTCGGTGGGATCGACAACTACCCCTTCGCCGGTATCGAGTACCAGGTCGGAGACCTCGACAAACCCCATCAGGCCACTGGACCCCACGCCACGGCTGTAAAGCTCGTAGACCTTGCCCTGATTGAGGAAAACCACCTTGTACAGCTTCGATTCCATAGACTCGTGCTTCAGTTGCGAAACTCCATGATTCGCCTTTGAATCCCGCTGGAAAACAGGCGCAGGAACAGCGCAATCACCAGGCCGGCCAGAAAGCCCACCACGTGGGTCCACCAGGCAACCGCACCGGTCACGGGGCCAAAGACCGTGTAGAGAAGCTGCAGGATAAACCAGCTTCCAATAACCAGAATGCCGGGTATGCGCGCAAACTGCAAATACAGGCCCAGCGGTAACCACAGGCCCATGTTGCGGGCGGGGAACAGGCCCAGGTAGACCCCGATCACAGCCGAAACACCACCGCTGGCGCCGATGACCGGCGTGGTCATGTCTGCCAGTTGCCAGGCCACGCAGAGGTTGGCAAAACCACCAAGCAGCACGAAGACCAGCAGGATTCCCCAATGCCCGACGACCCGCTCAACCGGAATCCCGAAGACCCATAGATAGGCCAGGTTGCCCAGCAGGTGGAGCCACCCTGCGTGAACGACCAGCGCAGTGAGCAGGCCCGAAAGATCTTCGGACAACCAGGTGGAAGGCGGCATGGCCAGGCGTTCCATCACCCGGGCAGGCTCGAAACCCCAGAACTGGATCCAGACCGCCTGGCCCTCACTGGACAGCAGGCTGAACAGGATCATCATGACAACCGAGACGACCGCCAGAATCAGCAGTACCCAGGGCACTACCACCGCCCCCCCGGGCGAATCCCAGTCCCGGGTCATGAGCTACTGGGTCAGGAGGAACCGATACTGCTGGTAATCCAGGATCGCACCCTCCCGGCGAATTTCGGCAAGATGAACCCCGGGTGCCACTTCCTCGCCTTCCCGGAACCGGTCGGAATTGACCAGCACGAAGCGACTGTCCGGGTCCTGGGAGTAAACATGCATGGTCAGCTTGAGTTCCGGCAGATCCCGGCGAACCCCGGGTGGAAGCTCCCAGCGCTCCACATAGGCCCGGCGATCGGGCTGAAAATCATCCGTGCCTTCAACGGCATCCGGCTCTCCTATCGCCGCCTCTCCGGGCCGCTCGGCGGGCCGTCGTCCGGGAGACTCGGGGGGTTCCCGGGTGCCTTCTTCCTCGAGCTCCCCGGGATCCGGGATCGAGGCCAGCCGCTCCCGGGTCCGGCGTTGCTCGCGCTCCTGTGCTTCCAGTTCCGCGCGGCGTTCCTCGGCTTCCCGCTCGGCTTCCAGTTCTGCCCGCTCAAGGGCTTCCCGCCGGGCGGCCAGGCGGGCTTCCTCGGCGGTCATTTCCCGCTGGGCAGCATGATCACGGCGTCTGGAGGTATCCGGCAATTGCACAGCCGGCGCGTCATCGGCCTGTTCGGTTTCCCTGCCCCGACGCCGATCCGCCGTCGGTTCATCCACATCGGCCACGACGGGTTCGGCCGGGTCCGGGGCATCGGGCTCGCCACGTTCTTCCACCGGGTCCGGGTCGGATTCAACCAGGGGAGCCCCGTCCGGCCCGGGGGACGGATCTTCCCCTGCAGCGGTCACCTCCGGGGTATCCACGATTCCGGCCATTCCCAGCAATCCATGACCCGACCACTCCCGCCAGGCCAGGGTACTGACCAGCACCAGGCCAAGCAGCACCAGCCCGGTTGCCCAGATCAGTCCACGGCCGTGTCCCGTTCCCCCTTCAACCGGGGAATCCAGCCCCGGCGGCTGACCCAGGCTGCGTTGCTTGTCTGACTTTTTCAGGGCATCAAGAATAAAGGACATTCACTGGTCTCCTCCCAGGTCGCGCAACAGGCCTGGCCGGTCGAGCTGGGGTACTGTTAGAAACAAACGGGTCGATGGCCCGATGATACCGTCTGCCACCAGGCCATGGTGTCGCTGAAAGGACTCGACCCAGTTGGTAAACTCCTCGTCGTAGTCTTCCCCGGCGCCCCCTTCAAAGGAAGGACCGGCCACACCGGCTGCGAGTTCCCGCAAATCCGCAATGTCCTGCCCCTGGTCGCCGGGGCGAAAGACCTGTCCGTCGTCGGGCCAGATCACGAGGAAATCCCCTTTCCATCGATCTTCAAGGTCAGACCTCCCCAGAACGATCAGGTTGCCGTCCTGCTGCAGTCCCACCCGGCTCCCATCCATGCCCACCAGCAGTACATGGGCGCCTTCGGGCTGGCTGAGTCTCAAGATTACCGGATGATTGAAGCGTTCGATAGCCGCCCAGGTTCCTCTTTCGACCTGACAGGCAAATCCATCGCTCATGCCTTCGCTGCATGCCCGTTCAAAGCGCCCGGCAGTGCCGCCGCGCCACAGTCCGGCAGCTTCGGCGAAGGCCTGCCGGGCATCGGTTTCTTCCAGCAGTTCCATGGCCGCGACTTCCATCTTCGGTTCCGTGACCCTTGTCTGACCGAGCAGCCAGGCCATACCGCCGCCGGCACCAAGCACGACGACCAGGGCCACGGCGGCCACGACACCCCTGGCCCATCGGTTGGAGGTGCCAATTCTTTCGCCGAGCACTTCCCGGGCGGCTGAACCGACCAGTCGTGGACCAACCTGCAGTCGATCCCGGGCGTAGCCGGCCATCAACGCCCGGTCGGCAATGATATTGATCAGCCTGGGCACGCCTCCGGAGACGCTGAAAATTTTCTTCAGTGCCGGACCGGTAAAAGGACACCTGGGGGCCCCGGCCACGGCCAGCCGGTGACGGACGTAGTCCATGGTCT
>SLIZ01000237.1 GCA_007135395.1 Wenzhouxiangellaceae bacterium | reverse complement strand
TTGCTTTCGGTGAGCTGTCGAGCCAGATCCCGGCATTGCCGCTGGCGCCAATGACATTACCATGAACTGTGGTGCCGTTCTGTAGAACACCGATGAAATTGCCGTCGGCACCCGAGCCGCCAAACAGCGCAATGCCATGGCTTTCGTTTCCAAGTGGGGTAATACCATCTGCGGCAGTACCGATCTGATTTCCAAGTACTGCATTGTCTGTCGGCATGTTGTCTATCGGTTCCGGGTTACAAGTGAATCCGGCAAACAGCTTGACACCATCAATGCCGTTGGCCGAGATCAGGTTGCCATCAGATGGGTCGGGCCCACCGATAATGTTTCCCGGGCTGTTACAAGCTATTAAAACACCGTAGGCCAGGTTCCCCGGGCCGGGCGCGGTTCCTGTCTCGTCGGTACCAAGGTAATTGCACTCAACCCGGCTATCGCCAGAATCGATGATGTCAATCGCATTTGCGAAATTGCGGATATTCAACCCGCGGATTATCGTTTCCTCGCCACCCGGCATCATACGCAACCCGATTCCGGAAGCTTCGCCCTGAAGTACGATCCGGTAGGCTGGGCGATTCGGGATATCCAGCAGACACACATCTTCATTTCCCGGCTGTGTGGAGCCATCGATTTGAATCGGACTCTGAATGTCGGGAAGGCTGCCGAAGTCACCTGTCGTAGTGGCAATTTCAATCACACAGATATTCCCGGGACAATCGGCAATATCGAAGTGAATATCAGCGGCGATCTGATCGTTGAAATTGGCTGCCTGTATGGCGGCCCGGAGAGTGCACTCAGGTTCGGAGCCAACGGTTTCCCCGGTATCGCAGGCCTCGCTGAATGACTGATTGGGATTGTCGGCAGTTGAGTTGACGATGAATGTCTCCGCCAGGGCTTGCTGAGCTCCCGTCATGGCGAAAATCACTAGCATAAGCGCGCGTGCAGCCGGAATCGTACCGGCCGACCCAAGAATTCCAGACATGTGATGGCCTCCTGCAGCCTCGCATTGGTTGTTGATAAGGGCCAACATGGCCACTGTGGACCTTTTCGGTGATCGCGAATACCGGGAGCCGCTTCCAGTAAGGTAAGGTGCCCGGAGCAACACATCCTGTTGGCCTCTCTGCCGGAGTTCATGGTGCCAGTTCTGTGTCGGCCTGAACTGTTCGCTACCGCACATTTGCACTGCTATCCGCTCGGGGATCAAGGCTTTATATATAGGATCCTCGCCGATGAAACTCGATGCTGCATCGAGCCGGACGCGACTATTCAGAGTCACCCGCTATGCCTACGCCCCTTTATCCGGCAATCAGGATGTCTTGTTTGTTGACGTACTCGTTCTTGTGTGTGAAAACGAACAGAGAACAAATTCAGAGCAGCCTATTTTGAATGCATGAATTCCTTGCCGGCTCCTCCACCAGCAACCGGCGCCCTGTTGTGCCCGACATGCATGCAGCAGGGTTGGCGTTTCGGTGGATTGGCAGCGCGGCATTACACGTACGGAATCGCTCGAACCTTCACGAACAGTACTTGAATATCTCCCGGCTATCACTCATGCAATCAAAAACACAGGGACAAGGATGAACAAGATTACAAGCGCTACACTTCTGGTAGCTTCCTTCTGGCTGATATGCGGGCTGGGCCTCATCGCTACGGCAGTGGCTGGAACAGAGTTCGAAGCCGAACGCGGGACAGGCGAATGGCTGCTGATTAATGACGATTTCAACGAAACCCGTCACGAAGGCGCGTTTGTGCAGGCCGGGCCGAACTTTCATGTCCTGGGTGGGCGCGAGACCCTGGCGGTCCGCATCTATGACCCGGATACGGAAAGCTGGAGTACCGGCGCTTCTTCGCCGATCGTCTTGCACCATTTGCAGGCTGTGGAGCTGGACGGTCTGATCTACGTGATCGGTGCGATGACTGGCAACTTTCCAAGTGAGGATCCAGTTGAGAATGTTTTCATTTACGACCCCCTTGCCGATCTGTGGATCACGGGACCGGAGTTACCCCAGGACCGCCTGCGCGGCAGCAGCGGGGCGGTAGTTCACGATGGCCTGATTTACTGGATCAGCGGCAACGAGAACGGCCACCTGGGTCCCCATTCCACCCTGGTCGATGTTTACGACCCAGCTACTGCTGACGTCACGCCCCTGGGCGATATCCCCCATGCCCGGGACCATGTATTCGCCACCCTTTATGACGACCAGATCTACGTGGTCGGTGGTCGCCAATCCGGAGACGGTACCAACGTCACCCTGGGGCCGAACATTCCAGAGGTGGACGTCTATGACATCGGCTCCGACTTATGGACCACACTGCCGAGTCAGTCCGACCTTGACCCGCCGCGTTCAGCGGCAGCCACGGCACTCCTGGGTGACAAGATCGTGATCGCCGGTGGTGAAAGCGATGCCCAATCGGACGCCCACGCCGAAACCCAGGCCTTCGACCCGGTCACGGGAGAATGGAACGACCTGGTCGACATGCTCACACCCCGTCACGCCACCCAGGCCATCGAATCCAACGGAGGCTTCTATGTGGTCGGCGGTTCGCCGATACAGGGGGGTCCCGGCAGCTCCCAGCTTCCGCTGGAGGCGCTGTACCTGGATGGTCAGACCAGCCCGGCCAGCGGAGCACTCACTGCCGGAAGTATTGGTGGGCCGGAGAGCGTGCAGTTTGAATCAGACACGGAATCGGTGACTTTGAGCCACGAGGGCGGTAACCAGGCGGCGGTCATCAAGAGTCTCTCGATTGCCGGCAGCTCAGCCTTCAATCTGGCTGAAGCTTTCCCTGGACCAATCACCATCGCGCCTGGCACCAGCACTGACTTTGACATCGAATTCGATGAATCCAGCACTGATCCACACTCTGCCTACCTGGTGATCACAGACGGCAAGAATGTCACTTCTTTGGTTTATCTGGATGCCAACGGCAACGGAACCGGTATTCCCCTGGTGCTGTACCGCGTCAACGCGGGCGGTGAGCAGGTCGCTGCTATCGATGGTGGTCCGGATTGGGGCGAGGATGCCCCCGGTTCACCTTCTCCCTATCTTGCAGCGGGTGGAGACGGTACCGGTGAATTCCCTGTCCAGAATGTCGAGGCCACCGTACCAACTTCCACACCCACCCAGATCTTTCAGACCGAGCGCTGGGATTCGCTGGAAGCGCCCGAGATGCTTTGGCAGTTCCCTGTGGCTGAGGCTACGCCTGTGGAAATCCGTGTCTACCTGATGAATGGCTGGGATGGAACATCCGAACCCGGCGAGCGGGTCTTCGATATAAAGATCGACGGAGACACTGTCATCAGCGGTATCGACCTGTCGGCTGAGGCCGGTCACCAGGTCGGAACTGTTCGTACTTTTGAGGTCGTCTCCAACGGTGTCATTGAAATTGAGTTCATCCACGATGTGGAGAACACCCTGGTCAACGGTCTCGAGATCGTCGCCCTTGGCAAGCAGCCGGATGTTCTTTCAGTCACGCCTGCAAGTGTGGATTTCGGTGATGTCAGCATTGACTCCTCCGGGTCCCGGGAAGTTACCCTGAACAACCTGGGCGGCGACGGTGACCCGGAAATAACCATCACCGATGTCAGCATCGACAATGACGATTTCAGCACCGATCTCACCACGGGATCGGCACTGAACCCGGGCGAAGAGATGACCGCTCAGGTGACTTTCAGCCCCGAGACCACGGGTTCACAGGAAGGATCGCTTTCCATTGTCCACACCGGCACCAACAGCCCGGTTACGATCTCGCTTGCCGGCACTGGCTTCGACCCGGATTCGGCACCAATCTCCTTCAGTTCCCAGACCATTACCCAGCGCCTCAACCCGACCCAGGTGGAGTTTGGACCCGACGAACGCTTGTATGTCAGCGAGTTGAAAGGTTTTATCTATGCCTTCGAGATTGAGCGCGACGATGAGACCGGGGATTATCTGGTGCTGGATTTCGAGGTCATCGATCTGATCCGGACCATCCCCAACCACAACGACGACGGCACACCGTTTTCGGCGATAGAGAGAAATGTCACCGGCATGATTACCGCCGGTACGCCGGAAAACCCGGTGCTGTACGTGACCAGCAGTGATCCACGAATCGACGACCCTGATGCGGACACCAACTCCGGGATTGTCTCGCGACTGACCTGGACTGGTACGGAGTGGCAAAAGCTCGATCTGGTGCGCAGCCTGCCGCGCTCGGAGCACGACCACCTGCCCAACGGGATGGCGCTGGATGCGGATGCTGGAGTGCTTTACGTTGCCATGGGCGGCCATACCAACATGGGTGCCCCATCCTCGATCTTCGGCAATCTCCCGGAATATGCCTACTCGGCGGCGGTGATTTCAGTGGACCTCAACGCAATCGGAGAGACCACCTACGACATTCCGACCCTGAAGGGCGATGTGTTCGGCGGCCAGTTTGGTGCCAACCAGGCCATGCTGGTGCAAAACGGGCCAGTTCAGGTTCATGCGCCCGGCTTTCGCAATCCCTACGACGCACTCTTGACCAGCACAGGCAAGCTCTATGCCTGGGACAATGGACCCAACGCCGGATGGGGCGGTCTCCCGATCAACGAGGGCCCAGCCGGCGACTGCCTCAATACGAACAGCGAGTCCAACAGTGCAGAGCACCCGGACGGGCTTCACTATATCGACGCGCAGGGGTACTACGGCGGTCACCCCAATCCCACCCGTGCCAACCGGGACAACACCTTCGACGGGGCGTCACCGATCCCCGAAGGCATGGAAAGCTCTGTCGAATGCATTTACCAGATCCCGGAAGTCGAGGACTCGTCGTTGACCACAAATGATGCCTCCACCAACGGTCTGGCTGAATACACTGCCAGCAACTTCAGCGAGGCCATGAGCGGCAACATCATCGCAACCACATGGGACGGCCAGGTGTTGCGCGTTCAACTCAACAGCACTGGTGATGAAGCCCTCGACCAGGAAGTTCTGTTCACCGGATTGAGTGGCCCGTTGGGCGTGACCGCCCAGGGCGATGCGGACCCGTTTCCGGGAACGATCTGGATTGGTCAGTTCTTCGATGGCAGCATCACTGTTTTCGAACCCAACGATTTTTACGAATGTGACCCGGACAACCTGGATCCGGACGACACCAGTCCCAATGGCTACACCTATGGCGATTTGATCGACAATGGCCTGGATCCTTGCAATCCCTCCCAGGTGCCTCCCGACTTTGACCAGGATTTCGTCTCTGATATCAATGACTCTGACATTGATGGAGACGGGATCCTGAACGAAGACGATACCTTCGATTTCGATCCTTCCAATGGTCTCGGAACGAACCTGCCCCATCGGGTGGCCTGGACCAGCGATGTAATCGGCGATATGGGTGGCATGAGCGCCTGGAGCGCGCCTGGCTTCACCGGTCACATGGTTCATCCGACCGACGCCATATCCATCTTTGGTCAATTTGATCCGGACAAGCTGGTTCCTGGTGGTGCGGCAGGCGTCTTCACCGTGGAGGAAGTTACGACCGGAGATGCATTGGGCACCCAGAACAACCAGGAAAATGCCTTCCATTTCGGTGTCAACATCACGGCTGAGGCCGATGTTTTCACTGCCCGCACCCGGATCATGTCGCCCTTTGCCGGGTTCACGCCGGAAAACGCCGAATCCATGGGGATGTTTATCGGCAATGGTGATCAGGACAACTACATCAAGCTGGTCACCAGCGCGAATGACGGTAATGGCGGGATCGAGTTCACCATGGAAGAGGCTGGTGACTTCGACATACAGTCGATCAATGCACCCATCCTGGTTGCCGATCATGTTGACTTGTACCTGGTGATAGATCCTGACCCAATCGCCCTGACCGTCACGGCGAGCTACGTGATTACCACCGACGGCGTGCGTGGAGAGCGCGAGCAGGCCGGAGATCCGGTCTCAATCCCCAGTGCCTGGCTGACCGATGAGACGAACGGCCTGGCCGTGGGTATCATATCCACGTCAGCAGGTGCTTCATCCTTCCCGGCAAGCTGGCGCTTTGTCGAGGTCTATGAAGGTGACGGCGAGTTCTTCCCCGACCTTGATGCTGAAGGTGTTCTGTCAGCCAACCCCGACACGCTGGACTTTGGTTCGGTTCTGGTCGACGATGAAAGCACCCTGGTTCTTGAGCTGATCAACGAAGGCACCGTGGGCGAAGCCGACATCATCGTCACCAGCATGACCGTGGATGGTGATGATGTCTTCGATACCGATTTCGAGGCTGACCTGGTGATTCCGGCCGACAGTGACGCGCAGATCGCTGTCAGCTTCGAGCCGGATTCAATGGGCAGCTTCTCGGCCGACCTGATTATTGAACATGACGGCCAGAACAGCCCTCTTGTGGTGTCACTGTCCGGTAACGGTACTCAATCCGATGGCGAGGCTGACCTTGGTATCTCCATCGAACTTGATTCCATTTCCGCTGATAACCGTGGGCATTATGTGGTGGAGGTTGTGAACCTGGGGCCGGCTGATGTGGAAGGTGCCGCTGTGGTCTCGATGATGGGAGAGGGCGCTAGCGAGATCGAGTGGACCTGCGCTGCTGAAAATGGTGCAAGTTGCGTATCGTCTGGCACTGGCGACCTTGCCGAGTTGGTCGACCTGCAATCAAGTACTTCTGTAACCTACCTGGTCGAAGCAACTCTGGATGGCGGCGCCCTTGAGCAAGGAGTGACCAGTTCGGTTATGGTCGAACCGCCGGAGGACATCCTCGATCCGAATCCGGACAACAACTTCGACGAGGTTGTCGCCCGCATGGGAATATTCAGAGACCGCTTCGAGACTTCGCCAGACGTGTCCGGGGGCGATTGATCAACGGTACTTTTCTGATCTGAACAAGGCGGCCTCCGGGCCGCCTTGTTCTTGTGCCAAAGACGCAGATTCGGCTTCACAACCAATTTCCACAAGACTGCTATCTGGATTGGCTCAATGTGAGCATGCTGTCTTCCTCACGAAGCAGGAATAGCGCGATGCAGGCCGCCAGCATGGGGATGGCTGCCAGAAAGAGCATGTTGTTGAACGGATCCAGGTACTGCTGCCAGGAAGAAAGGGTCGAAATGGCATGGGTAACCAGCACGAAGCCATAGGTCCAGAACTTCCACAGGCCCAGCAGAAAAGCGACTTCGATGGCCAGTTGAATCAGGCCGATTGCCAGCAGGATTCCGGCTCCCATGCCGGAGATGAAATAGAAGTTCTCAAATACGGCTGCGGCGTGGTCGGGCATCAGGATCTTGTCCAGTGACCACATGGCCATGACAATAAAAACGCTTGCACGAAGCAAGAAGAGGGGTAGTTGAAGTTTATCTTTCATGGATTTTCTCTCAACTTTGTACGTCAAACTTGCATGAAGGTTAAATGCTGGAAATAGCCGGCTTGCAGAATAACAGTACCAGATCCCTTGCTTTAGCCTTGATGCAAAGGGTGGACCAACCAAGGTAAGGTCGGGAAGATCCACTGGAAAAGTGCGGTCATTCGCTAACGACCAGGCGACTGGCCGCAGAGATTTCCGGAGAATCCGGGCTGAATCTTTCGACCAGCACCGGCCAGTGCGCCATTACTGAAACGGACGCGTCGGCCCTATTGCCCTGGGCAGCCAGAGCCTGGGCATGAACTACCTTGGCCCGGAGTCGTGCAGGATGGTCTGGAGAATGAATTTTACGCATCATCATCAGGGCTTTTTCTGCGCGGTCGGCAGCCTGATCGAAGGCACCGGATTGCAGGTCCAGCCGGGCTGCATCCAGCCCGGCGGCTGAACGCATTGCACTCCGGTCGGGGTAATCAGCCTCTATCTGAACGATCACCGACTGCATTTGCTCCCGACCATGCTCGGTATCTCCTCGTGCCGCGGCGAGTAGTGCGTACTGCCAGTCCAGCTGCAACTGTCGGACCTGGTTGTCGGGGAAATGCTGCGCCAGTGCGGCCCTGACCTCATCAAGCAGGGTTTCAGCTTCATCGAGTTGATGACGTTTGATCAACATGCGCGCCAGGTTGCCCCGGGCATGGATGACGAGCATGTCCTCGTCACCGGCCAGTTCGCGTCGCATGGCAAGCGACCGACGAAACAATGGTTCTGCAAGTGCCAGGCTGCCGCGGTCCTCGTAAAGGCTGGCAAGATTGTTGACTACCTGGGCATGCGCCAGGGGGCTGTGTTCAGGCCGGGCGTCGTGGAAGGACAGTGCGCGCTGGTAGGCTGACTCGGCACGTGCGTAGTCCCCCCGGTCGTGATGAACATTGGCCAGCGAGTTGTACAGGCGTGCCCCTATGGTGGAAGGATCGCCATAAATGCCGCGGGCCTGCTCAAGCAATTCATTGAACTGAGCTGCGGCCGCATCAAGATCGCCGCGCATGCGATGGTTGCCGGCCAGTACCTCCATCGAGCGCATGATCGACGGATGTGGCTGGCCGAGAACCCGGCGTTTGGTGGCAATAATCTCCTCGAGCATTTCGATTGCCTCATCGTGGCGGCCCTGTCGGCCAACGGCCAGTGCCAGGTTATGGCGAAACCTTCCGTGAAGCTCTTCGCGCGAGACGCTGGCCGGCAGATCCACTGCCAGTGCCTGCCGGGCGAGTGCCTCGGCCCGTTCGAACCTTTCCTGTTCGGCGGCCAGGATGCCAAGGTTGTTGTAGGCGCTGGCCAGTTGGCTGGGGAAGTCGCTGCGATCTGCAAGATTTTCAATGACGGTTTCGAGCCTTTCCTGTGAAACAGAGCGTAACCCGAGGGTCCGTTCCACATCGCCCAGGTCCACCATCAGGGACCAGTACAGGGACTCATCGTCCGTGTCGACCTGTACAAGCGCTTCGGTCATGAGATCGCGAGCCTGCTCGAACTGGCCCAGCCCCTGGTAGGCTTTGCCCATGTGGTGCAGCAGTCGCGCACGGATGCCTTCCTGGCCGATGAGAGCCTCCTGGATGCGTACCGTTCCTCGATCGAGTAATTCACGGGCGCTGGGGATCTCGTCCCCGCTGACTTCCGGGTCGGCACCTTCAAACAGGGCAAACGCGAAATCGGCTACCTGCTCGGTGGTTTCAGCGGCCATCAGGGCACGGTCGCGCTCCTGGTCCAGGTGAAAGGCCAGGAAGGTCACGCTGACAAGAAATGCCAGGACCAGAATTGCACTGGTCGCAAGCGCGGCACTGAACAGGCGATTGCGCCGGATAGATCGACTGAGTCGACCGAGCTGTCCGACCGGCAGGGCGCGGGGCGGGCGCAGGTGCTGGACGCGGCGCAGGTCATCGACCAGCGCCTGGGGCGTCGTATACCGCTGATCCGGATCTTCAGCCAGTGCCCTGGAAACAACAGCGTCAAGGTCGGCCTCAATGACCCGCCCGGCCCGGGCCAGGCCGGAGCAGCTTTTCGATGCAGAAGGCGGAGCCACTGTGGCCGGGGTGTCGAAACGAGGGGCATGGCCGGTCAGCAATCGATACAACAATGCACCCAGGCTGTAGACATCCGAGGCGGTATTCACCGGCTGGCCACGTTTCTGCTCGGGGCTGGCATAGGCGCCGGTCAGGCGATTGTCGGCGTTGCCCCGGGGACGAGTCTCGCTGTCGTCCCCAGCCTCGATCAGTGAGGCGATGCCAAAATCGAGCAGGCGCGGTGTTCCGGAATCATCGACCAGCACGTTGGCCGGCTTGATATCGCGATGGATAACCAGGCTGGCATGGGCGAATTGAACGGCCTGGCAAACCCGGGCAAAAAGCGCCAGCCGGGCTGAAAGGTCGAGCTGATGCCGGTCACAGTAGGTTGCTATATCTCGACCCTGCACATATTCCATGACCAGATAGGGCGCCCCCCCGGGCAGCGTACCGCCGTCGAGCAGGCGGGCGATGTAGGGGTGGCTCAGGTCGGCCAGAATCTGGCGCTCGCGCCGGAAACGTTCGTGGAGTTCATCGCTGAGCGGCAGGGCGACAACCTTGATAACCACCGACTGCTCGTAAACCCGATCGCTGCGCCGGGCCCGGTAAACCGACCCCATTCCTCCGGTGGCCAGCAGCCCGTCTACGGTATAGGCGCCGACTTTCTGCCCGGACTCCAGTCTGACCGCGCCCAGTTCGTGTTCAACGGACCGACTGACCCGCTCGGCCAATTCGTCATCAGCCTCGTCGGCTTCGAGCAGGGATTCGACTTCGGTAACCAGCGACGGGTCATCGGCACACGCGCGTTGCAACCATTTTCGCCGCTCGTCGACGGGATGTTCGAGCGCCGATTCGAAAAGTGCCTGAATGCGTTGCCAGCGAACGGTCTCCACGCGCGGCTCAGACCGTGCCTGTACCGAGCTGGGCGCCTACCCAGGCACGGGCCAGACGCAGCTCGCGATGCACGGTTGCCCGCGACAGGCTCGTTACTCGGGCAATTTCCGGGTAGGTGAGGCCACCGAAATAGAAATGCTCCAGGATATCGCGCTTGCGCGGATCAAACTCGCCCAGCGTTTCAAGGGACTGGTTGAGTGCGAGCAGATCCACGTCGATGCTTCTGGTCGAGGCATGCTCATCTTCCAGTTGGACATGGACCGCCGCCCCGCCGCGCTTTTCACGCATTCTGCTTTCAGCCTGATTGACCAGAAAATGACGCATCATGCGGGCGGCCAGCGCGTAGAGATGATCTCGGTCCAGGCAATCGGGCGGCTTTTCAAGCAGACGTTCCATCACCTCGTGGACCAGGGCGGTGGGCTGCAGGGTAAGCTGGCGACTTTCCCGCCGCATGTGGCTGACGGCCAGACGGTGCAAGTTGCTGTAAATCAGTTCCGAAAGCGACTCTGCCGCCCCTTCGTCACCGGCCTGCCACTGGACCAGCAGCCGCGTAATGTCTTCCTCGGTGGGTTCTTTTACGTCGACTGGATCCGGAAAATCGCCACTCATGGGCCCGTATTCTGGGTGGATTTGGGAAAAAGATAGCACACGGATGAGACTGTTCGGGGCAAAAAACGGCTTACCAGTGATAAGAGGGAATCAGAACTGACCCCGTCATAACATTTATTAAAACGATGCGGCCTGTCCGCAGGGGATGAAAACCAGTGCCAAGCAAACCATTGAACGACCGGTCCGCCCGGTCCCGAACCCCGTTTTTCTGGCTGGTGGCCCTGGCCCTCGTGGCAGGGCCAGCCGGTGCCGGCGAAGTCGTGATCGGCAACGGCTCGAGCATTTCCAGCGGGTCCGGCCAGATCGAGCTGGGCTGCGCCGATATCGAGATTGCCGGCGGCCTGTCGGGCTCACTGGATGGTGCCCGCAATGTCACCTTCTCCCCGGGCGCCGATGTGGTCGGGGCGTCCGTGGGCCTTTCGGGCGACTGGG
>SLIZ01000039.1 GCA_007135395.1 Wenzhouxiangellaceae bacterium | reverse complement strand
CCTGAGGTCCTGGATCACCTTGAGGCCCCGGATCACCCTGCGGTCCCGGATCACCTTGCTCGCCCTGCTGGCCTTCCGGGCCTTCCGGTCCCTCCGGTCCCTCTGGTCCCTCTGGTCCCTCTGGTCCCTCTGGTCCGATCAGTTCATCGATGCCGGTAACCAGTTCCCCATCGGGCAGGCGAAGGCCATCACCGGCGCGCACGATGCCGGCCACATGCAGCCGATCTTCCGGGCTGGCTGTTCCGATACCCACATTGCCATCCAGGTAAACGGCATCACTGCCGACCAGCGTCCAGATTTCCTCGCCTTCGGGAACATTAAGCGCATGCAGGGCAATCGGCGCGGCGCTGACCGACTGGCGCGGGTCGAGAACGTTCCCTTCGACCACGATCTCCAGGTATCGCTTGCCACCGGAAAAGGCATCGCTTCCGAAATCCAGGCTGACCTGAAACAGGCCGTCTTCAACCGGCACATCCATCACCTCTTCTGGCTGGCCCACCACGGAACCGTCGGATGGGGCATCGTAGAGGTAGAACACCATGTCAACCTGGCCCGTATGTGGGCCGTCAGCGTCCTGGAGCTGGCCCTGGTAGGTGATGCTGGTCTCGGCGGCCAGCAGACCCGACAAACCCAGGGCGGCCAGCGCGATCATCAATCGAAACTTCATGAATTGAATTCTCCCTTGTTTATTGTTTTCGTCAGGTCGGTTCGATGCACCGATCAGACGGGTAAGTACCATAACCGAAATCCGATTTTCGGCCCTGACGAATCCGGCAACTTCTTGTTCCCGGCTCCTTGCTGGTGCGGGTCGGCAGCAAGCCTGGGTGTCGATTCCAACCGGTTATTGCGGACAACGTGACTTATGGGCGATGTGCAAGAATCTCCCAATCGTTACCGTGGTCTGGAATTCATCGAAACGCCACCCAAAAGGAAACCAGACCCATGCGATTTCCCATTATTCTGCTGACCCTTGCATCCATTTTGTCGTTCTCCAGTACCCAGGTTCTGGCCGACGAGGCTGAGAAGCTCCATGCTCTGTTTGACGAACACTACGAGCTGGGACTCAAGCGCCAGCCCATCATGGCTACCTTCCAGGGTGACCATCGCTTTAACGATAAATTCGTGGTCGAAATCGCTCCGGAGTATATTGAAGAGAGCCTCGAGATCGCCCGGGATTACAAGAAAAGGGTCCAGGCCATCGATCCGGACCAGCTAAGCCATGAAGACCAGGTCAACCGGGAAATCTTTCTTTACCAGCAATCGGCATTCCTGGAAGGCGGTGACATCCCCGGTCACCTGATTCCACTGAACCAGTTCTTTTCCATGCCGTCTATCATGGCTATGCTCGGCGCAGGTCAGAATATCCAGCCGTTCAATACCGCCGAGGACTACGACAACTTCCTGGCACGCATGGAAGGGTTTTCCGACTGGACGAAACAGGCTGTGAAAAACATGCGCGAGGGAATGGAAAAGGAAGTGGTTCAACCAAAAATCGTGATGGAACGGGTACTGGGACAGCTCCAGGCTCAAATCGTCGAAGACCCGACCGAAAGCACCTTCTGGAATCCGGTTCGGAACATGCCTGAGGGAATCGAAGATGAAGAGGCCGAACGGATCAGCAAGGCCTACGAAAAGGCAATTGCCGAAATCATGGTTCCTGCCTACCGCCGGCTGCATGATTTCATCGAATCCGAGTACATCGACCAGGCCCGTGAGACCGATGGCTTGCACGGCATTCCCGGGGGACGGGACTGGTATGCATGGATGGCCCGACAACACACAACGACCGACCTGACTCCAGAGGAGATTCATGAAATCGGCCTGGAGCAGGTCGGTAAGCTGCACAAACGCATCGAGACACTGATCGAGGAGATCGATTTCGATGGCAGCATGACCGAGTACTTCGACTACACCAAGGAAGACCCGCGCTTTTTTGCAGAAAGTCGCGAAGAGCTTCTGGAAGTCTACGAGGCCCTGCGGCCAGCCGCCGAGGAAGGTCTCGATCCCTTGTTCGACATCCGCCCGAAAGCCGAATTCGAGATTCGCAAGGTCGAACGATTCCGGGAACGGGAACAGGCTGCCGCTTCCTACATGCCGCCTGCCCCGGACGGTTCGCGTCCGGGGATCTTCTACGTCAACACCTACGACCTGAAATCCCGGCCGTTGTGGATGGCAGAGGCCCTGTTCGTCCACGAGGCCATTCCGGGCCATCACTTCCAAATGGCCCTGCAACAGGAGCAGGAAGGCCTGCCTGCCTTCCGGCGTCACGGAATGAACACCGCCTTTGTCGAAGGCTGGGGCCTGTACGCCGAATCACTTGGAAAGGAGATGGGCCTGTACGAGGACCCGTACCAGTACTACGGCATGCTCTACATGGACCTGTGGCGGGCCATTCGCCTGGTCGTCGACACCGGCATGCATCACTTCGGCTGGAGCCGCGAGAAGGCCATCGACTACATGTCCGAAAACTCCCCTGTAGGCCGCTCCGATGTGACCGCCGAGGTGGAGCGCTACATGGTCCTGCCCGGCCAGGCCCTGGCCTACAAGATCGGCCAGCTCCGGATCCTGGAACTGCGCGAACGGGCCGAAGAACAGCTTGGCGAGGACTTCGACATCCGGGAATTCCACAATCTGTTGCTCACCGGTGGCTCCATGCCCCTGGATGTGCTCGAGCGTGAAGTCGACCGCTGGATCGAAGCCCGAACCTGACCCCGTCGTGAAACACCCGCATTGTGCCGGGTGTTTCACGGCCAGGCCTGGCCGACAAAAAATCCCCTCCATGAAAACAAGTCGTCGATGCCAATCCGGCTACGGAGCTCTCCAGAATTGGATGACAGCCTACGCTGAAACTCGTCCATATGTTACGGTTTGCATGAATCCAACCCTGG
>SLIZ01000107.1 GCA_007135395.1 Wenzhouxiangellaceae bacterium | reverse complement strand
CCTTCGCGCCTTGGCGTCTTTGCGAGAGTCAATGTTTTTGCTCCTTGCTCCTTGCTCCTTCGCGCGAGACCGGTTTCCGGCTCCCGGTCAGCCATCGATTGGATTCCTGCTTGCTCCTGCGATAGTCTTTACGATCAGAATCGTAACAACCGGGGAGTAAGCTTGCACCATGAGACATCCAATTGCGTTGTTGTTTGCCGCCGCATTCCTCGCCTGCCAGGCCCATGCCCAGGTTTCCGAGGCGGAGCGGGAGATCCTGATCGAATTCCATGAATCCACCGGCGGAGACCAGTGGGATTACAACGACGGCTGGCTGGGGCCGGAAGGCACGGAATGTGACTGGTCGGGGGTGTGGTGTTCGGAGGAAGATATCGGCCCGACCGTGACCCGGCTGGGTTTCGGCGCGAACAACATGCGCGGTACGCTGCCCGAATCCATCGGCGCCCTGCCCTATCTGCGGGACCTGTTTCTGCAGGGAAACAGGCTGGAGGGCGAATTGCCCGAAGCCGTGTTTGACAACCCCAATGGAACGCTGAGCCGGGTTGATCTGAGCCGGAACCGGTTCACCGGGACGGTTCCCGCCCAGGCACTCTACCAGGCAAGGATGTACATGCTCCTTGATGACAATCGATTCGAAGAATTGCCGGACTTCGACCCGCCGCCGGATGTCCAGGTGGCATCAAGAATTGAAACCACCACCATCACGATCAACAACAACGAACTCAGCGGCCCGATTCCGGATTTCATTGGTGAGCTGGCTTCCGTGCGGGTGCTCGAGCTTGCCAACAACCGCCTCAGCGGACCGCTTCCCGAGTCGATGGCGAACCTGAGCCTGAGCAAGCTGCATTTGCAGAACAATCGCCTTGCCGGCGATATCGCACCGGCGGTGCTGGCCATTGAACCCGGGCTACATTCGGGTCCCGCCTGGCAGATACCCCGCCTGCTGCTGTCCGACAATCGGTTCGAAGGGCCGATTCCCGGGGAATTGCTCTCCCGGGATCATCTGATCCCGCGGAATGTGGGACGGTACAGCGGTGGCCTGGATTTTTGCTGGAACGACCTGGAATTTCCGGATGACCCGGAGATGGTAGCGTTCGTGGACGAACGTCACCGGGGCGGTTTCGATGCCGACTGCCTCGGGACGGATCGGGAAATGCTGGACAAGACGGCCAGCGGCACCTGGTTCGACCCTGCGCGCTCGGGCGAAGGCCTCACGCAGATGCTGCTGGACAACGGCGACTTCCTGGTCTACTCGTTCACCTACGACGAGGCGGGTGGCCAGCGCTGGCAGTTCGGCAATGGCGCCAGCCAGGGTGCGTTCGTCGACTGGTTCGATTTTTTCGAAACCCGGGACGGCAGTTTCGGACAGGGGACGGAGCCAGGCCACCAGTTTAACCGGGGGTCCATGCGAATCGACCGGATCGAAGACCGAAAGCAGTGGGTGGTCCACGGCCGCTATGACTTTCCGGATTTCGTGATCGATCCCCCGCCACATTTCGGCTTCCAGGTCGAACCCGACAATCGGGTGTTCGGAGTCGAACAGGTCCAACTTTCCCGGCTGGCTGGCAGCACCTGCGACAACGCACACGACAATCAATGGATCTCCGGCCTCTGGTTCGACCCGGAGCGCTCCGGCGAAGGCTTCGTCGTGGAAGTGATCGAAGACGGGCGCGGCCTCGTCTACTGGTTCACCTATTCCCCGGATGACAGCGGAAACCAGGCCTGGATGATGGGAGACGGTGAATTTGAAGGCAGTACCCTGCACATTGAAAACCTGATTCAGCCAGTGGGTGCCACATACGGTGAAGACTTCGATCCCGCCGACGTGGATCGACTGCCCTGGGGCAGTCTGACCCTGGAGTTCATCGACAACGAATCCGGCCATGTATCCTGGGACAGCGCCATCGAGGAATTCGGTGCCGGTGACTACCCGCTCCGGCGCCTGGCACAAGCCAGGCTCGCCGAGTGTGAAGCGAAACCGTAACCTGCCCGTAAGGCGACACCCAGATTTACGCACCCCGGGGGAGAAGCAAACCGGGACAGGCATTGACAATGGCGCCGGGGATGGCGCCTGACGGCACGTCAACTGGTTCGCTGGTTAACTTCTCGTTTGTTCGTTCGTTGCTTCGTTCGTTGCCCCGGAAACCGTTAGCCGGTTAGCCCATTAACCTTGAGCCTTGAGCCTGCTTTCAATCCCCCCAGATCGCCTCCAGCCGCTGGTCGCGTCCGCAGCGCCAGCGATAGTAGCGGTAGCGCACCGGGTTTTTCTGGTAGTAGCCCTGGTGGTATTCCTCGGCCTCCCAGAAAGTGCCGGCCTCGGTGATTTCGGTAGCGATGGGCTGGTCGAAGCGGCCGGAGTCGGCCAGTTCGTCCCGTGACTCCCGGGCCAGCCTGCGCTGTTCGTCATCCAGGTAGAAGATGCCGGAGCGGTACATGGGCCCCACATCGCAGAACTGCCGATCGACGGCCACCGGGTCGATGTTGCGCCAGAAGATATGCAGCAATTCCTCGTAACTCACACGACCCGGGTCATACACCACCTTGACCGCCTCGGTATGACCGGTTCCGCCCGAGACCACTTCCCGGTAGCTCGGATTATCCACATGGCCGCCGATAAACCCGGAAGTCGTGGAAATCACTCCCTCGGTTTCGTCATAAGGCGGCTCCATACACCAGAAACACCCCCCCGCAAAAATCGCCACCTCGTGGTCGGCCGGTTCGGCGGCGAGGGGGGTCGTCAGGACGAGGAGAAGGAGCGTCAGGATTAAGTTCATGTTGGCACACTGGTTCGTTGGCACACTGGTTCGTTCGTTTTTTGGTTAAAACCGGAAACCGGATCCCGGAAACCGTTAACCAATTAGCCTCTTGGCCACACCTCCATTTCCCTTCCCCTG
>SLIZ01000114.1 GCA_007135395.1 Wenzhouxiangellaceae bacterium | reverse complement strand
TACTGGAAAGGCGGGACCCGGGACGGGGTGCTGGTCGGGCTGACGGCGGGGTTTGCACTCTGGATTTATACCCTGATGCTGCCTTCGATTGCCCGGGCCGGATGGTTGACAATGGATTTTGTTGAATCCGGCCCCTTCGGCATCGGGTTGCTGGCCCCGGAACGTCTGCTGGGGCTCACCGGACTTGACCCGCTGACCCATTCACTCTTCTGGAGCCTTCTGGCCAACATCGCCGCCTACGTTCTGGTCTCGGTGGCCCGTGGCCCGTCGGCCCGGGAAACCGGCCAGGCCCAGCTTTTCGTGGACGTGTTCCGACGCGGCGGACAATCGGCCCCGGTGTTCTGGCGTGGCTCGGCCCGCAGTGACGATCTGGCAAGACTGGTCAGTCGGTTTCTCGGCCCCGCCAGGGCCGAGGATCTGTTCGGAAAACTCGCTGCCGACAGTCAGATCGACCTGGACGAAGAGATGCCCGCCGATGCCCGTGTGGTCCAGGAAGTGGAAACGGCCCTGGCCGGTGCCATTGGCAGCGCGTCGGCCCGGGTGATGGTGGCATCGGTGGTCGAGGAGGAATCACTGGAAATGGAAGATGTCATGCGCATCCTCGACGAAGCCTCAAGGGTTCGGGCCTGGTCCCGGGAACTGGAGGACAAGAAGCGCTCACTGGAAAAAGTGACGGCCGAACTCCAGGCGGCCAACGAGGAATTGCGCAGCCTGGACCGGCTCAAGGACGACTTCATGTCGGCGGTAACTCACGAGCTGCGCACTCCGCTGACCTCCATTCGGGCCATGGCCGAATTGCTGCTCGACGAGGCGGACATGCCGGTCGAGCAGCGACGTCGCTTCCTGGGCATCATTGTCGAAGAGGCCCGCCGCCTGAGCCGGCTGGTGGGTGAAATTCTGGACCTGGCCCGAATCGAATCCGGCCATGCCGAGTGGGAAATCGGGCCGGTGGACCTGCGCCAGGTGGCTGATCGGGCCATGGCCAGCATGGGCGAAAGCTTTGCCGAACACGAGGCCGAACTGGAACTCACCGGTGATGAGCATGTAAGACACGTTCAGGCCGATGCTGACCGGCTGGTTCAGGTTCTCATCAATCTTCTGTCCAACGCACTCAAGCATGTGCCGCAGGGCCAGGGCCGGGTGACGGTGGATATCCGTGACGCAACCGACGGGGTGAGAGTATCGGTCCGCGACAACGGCCCGGGGATAGCAAAGGCCGATCAGGACCGGGTATTCGAGAAGTTTCGCCAGGCTGGCAGCGGCACGGATCGGCCGGCCGGAACCGGGCTGGGTCTGCCCATCAGCCGTCAGATCGTGGAACACTTCGGCGGGTGGATGTGGCTCGACTCCGAACCGGGCAGCGGGGCATGCTTCGGGTTCTTCATACCCCGCACCGAATCCGATTCGCCATGATCCCGTCACGGTGGAAAATTTCGATTACGAATTGCAGGAGGAAAAGCCGGTGACCCGAAAGATTCTCATCGCTGACGATGAACCCAACATCCTGATCTCGCTTGAATACCTGATGCAACGGGAAGGCTTCGAGGTACTTGTGGCCCGGGACGGGAACGAGGCTTTGGAACTGGCCCGCGACCGGCACCCGGACCTGATCCTTCTCGACGCCATGATGCCTGGCCGGGACGGTTTCGAGGTCTGCCGGGAAATCCGTGCGGACCCGGAACTCCGGGACATGCGCATTCTCATGCTCACTGCCCGCGGGCGCGACACGGACATCGCCAAGGGACAGGCCATGGGCGCCGATGCCTACGTGGTCAAACCGTTTTCCACCCGGGAGTTGGCCGACAAGGTCCGGGAAATGCTGACAGAGAAATCATGAGACGGCCGGACTGGCGGGTCGGTGCGCTGCTGGTCGGCCTCGGGCTGACCGGGCTGGCCTGGTTGACCGCCGGGGCCGCGCTGCTTTGGGCGGTCACCGACACACAAGACCGGGACCGGCTGCTGGAAGTCCTGGTACCCCAGGCCGGTTTGCTAATACTGGCCTCCGGAATGTTCCTGCTGATGCTCGCCCCGGCGGTGCGCTGGCTGGTAACCCATCACGTACAGGCGCCGGCGCGGATGGCCGAGGAGGCCGCTTCCCGGCTGACATCCGACGGCAGCAGCCATGTGAGCCTCCGGGGCAATTCCGGGGCCAGGGCCCTTGCCAGGGCCTTCAACCGGCTGCTGGAGGAACATCGGGCGCTGAGACAGGAGATGGAAACGCGGATTCGCGAGTCCAGTCGTGCTGTCGAGCGCGAAAAGCGCCAGCTGGCCGCGTTGATGTCAGAGCTGACAAAGTCGGTCGTGGTGTGCAACCTGGAAGGCCGCATTCTGCTCTACAACAACCGGGCCCGAAGGCAGTTTCGCCGGCTGGTCGAAAACCCCGAGTTCTCTGACGGCGCCGAGCTCATGGGCCTGGGCCGGTCCATCCTCACGGTCATCGATCGCAGGCTGATCAATCACGCCCTGGAATCCGTTCGCCGCCGGCTGGCCCGCGACCCGCAAAGCTCCTCGGCCAGGTTTGTCACAACGACCGCCGCCGGACGGCTGCTGCGGGTACACATGACCCCGGTGCTGGCCGGCCCGGATGAGACGGAAACCGACGCCCCGGAAGCACCAGAGATTACCGGCTACGTGCTGCTGATCGAGAACATCACCCAGGAATACGAGGCCGACGCGGAGACTGACCGGCAGCTCCAGGCACTCACCGAAGGCAGCCGCCAGGCCGTGGCCAATACCCGAGCCGCCATCGAGGTGCTGGAAGATCCGGATATCGACGAGCCGCTGCGGGCCCGACTGCTCGGTGTCATCCGTGAAGAAGTAGCCGGCATGAGCCTGCGGATCGAATCCCTGCACGATTCCCCGGTGGGTCACCTTTCCAGCCGGTGGCCGCTGGAAGAGATGCGAGGTGCCGACCTTGTCGAGGCCGCCATCCAGAACCTGGAAGAGCGTCTTGGTCTCGAGGCCGAGTCGGAGTCCATCGACGAGTCACTCTGGCTGAAGGTGGAAAGCTTCAGCCTGGTCGAGCTTGTCGTTCACCTGGCCTGGCGGGCCGTCCATGAGACTGATGCCCGGCACCTGGGTCTGTGTTTGACCCGCAGCGGCAACCGGGCCTGCCTTGACCTTCTCTATTCCGGGGCGGGAGATGACCGGATCCTGGCGGACTGGCTGGACCGGCCGCTGAATGTCGGCGACGACTCCCCCCTGGGGCTGACGCCACGGACCGTTCTTGATCGACACGACGGAGACGGCTGGATTGACCGGGTCGAAGACGGCAATCGTATCCGGATACGCTTGCTTCTGCCCCTGGCCGAACCCCGGGAAGTGTCCACTGACGAGCCCGCCCGCCCCCTGGGCAGCCGACCCGAGTATTACGACTTCGATCTGTTCGGCGACAGCAAGGCCGTGCGGTCCCTTGAAGACACCCCGCTTGCCCGGCTGAACTGCACGGTATTCGACACCGAGACCACCGGGCTTGACCCTGCCGGAGGTGACGAGATCGTCCAGCTCGGAGCGGTTCGTATCGTCAATGGCCGGGTGCTGGCCCAGGAGCGTTTCGACCAACTCGTCCGTCCCCGCCAGACCATTCCGGCGCGAAGTACTGCCATCCATGGCATTACCCCGGAGATGGTGCGTGAGGCTCCGACCATCGAGAAGGTCCTGCCGGCCTTCCACGCCTTTTGCGCCGATACGGTCCTGGTGGCCCACAACGCTGCCTTCGACATGCGCTGCCTGGAAATCGTCCAGGGACGAGTGGGCCTGGAATTCAACCACCCGGTGCTCGATACCCTGCTGCTGTCGGCGCTGGTCCATCCGCAACAGGAATCCCACGATCTGGAGTCCATTGCCGAACGTTTCGGACTGACTGTCCAGGCACGCCACACGGCACTCGGAGACGCCCGGGTGACCGCCGAAATCTTCCTGCGCCTGATCCGCCTATTGGGCGACCGGGGAATCGAGACCCTGGGCCAGGCCCGGGATGCTTCACGCACAACCCTTCACGCCCGGATCAAATACTAGTGGCCCACTAGACGATCCCCAACCGGAGCGCCAGAACCCATGTCCGAACAACCAAGGCCCGAATTCCTTGCCACCGTCACGCCCCTGTCCGGGCTCGACTTCGCTACGCTCCAGGCCATCGTCGGTGACTTCGAGCTTCGAACCTTCGATGCAGAAGAAGCCGTGGGACGCTTCGTTCCCGGACAGGACGAAGGCCTCTACGTCATCGATCACGGCGCAGTCCGGCTGGAAGACGAACAGGGTCAGGTCCTGGAGCAACGGGGCGAGGGCGAGCTTTTCGGCCATGCCATTTGCCTTGACAGCGACTACCCACCCTACCGGGTCGTCGCCGATGAGGTCACCCGAAGCTGGTATCTGGCTCCTGGACCCCTGCAGAAGCTGATTGCCGCCCACCCGGAGGTTGCACATTTTTTCAGCGCAGGTCCGGGTGATCGTCTGCGATCGCTGCATCAATCGTCACCGGCAAACATCGCCGGGCTGGGACTGCGCACTCCAGTCACCGCCGGCCCGCAAACTTCCATTGTCGAATGCGCTCGGCGAATGGCCGAACACCGCATCAGTTGCCTGCCCCTGGTGGATGATGACCGGCTGGTCGGGATTGTCACCGACCGGGATCTGCGCAACCGGGTACTGGCTGGTGAAGTGGATCCCGAGTCGCCGGTTGAACGGGTGATGACTCCGGACCCGACCCGCATATCGAACGCATCAACCATCAACGATGCGCTGGTGGAGATGATGCGGCTGGGAATCCATCACCTGCCGGTCTGCGACGAAAGCGGCCGATTGGCCGGCGTAATAAGCGCCGGCGACCTGCTGCGCCAGCAATCTCCCCATCCGTTGCAACTGGTCCGCGCCATCCAACGGGCCGGGTCTGACGAGGAGGTCGCCCAGGTGGCCTGCCGCGGCCCGGGGGTGCTGGCCTCGCTGGCCGCCAGCGGCAGCCAGGCCACGGAGATCGGCCGCGTAGCCGGCATGCTGACCGACGCCAGTACCCGACGGCTGCTGGCCCTGGCGCAGGCCGATCTCGGGCCACCTCCCATGGACTGGGCCTGGCTGGCCTTCGGCTCCCAGGCCCGAATGGAACAGGGGCTGGTCACCGATCAGGACAACGGCCTGCTTCTGGCCGAAGAGCCCGACGCCGACGGTCGGGAATACTTTCGCCAGATGGCCGAACGGGTATGCCGGGGGCTGGATGCCGGAGGCTACGTCTTCTGCCCCGGCGGGGTCATGGCCATGGGTGAATGGCGCATGTCCCGGGCTGCCTGGCAATCCACCTTCAAGGGCTGGATACAGCAACCGGAGCCGAAGTCGGTGATGCAATCGAGCATCTTTTTCGACCTGCGAGTGGTCGACGGGGACCCGGCCCTTGGAGCCGGACTGCAGGAAACCGTTCTTCGGCAGGCCCGGGACCGGGAAATCTTCCGGCGCTTCCTGGCCGCCGAATCCATGAGCCATACACCGCCCATCGGGCTGTTTCGACGCTTTGTCCAGGAAAGCGACGGTCGCCAGAGCCAGGGGCTCAACCTCAAAAAGCGCGGCGTGATTCCCATCGTGGACCTGGCCCGGGTCCGGGCGCTGGAAGGGGCTATCCAGGTTGTCCAGACCGAGGCCCGCCTGAAGGCCTCCGCCGAGGCCGGCAACATCAATGCCCGGGACGCCGACGACCTGATCCACGCCTTCCGGTTCATCGCCAACCTGCGCCTTCATCACCAGGTCCGGCAATTCGAACGCGGCGAACGTCCCGACCACCTGGTCAACCCCGACGAGTTGTCCGGCTTGCACCGACGCTACCTGCGGTCGGCCTTCGGTATCGTCCGTGCCGCCCAGAAGGCACTGGCCCAGCGGTACGTGCTCTGAACCTGCTGCCGGGGGAACGGGCAGCCCGGGCAGGGTCCATGGACAGGTGGAGCTTGTATTCGAAATTACCGCCGTTGTCGGTGTGGCCGACAATCAGCAGCGCCTCGGCATGTCGGGTCCCGTGTTTGAAACAGCGCGAATTATAGGTCACCTGCCATGAAATACTCAGCCCACCAGATTGCTCCCGGCTCTTGGGCAATTTACCGGCGGCTTGCGGGACCGAGGTACCCGTGGTAGTTACTGACATCATGGACCCTCATCCCGCCCGGATTCCACCGACCACAACTGATTGCAGGAGCCCCTAGTGTTTCCCGGCTGGGTGCTGCTGGGTATCTCCCTGGCCTATGTGGGGGTCCTGTTTGCCCTGGCCTGGTGGGGAGACCGGGCTGCCAGTCTTCGGACCGACGACCGGAGTGTCAGCCGGCCGGTGATCTACAGCCTGTCGCTTGCAGTCTATTGCACCTCCTGGACCTTCTACGGCGCGGTGGGACAAGCCGCTACATCCGGCTGGGATTTTCTGCCCATTTACCTGGGACCGGCACTGGTGTTCACGGTCTTCGGGGGATTCATGATCCGGCTGGTACAGGTCAGCAAGGAACAGAACATCACCTCCATTGCCGACTTCATTGCCGCACGTTACGGCAAGACACAAGGCCTGGCGGTGTGCGTGACCATCGTGGCAGTGATCGGACTGCTGCCCTACATTGCCCTGCAGCTCAAGGCCATCGCCATGGGCTATCACCTGCTGACCACCGATTCCATGGCCGAGTACGCCCGGGCCACCGAGACAACCACCCTGTGGAACGACACCGCCCTGGCAATGGCTCTGCTGCTGGCGGTTTTCACCATACTTTTCGGCACCCGCCAGATCGATGCCACCGAGCATCATCCGGGGCTGATGCTGGCCATCGCCTTCGAGTCCCTGGTCAAGCTCGTGGCCTTCCTGGCTGTGGGCTTCTTCGTGGTCTGGGGGATGCACGAGGGGCTGGGGGGGCTGCTGGGTGAGATGAACCGGCGCGAGGACATCCGCAATGTATTCGCCATGGACGGGATCCGCCTCAGCTTTCTGACCACTGGCCTGCTGGCCATGACTGCCATTTTCTGTTTGCCCCGGCAATTCCACGTGGCGGTAGTGGAGAACACTCATCCCCGGGACGTGCGCAAGGCTCGCTGGATGTTCCCCCTGTACCTGCTGGCCATTTCGGCATTCATCGTGCCGATCGCCATCGCCGGCATGGTGCGCTTTGACGACGGAAGCGTGGATGCCGACACCTTCATGATCACCTTGCCCATGTCCGCCGATGCCCCGGGGCTTGCGCTTCTGGCCCTTCTCGGCGGTTTCTCCGCCGCCACGGGCATGGTCATCGTCGCCACCGTTGCCTTGTCTACCATGGTCTCCAACGAGTTGGTCATGCCGGCCCTTCTGCGCATGCGCTCCTTTGGACTGGGGGTGGGCAGCAACATGCCCCGATTGCTGCTGATCATCCGGCGCACCACCATTGTGGCGCTTTTGCTGGCCGCCTACGCCTATCACCGCCTGTTCGGTGAACTGGATACCCTGGCGGCCATCGGCCTGCTTTCCTTTGCCGCCGTGGCCCAGTTCGCGCCCCCCATCATCGCCGGAATGTACTGGAATCGGGCCAATCGCTACGGGGCCATGGCAGGCCTGGTGGTTGGCTTCGGGCTCTGGGCCTATACCCTGCTGCTGCCCGGCATACTGAGGGGTGCAGACACCGGAAGCCAGCTCCTGGAACAAGGGCTGCTGGGTCTGGGCTGGCTAACACCGGAAGCCATGCTCGGCCTGGGTGGACTCGACAGCCTGACCCACGGAGTTCTGCTGAGTCTGGGTGGCAATGTTCTGGGCCTGATAGTCGGTTCCCTGCTTGGCCGCGAGCGCTCGGTAGACCGGGTTCAGGCTGGTGCGTTTGTGGGGCCGGCCCACTGGGCCGGCTACCGGGAAATGCGACCACGGCCGGGGGGGACAACCGTGCGCGAGATGCGGGAATTGGTCGAGCGCTTCGTCGGACCGACTCGATGCCGGCAGGCCTTTACCGAATTCGCCAGGGGCCAGGGCCGTGACCCGGATCCGGGGGAAACCGCCCAACCCGCCCTTGTGCGCCATGCCGAGCGGATACTTGCAGCGGTCATCGGTGCCTCTTCGGCACGCACCGTGGTGGCATCAACCCTGACAGGCCGGGGGATGCGTGCCGATCAGGTGCTCGAAGTCCTGGATCAGGCCTCCCAGGAGATGCAGTTTCGCGAAGAACTGTTGCGCAAGGGGATGGACAACCTTTCCGAAGGCATCAGTGTGGTCGACGGAAAGATGCGCCTTGTGGCCTGGAATCGCCGCTACCTGGAACTGTTCGAGTATCCGGACGATTTAATCGTGGTCGGCCGGCCCATCGAGGAGATTATCCGCTTCAACGCCCGGCGTGGCCTGTGCGGGCCTGGCAGCGTAGAGGAGCATGTAACCAAGCGAATGGCCTACCTGCGCCGGGGATCCACCTATTCTGTAGAGCGCTACGGGCCCGGAGGGACGATTCTCGAAATCCGGGGCAATCCCATGCCGGGCGGCGGGTTCGTGACCTCGTTTACCGACGTGACCGAACGCAAGCGAACCCTGGAGGCCCTGCGGGAAAGCGAGGAATCCATCCGGATATATACCGACAATATGCCGGCGCTGATCGCATTCGTGGATGCCGACCTCAGGCTGCGCTTCTGCAACCGTGCCTACGCCGAAGCCCTCGGCCAGAAGCGCGAGGACATCATGGGCAGGGAAGTCAGCCAGATCTTTGCCCAGGAGGAATACCTGCGCCGCAGCCCTTACCTGCAAGCCGCCCTGGACGGCCACCGTCAGGACTTCGAGATCGAATTGCCCGACAGCACCGGCGGAGTCCGCTATGCCCTTGGCACCTACATCCCCCAGACCGATGCCAATGGCGGCGTCCAGGGGTTCTTCGCCCTGTTCCAGGACATCACTGACCGGCGCGAGGCCGAGATCAATCTGCAGGAAGCCTATGCCGAACTGGAGCAACGGGTCACCGAGCGCACCCGGGAGTTGACCGAACTCAATGAGGAACTCAGCCGGGAAATCTCGATTCGAGGGGAAGTCGAGCAGGCCCTGCTACAGGCCAAGTCCGAGGCCGAAAACGCCAATTTGTCCAAGACCCGATTCCTGGCCGCCGCTTCCCACGACCTGCTCCAGCCGCTCAACGCAGCACGTCTTTTTACCTCCGCCCTGCACCATTCCGGCGATCAGCCACCACAGGACTGGTCGCGGATGGTGGACCGGGTGGACAGCTCCCTGCAAAGCGCCGAGACCCTTCTGACAACCCTGCTGGACATATCCCGGCTCGATGCCGGAGCGCTGCAACCCAGCATCACCCGCTTCCGAGTGTCGGACCTGCTCGAACGACTGCACACCGAGTTCGGCCCCCTGGCCAGAAACCGGGGCCTGGAATTTCGCCGGGTGGGTTGCAGCCTTACCATCGAAAGCGACCAGAAACTGCTGCGCAGGATTCTCCAGAACTTCGTATCCAACGCTATGCGCTATACCCGCGATGGCCGGGTCACTCTGGGCTGTCGGCGGCTGGACGGCCGCGTGCGTATCGAGATCTGGGACACGGGACCGGGCATTCCGGAAACCAAGTACCAGGCCATCTTCGAGGAGTTTCATCGCCTCGACAGCGACGAGGGCGGGGAAAAGGGGCTCGGGCTGGGGCTGGCCATTGCCGAACGCATGGCCCGGGTGCTGGACCACCCACTGGGCCTGCGATCCTGGCCCGGCCGGGGGAGCGTGTTCTCGGTGACCGTGCCAGTTTGCGACGCCGTTGCGTCCGGCTCCGACCCGGCGTACCCGGCAAGCGGCCGGGGTGACCCCCGCCTCACGGGAATGCAGGTACTGTGCATCGACAACGAGGCACACATCCTGGAAGGCATGGAAGCCCTCGTCTCCCGCTGGGGCTGCCGGGTCCACGGAGTGCGCGATGAGGCCGGTGCCCGCCGGTACATGGCCGAACACGGCCCGCCGGCGGCTATCCTGGCCGACTATCACCTGGACCGGGGTGCCAACGGTGCCACCGTCCTGGATGCCCTGAAGGCCGAGTGGGGCCGGTCGATCGCCGGAGTGATCATCACCGCCGACCACACCGAGAAGCTGCGCGAGACCATCGTCAAGCGTGGCTATCAGTTCCTGCAAAAGCCGGTCAAACCGGCGGCGCTTCGGGCAGTACTCAGCCAGATTTCAGTGGCCCGGAGCCGGACCGGAGATTACGAATGAGATCATTCACCAGCAAGACCCCGCCCGAGGCCTAGTGGGCCACCGGGTCCACTGCCAGACGCCCGGCGACGAGCACTGCCTGGGTTCGATTCTGCACTCCGAGCTTGCGGAAGATCGCCGTGACATGGGCCTTGATGGTGGCCTCGGAGACGTCCAGCTCCCAGGCGATCTGCTTGTTGAGCAGTCCCGCCGAAAGCATGCTCATCACCCGGAACTGCTGGGGGGTCAGACTGGCAATACCGGCAGCCGTCTCGGCTTCCTCCCGGCCCAGACCGGCAGCGGACGAATCCATCCCCTCGGGTAGCCACAAATCACCCGATAGCACGGCCTCCAGGGCCTGACGGATTCCCCGGTCAGTCTCCGACTTGGGGATGAAACCCGCCGCGCCATGACTCAGTGTTCGCCGGACAATGTAGGGCTCGTCCTGAGCCGACACCACCACGATGGGAACATCCGGGTAATGGGCCCGCATGAACACCAGACCTGAAAAGCCCTGCACACCGGGCATCCTGAGATCCAGCAGGAGCAAATCTGGCGCTGGCCCGGTTTCCATCACGGCCTGAAGGGAGGCCAGGCTTTCGGCCTCGATGATCGTTACCCGGTCCAGTAGCCGTTCCACGGCACCGCGCAGGGCCGTGCGAAACAGCGGATGGTCGTCGGCGATGACGATGCGCTCTGCGGAAATGCTCAGACCGGAGTTCATGTTGGTCCTAGTGCATCCTCAATGTCACACAATGAGTGGCGGATACACTTGTGCTGCGGCTGAGTATTACCGAACTTGTCGCGGGGCCCACTAGCGATTCTGCCGGTTTTCGATCAGGTTCTCGACCACCGATGGATCGGCAAGGGTCGAGATATCACCAAGGTTACTGTATTCGTTCTCGGCTACCTTGCGCAGGATCCGGCGCATGATCTTTCCCGAGCGGGTCTTGGGCAGGCCCGGAGCCCATTGAATGTGATCCGGGGTTGCAATGGGTCCAATCCGCTTTCGCACCCACTGGCGCAATTCCCCGCGCAGTTCCTCTGAAGGCTCCTCGCCTGCGTTCAGGGTGACATACACATAGATGCCCTGACCCTTGATGTCATGGGGATAGCCAACGACAGCGGCCTCGGCCACCTTGTCGTGGGCCACCAGGGCGCTTTCGATCTCTGCGGTGCCCATGCGATGGCCGGATATATTCAGGACGTCATCTACACGACCGGTGATCCAGTAGTAGCCATCCTCGTCTCGCCGGGCCCCGTCACCGGTGAAATACCGGCCCGGAAAGGTGGCGAAATAGGTCTGAAAGAAACGCTCATGGTCGCCGTAGACTGTGCGCATCTGTCCCGGCCAGCTGTCGGTGATCACCAGGTTGCCGGATACCGCACCGTCCAGCTCCTTGCCCTCCCCGTCTACCAGGGCCGGCTGAACTCCAAAGAATGGCCGGGTGGCCGAGCCCGGCTTGAGCTCCATGGCCCCCGGAAGGGGCGAAATGAGAATACCCCCGGTCTCGGTCTGCCACCAGGTATCCACAATCGGGCAGCGCCCACCGCCGACCACCTGGTGGTACCAGGTCCAGGCCTGGGGATTGATCGGCTCGCCCACGGTGCCCAGCAGGCGCAGAGACTTGCGGGAAGTGCGCGTCACCGGATCATCCCCTTCCCGCATGAGCGCACGTATGGCGGTGGGAGCGGTGTAATAAATGTTGATGTTGTGCTTGTCAATGACTTCCCAGTGCCGGCTGGCATCCGGATAGTTGGGCACCCCCTCGAACATGACCGTGGTCGCCCCGTTGGCCAGGGGGCCATAGACGATATAGCTGTGCCCGGTCACCCAGCCAACATCAGCCGTACACCAGTAGATCTCCCCATCGTGGTAGTCGAACACGTACTGGTGGGTCATGGAAACGTATACAAGATAACCGCCGGAGGTATGCATCACGCCCTTTGGTGTGCCGGTGGAACCGGAGGTGTAGAGGATGAACAGGGGGTCTTCGGCACCCATTTCCTCGACCGGACAATCCGGCGAGGCAGCAGCGACCTGTTCGTGATACCACAAGTCCCGTTCCGGATCCCAGTCGATCTCTCCGCCGGTCCGGCGATACACCAGGACCTTTTCCACGGTGTCCACGCCGTCCTGGGCGAGCGCCTCGTCCACGTTCTTCTTGAGGGGGATCTTCCTGCCCCCCCGTAGCCCCTCGTCGGCAGTAATCACGAAGCTGGACTGACAATCAATGATCCGCCCGGCGACAGACTCCGGCGAAAACCCCCCGAAGACCACCGAGTGAACGGCACCGATCCGGGCACAGGCCAGCATGGCCACTGCCGCTTCAGGCACCATGGGCATGTAAATGGTTACCCGGTCACCCTTGCTCACCCCCTGATCTTTCAGCACATTGGCCAGCCGACAGACCATTTCATGCAGTTCCCGATAGGTGATCTTCCGATCTTCGGACGGATCATCGCCTTCCCAGAGGATGGCCACCTGGTCGCCGCGCTCGGCCAGGTGGCGATCCACACAGTTGGCGGCAACATTCAGCGTGCCATCGTGGAACCAGCGAATATGCAGGTCATCTTCGGCAAAGGATACATCCTTGATTTTCGCGTAAGGCTTGATCCAGTCAATCCGCCGACCGTGTTCGGCCCAGAATCCTTCGGGGTCCTCCACCGACTTCCGATACATGGCCTTGTACGTGGCTTCATCAATGAGGGCCTTCTCGGCAAAGTCTCCGGGTATCGGGATACGGGTTGATGCATCTGACATAAGAGCGAACTCCTGCAATCTGAAAAACTACAACCATACCTGAAGTATAGAAGCCCGGGAGTCCGCCATCCTATTCGACCTTGGTCAAACACCGACGGGTCCGCCATAGACCATAGGCTAATGGCAGACAGCCGCAAGCCTGCGTGACAATGAGTTCACATGAGGTAGAACTGAAGGAATGACCGGATACCGTCAGGTCTCCGGCGTATTTTCCGGTTCAACCTCCTGGCACTTTCAAGTGGAGGAACCCATGACCAACCCGTCACGACCTGCCCGGCCCCTACTCATTGTATTCTTGCTGTTGGCCGCCGCCCTTTTTCTCCCTGCAATGGCCCTGGCAGATACCAGCCAGCGGGAAGCAGAGCTGGAAGAACGGGTAGCCGAACTCGAGCGGCTCGTCCACCGTTTGCTTGCCGAACGGGAAGAAGACCAGCGGGAGACCGCTGGCATGCGGGAACGGGTAGAGTCCGTGGATGAGCGGGTTGCCGCCGTGGAGGACAAGCCTCCCGGCCAGACAAAGGTCACTCGCTCCGACGAGACCCGTTTCACCTACGGCGGCTACATCAAGACCGATATCCTGATGACCCGTTTCAGTGATGGCTCGCTGCCCGCACGCAACGTGGGCCGGGACTTCTACGTCCCCGCCACTGTTCCCGTGGGTGGTGAGAGTTCCGGTACGGATTTCGACGCCCACGTAAAGGAGTCCCGGTTCTGGTTCCGCACCGACACGACCCTGGATAACGGCGAAGATATTTCCGGCTACCTTGAGTTCGATTTCACTTCCGGCGCCCCGGGGGGGGACGAGCGGCTGACCAACGCCTACAGTCCCGGAATCAGGCACGCCTGGTTAAGCTACAGAAACTGGCTTGTGGGGCAGACCTGGTCCAATTTCTTCATCGTCGGTGCGCTGGCGGAAAACCTGGATTTCGTCGGCCCGGCCGAAGGTACTGTGTTTGTTCGCCAGCCCATGATTCGTTACGACAATGGCCCCTGGCAGTTCTCTGTAGAGAACCCGGAAACCACTGTGACCCCATTCGGGGGCGGGGCACGGATCGTGACCGATACCGGCTGGGCGCCGGACGTGACCGCCCGTTACAACCTCTCCGGGGACTGGGGCAGCTTCAGCGTAGCAGCGCTGGCCCGTCAGATGGCCGTTCGCACCAATGGTAGCCGGGAAACCGAAACGGGATTCGGAATCAGCGCCGGCGGCACGCTGTCTGTCGGTGAGCGTAACGATATCCGCTACATGGCTACCTACGGCTCGGGTATCGGACGCTACCTGGGTCTGAATACCACCAATGATGCGGTCCTGACCGAAGATGGCAGCCTGGAAGCAATCGATGCCTACGGCGGATTTGTTTCCTATCGGCACTTCTGGACGCCGAACTGGCGCAGCAACTTCACCCTATCCGGCCAGTGGATCGACAACGATATCAGCCTGACGGGAACCGGCGCGACCAAGGAGTCGGTCAGCGGTCACGTTAACCTGATTCACCAGGTCAACTCGGCTCTGAGCTTCGGGGTGGAGTACATATATGCCCGCAGAAAGATCGAGTCCGGCGAAAGCGGCGACATGAACCGGCTGCAGTTTTCGGGCATGTACCACTTCTAGGATTACCCGAGTACTTTCCGGACCGTTTCGACCACATTATCGACCGTAAAACCGAAGTGCGGGAAAAGTTTATCCGCCGGTGCGCTGGCCCCGTACTGGTCGATGCCGACTACCCGGCCCCGGTCGCCGACGAGGCGATGCCAGTAATGGGTAACCCCGGCTTCGACTGCCACCCGGGCGGTCAGGCCTTCCGGCAGAACCATCTCGCGGTACTCGGCATCCTGTTCCATGAAAAGGCACGGGTTGGGCATGGAAATTACCCGCACGGGAATATCCTCGGCAGTGAGCTGCTCGGCGGCTGAAATCGCCAGACCCACCTCCGAACCACTGGCCAGGATGGCCACCATGGGGGCCCGGGATTCCGGGTCGCGCAGGATATACCCGCCCCGGGCGATCAGCCCGACCTGTTCTTCGGTGCGTGGAAGGTGCGGCAGGCCCTGGCGTGAGAGAGCCAGGGCGGTGGGAGCATCCCGACGGGCCAGGGCAGCTACCCAGGCGGCTGCCGTTTCAACCTTGTCGGCCGGACGCCATACGGAAAGATTGGGAATCACGCGCAGTGCGGCCAGGTGCTCCACTGGCTGGTGGGTCGGGCCGTCCTCGCCCAGCCCGATGGAATCATGGGTGTAGACATGAATGGCGCCGGTTGGAATCAATGCCGACATGCGAACAGCATTGCGCGCATAGTCGGAAAATACCAGGAAGGTGCCGGTGTAGGGAATGAACCCCCCGTGGAGTGACAGGCCGTTGGCAATGGCGGTCATTCCGAATTCCCGCACGCCGTAATAGATATAGTTGCCCTGGCCGGGATCGTCGAGAATATCCACGCTGCCCGACCAGTTGGTATTGTTCGAACCGGTCAGGTCCGCCGACCCGCCGAGAAGTTCTGGCAGGTGGGGGCCGAATGCTTCCAGACTCATGCCGGAAGCCTTGCGGGTGGCCACGGTCTTGTCGTCGGCCTGCATCCGGGCCAGAACTTTCTGAACCACGCCCCGGAAGTTTTCCGGGAATTGCCCGGCCATGCGACGCTCGAATTCACCGGCCAGCCCCGGGTGCTTTTCCCGATAATCCTGGAGCAACAGATCCCAGCGGCTTTCCAGCTCACGGCCCCGGTCCCGTGCATCCCAGCCGGCGTAGACTTCGTCGGGAATCTCGAAGGGACCGTGGCTCCAGCCAAGTTCCTTCCGGGCCGCGGCGATTTCCTCGGCACCCAGGGGCGCCCCGTGGGTTGCCGCCGTACCCTGCTTGTTGGGAGCCCCGTAGCCAATCCTGGTCTTGCAGCAGATCAGGGTCGGACGCCTGTTATCGCCGCGGGCCTGCTCGATGGCCTGCCGGACGGCTTCGGGGTCATGGCCGTCGACGGACGGGATGACCTGCCAGCCGTAGGCCTCGAAGCGCTTTGGCGTATCGTCAGTAAACCAGCCTTCGGTTTCCCCGTCGATGGAAATGCCGTTGTCGTCGTAGAACACGACCAGCTTTCCAAGGCCCCAGGTTCCTGCCAGGGAGCAGACCTCGTGGGAAATGCCTTCCATCAGGCAGCCATCGCCGGTAAACACCCAGGTGAAATGGTCCACGATGTCGAAACCTTCCCGGTTGAACCGGGCCGCCAGCAGCTTCTCGGCCAGGGCCATTCCCACCCCGTTGGCCAAGCCCTGGCCCAGGGGGCCGGTGGTGGTTTCCACCCCCGGGGTCTCACCATATTCCGGGTGTCCTGCAGTCCGGGAGTGTAGCTGGCGAAAGTTTTTCAACTCTTCCATGGGCAGGTCGTAGCCGGCCAGGTGGAGAAGCGCATACTGGAGCATGGAGCCGTGACCGTTGGAGATGACGAACCGGTCCCGGTTCCACCAGCCCGGATTGGCCGGATTGTGCCGGTGGAAGTCGTTGAAAAGAACCTCCGCGATGTCGGCCATACCCATCGGCATTCCCGGGTGCCCGCTGGCGGCCTTTTCCACCGCGTCCATGGAAAGGGCACGGACAGCATTTGCAAGGGTACGGCGCTCGCTCATCTTGATTCCTGACTATCGGGGTAAACCGGGCATTCTGCCGTGCCGGGAGAACCAGCACAAGAGCGCCGGAGTGCTCGGCGGACCGATGCTGTCATCGGCCGGCCAATGGGATACCATCCCCTTTCCCCCTGACCGTAAAGGAATACACAACAATGGGAATCGAAGTCGGCGGAATTCTCGGCCTGATCTGGCTGATCATCGTAATCTGGGCAATCATCAAGACGGCCACCAGCGCCGCCGGGCCGGTCGCCAAGATCCTCTGGATTCTGATCCTTCTGATCCTGCCCGTGCTCGGGCTTATCCTCTGGCTGTTGCTGGGGCCGAAGCGGTAAAAAGTCTACTCAGGAACATTCGACCAGCTCGACCCGCCCGGAATTTTCCCGGGTGAGCAGCCCCAGGCGCTCGGAAACCCGCAGGGGCTGATCGTTGAGCAACCAGTCGTAGACTGTGGCGAAGGCCAGGACCCGGGGAATGTAGTCCCGGGTCTCGAAAAACGGCAGGGTTTCAACCCAGATATCGGCCTCGGTGTCCGGCCGTTCCTTCAGCCACCGTTCCACCGCCCCGATACCGGCATTGTAGGCCCCGGCCACCCGGGGCAGGTTGCCGTCGAAGCGTGCCTGTAATTCTCCCAGGTGCGCGACCCCGAGGGGAATGTTGGTTTGAGGCTCAAGCAGGCTGGCCGGGCCGGTGTAGCCCAGCCCCTGCCGGCGGGCCACTGCCCCGGCCGTATCCGGCATCAGTTGCAGCAGCCCCCGTGCCCCGGCAGGTGAAACCGCATCGGGTTGCATGGCCGATTCGGCCCGCATCAATCCGTAGATCCAGGCCGGGTCGACCCCGTACTGCTGACCGAATCGTTCCACCTCGGCCCGTTCGAGCATGGGGAACCGCCAGGGATAGGCGCTCCGGTTTCCGGTTCCGGCCAGAATCCCGATGCTCCGCTCGTACCAGCCCTCGCTGGCGGCAAGCAATGCGGCCTGTTCCCGTTCCTGGCCGGTCAATCGGCCCGCCGCCCGAGTCCAGGTCCGACGGGCATGATGGGCAAGCCCGACATGAAACAGCTCGACGGCTCGCTCGATTTCCGCATCCCGGGCCAGCCGGCGCTGAATTTCCCCATCCGGTACCAGCTCGGTGGTGCATAGCCGGTAGCCGCTGCCCAAACGGTCAGCAGCAAGAAATCCGTAGTAATGGGGCTCTTCGGCCAGGGTGGCAAAATGCAATGCCGCCTCGGGACGATCCAGGGCTGCCAGGGCACGACCCCGCCAGTAGCGCCAGCGTCCGCGCCGCTGCTCGCTTTCGGCCATTTGCTCGATGCTTTCGAGCACCTCTTCCCATTGTCCATGGGCCAGGGCAACCCGGGCCCGCCATTCGAGAATCTGCTGGTCGACCTGGTCGGCGGGCAGTTTTCCCATGGCCTCCAGCGCCCCATCGTCGAGATCCACGGCGCGAAACAGGGCGATCTGTCGTTCAATCCGGGCCGAGGCCGCCGACGGCCAATCCTGGCGAATCGACTGGACCTGCCATTCGGCAGCCGCCCGGTCCCAGTCCGAGACTGCCTTGCGCTGCAGCAGGGTGGAAATCAGGTCCCGGGCCAGGGGGTGGTCGGGCCAGCGCCGGGCATCACGCAATCCGCCAGTACCCCGTCGACCCACCTGCACCCACTGCTCCCCCCAGTATTCCTCCTCGCTGCCCAGGTAACGCCTCAGGTAGGAGGCCAGGCCGAATTCCCCGGCCTTGATCGCACCGGAAAACCGTTGCCAGGCCACCGTGGCGTCCGGATTTCCCTGGCGGCGCCACCAGGAAAAGGCCGGGTCGCAACTGGAATGGACCGAGCGGGGGCTGACCCAGAGAGACTGGATCTCGTCTTCCAGGCCTTCAGTCTGTCCGGCCCGAATCCGTGCAGCGGCCACGTGACACCGGACCTGCTCGTCGGTGGACTTTCCCCCGTGAGCGAGCAGCAGCGAATCCTCCCGGCGTTGCCCCAGGCTGCGCAGCCATCGGGTTTCCAGGGCAGGACGAAACGACCAGTCCTGGTGCCGGGCAAGGAATTCCAGCATGGTTTCATGGGGTACAGTGTCGATTCGCTGGCGCAGCAATTCGAACTCCAGGTAGGGCACCAGGGGATATTCGCCCAGCCGGTTGATGCCCTCCAGTACCCGCCGCTGGTCGCCCCGGGAAGCAGCCGCCCAGGCAGCCCGGAACTCCTCGCGCTGGCTGTCCCGGTCAACGTGGACGACCGAAACCGAACCCGCAGCCGGCAAACTACATACAATAAGTGCCCATGCGGCCAGGCCAGTCCAGACTCCCCTTCGTATTCCGCCCCCGGAATTCCAGATGACCATAAGTGTTGTCTCGATTCTCCTTTTGTGTGGACTGGCAGCCGGCCTGCTTGCCGGGCTGCTCGGCATTGGCGGTGGACTGGTAATCGTGCCAGTGCTGTCCTGGCTGTTGATAGCCCAGGGCGCGCCTGTGGATATCGCCGTGCCCATGGCGGTAGCCACTTCCCTGGCCAGTATGTTATTGACCTCGGCCAGCGCCATTTTCTCCCATCACCGGCTCGGTGGGATGGACCTCGACTGTATCAGGAAACTCGGCATTGCAGTCGCAATCGGTGCCATTGCCGGCGCGGTGGCCGCATCAGCCGTATCCGGCCAGTCGCTGGCCCGGTTTTTTGGTGTTGTTGCCTGTCTGATCGGGTTGAGAATGTTGCTGGCCATTAAACCCCCGGTTACCCCACTCGATCCCCGGCCCCGGGGGTGGTGGCTGGCCGGCCCGGTCATCGGCGCGGTCTCGGCAATGGTCGGAATCGGCGGAGGCAGCTTCAACGTCCCCTACCTTGCCCGCAACGGCTACTCGATGGCCCACGCAGTAGCCATTGCCTCGGCCTGCGGCTATCCGATCGCCCTGGCCGGTTCGGTGACATTTCTGGTGCTCGGATGGGGCCGGGTGGACTGGCCCGGGTCATTCGGCTGGTGGTACGGACCCGGCGTCTTGATCATTGGGCTCGGCGGTATCATTACAGCGCCGGTCGGTGCCCGGCTTGCCCATCGCCTACCTGCCAGTATTCTGCGCCGTGTATTCGGCATCTTCCTGGTCCTCGTCGGCCTTCGCATGCTCATTTAGCTGAAGACCCTCGGGCAATCGTACGGTCATGGCCAGGGGCATGTGATCGGAAAAGGTCACCGGGATCACATCGAATTTCTCGATTTCCATGCCCGGAGAAACCAGGATGTGATCAATGGCGCGCTGGGGCTGCCAGCTGGGAAAGGTCAGAAGCGCGCGCTCGGGAATGATCAGCCCCGCCCGGTCGGCAAATTCCCGCATTTCCAGGCTGTCCGGACTGGTATTCATGTCGCCCATGACCAGGACATTGGGGTGATGGTCGATCAGGTGGGCAACATAGCGAAGCTGTTGGACCCGGGCGCGGCGCCCCAGGGCCAGGTGCAGGACGACTACCCACAGGGCCATGTCCTCTTCACCAAAGCGGATGACCAGCGCCCCCCGGCCCGGAATTGCTCCCGGCAACCGATGCTCCTGCACGGCATTGGGCACCATACGGGACAGCATGCCGTTGCCAGCATGGGCAATCATGCCCACCTTGCGGTTTCCCTGGTGGCTCCAGTGGGGAAAGCGGGCATGCTGGGCCAGGTACTTGGCCTGGTTGAGAAACCCGGATCGCAAGCTGCCCACATCAACCTCCTGCAGGCCGACCAGGTCATAGTCGCTGATCAGTTCGGCGATGGCATCCAGGTTGGCCACCCGCTGGTTGTTGGGCAGAATCTGGCGCCAGCTCCGGGTGAAATACTCGCTATAGCGAGCCGTGGTCGTGCCGGCCTGGATGTTGTAGGTCAGCAGCTTGATGCGAGAGGGGCTTTTCACGGCCAGGCAGGCGACCGAAACCAGGGCGGTCCGGTCGTACCCACAGGTTCAGGACGAATCGTCGTCGGCTTCCCCTTCATCGTCAGCGTCTTCCGACGCCTCGGCCGATTCCTCGTTGTGATCGGCCCCGTTGTCGGAAGCCGCCTGAATCCTCTGATATTCCTTTTCGACCAGGTAGTCGAGAACTTCTATGATCGTGCCGTGATCGATGTTGTTGCCCGCGGTGATCCGCCACTTGCCGTTGACAACCATTGACGGGGTGCCCGGCACAGCCCAGCGACTGATGTTGTTGCGGGACTGGCGCAATTTGGAATCCACGGAAAAGGAGCGGGAAGCGGACAAGAACTCGTCCTTGTCGACACCGTACTCGCTCCAGAACTCGGCAAGATCATCCATATTGCGGATCGCCTGCCGTTCGGCGTGCAGGGCATTGAACAGGCCGGCATGGCCGTCTTCTACGATATCGAGTACCTCGGCGGTGAAATACGCTCGGGCAAACGGCTCCCAGGAACGCTGGAAGACCACAGGAACCCTGCGAAACTCCACGTGATCGGGCTTGTTCTCATGCCACTGATTGATCCGGGGCAGAAATGCGTTGCATCCCGGGCAGGCATAGGAAAACACCTCTACGACTTCAACCCGGTCGGAGTCAGTCGACGTAGTCGAGTCGGTCTCGTGATAGTGGACACCCTTCTGGAAACGGTTGTCGTCAGTATTACCGCCGGATTCTTCGGCACAGGCAGCCGAAAGGAGGAAAAACAACGATACGGTAAGAGTTAAAAGTCGAGTCATGGTGCTTCCCGTTGTATTCTCAAGATTAGCTTCCAGAAGACCACGGCTGACGCCGCAGGTTCCGATCGATTCCCGCATCAGGGCCGATAAAGCCCTTCCATGTAGGAGGAAACGGCAATGATTTCCTCGTCGGTGAGCTCGGCTGCAATCTCGGCCATAACCTCGCTGTGCGGATCATCCTCGAAGGTCTCCCCGTCCCGGTAGCGGCGCAGGCGATCCTCGGAGTACTCGGCATGCTGACCCCGCACCAGCGGGTAATGGGCACCAGGGATTCCGCTGCCGGTCGTGCCGTGACAAGCCGCACAGGCCGGGACACCGGACTCCCGGTTTCCACCCTGGTAGACCTTTCGTCCCAGCTCAACCAGTTCCTCATCGGCCACACCGGGGTCCACGGTCTGCTGGGCATAAAAGGCCGAGATATCGGCTATATCCTCGTCGCTCAGTCCGGCAACGATGCCCTGCATTTCCGGTACGCTACGCACACCATCGCGAATCATGCGGGTCTGCCGGGCGGCATAATCCACATGCTGGCCGGCAATCGTCGGCCACTCCGGCACACTGCTGTTGCCATCCATGCCGTGACAAGCCGCACAGGCGGCCGCCTTGTCCTCACCGGCTTCCGGATCGCCAATATCCAGCGCAAATACCATGCCCGGGGCCAGCAAGGCCAGGGACACAAGAATACGGATCATCAAGAATGCTCCTTGCAAAAACGCTAACTTGTTATTATCGCCGCTTACCGAACTTCATTCCAGCCCGTGAGCTCAATTCGAAACCTCGTCCGGAAAGCAACATACCACGACAGCGTCCACAACCGGTCGCAACTTCCGCCTGATTCCGGGACCGAAGTCGCCATCGCCGGGCGTTCCAATGCGGGAAAATCGAGCCTGATCAATCGCCTGTGTAACCGGAAGGCCCTGGCACGGACCTCCCGGACACCGGGCAGAACCCGTCAGTTGGTGTTTTTCGACCTGACCGGTGACCGCTGGCTGGTCGACCTGCCCGGCTATGGCTACGCCCGGGTCAGCGGCGATATGCAGCGCCACTGGCACAAGCTGATCGAGCAGTACCTGGATACACGCCAGGCACTGAAAGGGCTGGTTATCGTCATGGATATCCGCCACCCGCTGAAAGAGGGCGATGTCCAACTGGCCAATTGGGCGGCCGAACGCCACCTGCCCTGCCACCTGGTACTGACCAAGGCCGACAAGCTGGGCCGGGGCAAGATGCTCGAAACCGTGCGCAAGGTCCAGGCCCAGTGCGGCGAAGGCATTACCGTCCAGGCCTTTTCCGCCGAATCGGGCTTCGGGCTGGAGCCACTCGAAACGATCCTGGCCGAATGGTTCGGAGAACAAGCTCCGGACGGAACTCCCTGACAGGCACGGGCCGGGGCTGACTGCTTTCCCAATCGCCCCGGACCATTTACCATTCACCAGACTCTGCTGACCCGTAGAACCCCATGCCCTATCCCCAGACCCGCCTTCGCCGCGCCCGGACCCGGGATTTTTCCCGGCGGCTGGCCCGGGAAACCGAGTTTTCCGCCAATGACCTGATCCTGCCGGTGTTCGTGCTCGAAGATGACCGGGGCAGGGAAGAAATTCCTTCCATGCCGGGGGCTTTCCGGCAGGGCATGGAGCCCCTGCTCAAGACTGCCGAGGCGTGCATGTCGGCGGGGATTCCGGCTCTGGCCCTGTTTCCCGTGGTCGGACCGGAGGCCAAGAGCGACACGGCCGAGGCCGCCTGGCAGGATGACGGCCTGGTCCAGCGAACGGTCGAAAGGCTGAAAAGGGAGTTCCCCGACCTTGGAATCATTACCGATGTGGCCCTGGACCCGTACACCAGCCACGGCCAGGATGGCCTGGTGGATGAATCCGGTTATGTGCTCAATGACGAGACCGTCGTCGCCCTTGTCCAGCAGGCCCTGAGCCACGCCGAGGCCGGCGCGGATGTAGTGGCCCCGTCGGACATGATGGACGGCCGCTGCGGCGAGATCAGGGATGCCCTGGAAACCGCCGGCTACTGCAACACCATCATCCTGAGTTATGCCGCCAAGTACGCCTCGGCATTCTACGGCCCGTTTCGCGATGCGGTGGGCTCCTCGGGCAACCTGGGAGGCTCGACCAAGGACAGCTACCAAATGGACCCGGCCAATTCCGACGAGGCCCTTTCGGAAATCGCCCTGGACCTGGACGAGGGAGCCGACTGGATCATGGTCAAGCCGGCCATGCCCTGCCTGGACATCATCCACCGAGCGAAAAAGGAATTTGGCGTGCCGGTTTTCGCCTACCAGGTCTCCGGCGAATACGCCATGCTCCAGGCCGCATCCGCCAACGGCTGGCTGGACCGGGACAAGGTGATGATGGAATCCCTGCTGGCCATCAAGCGCGCCGGTGCCAATGCAATCCTTACGTATTACGCCCTGGAAGCCGCCCGGCTCCTCCGGCAATGACCGCACCGCTGGTGCTGGCCCTGTTCGGCCAGCCGGTCTCCCACAGCCGTTCTGCACAGATCCACACCGCCTTTGCCCGTCAGACGGGCATGGAAGTGGACTACCGGGTCGTGGAAACCGCCCCCGGCGAGCTGCCAGATGCCCTTTCGGCGTTGCGCAGGGACGGCGGCGTCGGAGCCAATCTGACCGTTCCCCTCAAGCAGGATGGATACCGGTTGTGTGACAGCCTGGACGAACCGGCTCGAATGGCCGGCGCAGTCAACACCCTGCTGTGGCAGGGCACCGGCTGGAAAGGCTTCAATACCGATGGCGCCGGACTGGCTGGAGACCTGGAAAGGCTGGGGCTGGACCCGGGGGGCAGAATGGTCCTGATCCTCGGTGCCGGTGGGGCGGCAGCGGGCATACTCGGGCCCCTATTGGACAAGAGTCCTGCCGGTGTGCTGATCGCCAATCGCAGCGCCGACAAGGCCCGCTCCCTGGCCCGGGCATCCGGGTCGGGACTTGTCGAAGGCGGCCCCCTGGATACCCCGGATGACCGTGAGCCCTTCGACCTGATCATCCAGGCCACCAGCCTGGGTCATCAAGGTGCCGGCGCCAGGCTGAAACCCGGGTGGCTTCATTCACGAACCGTCGTGTACGACCTCAACTACGGCCCGGCCCACCAATCCTTTGCCACCGAATGTGCCCGCCACAACCTGAGTTGCCACGACGGGCTGGGCATGCTGGTAGGCCAGGCCGCAGCAAGCTTCAAGATCTGGACAGGTACCCGGCCCCGGGTGGAGCCGGTGATCAGATTGCTTCGCGATCAATGAGCAGGCAGAAGCCGGGACTCAGGTAACCAGGGTTACCGGGCTTCTTGCGTGGCGAACAACCTTGTCGCTGACACTACCGAGCAGCAGGGACTGGATTTTCGAACGTCCCCGGCGACCCATGACCATCAGGGTTCCGGAGTGCTCTTCAAGGTAACCGAGAATCTCTTCGGCAGGATCTCCGAGCAGACTGGTCCGCTCCACATCATCGGGCAGATCACTCAATTCGTCTTCGACAACCTTGAAAACCCGCTCTGCGCTGGACTTCTTCGCCCGCTCGATTTCCTCGGCGGTCAGGCTCACGGCACCCATGATCTCGCTGGGCAGAATGGGGTACACGTGAAGCAGGGTCAGCCGGCTTCCGGTATCCCGGGACAGGCGACTGGCGACCCGGGCGGCACGAATCGATCCATCCGATCCGTCCACGGCTACTGCAATACGACTGAATTCGCTCATGATGATCTGCTCTCCTTTTTTCCTGATTCTGATCCGGGCTAACCCGAAAGCGTCTTGCCGGTCACTTCATTGTGCCACCTGGCGGGCATGTATGGACTTGATGTGAATCAACTAACCAGGGTAACCACCCCCGGGGCATGGCGGACCACCTTGTCGCTGACACTGCCGAGCAACAGGGCGCCGAATCCGGAACGTCCCCGCCGGCCCATCACACACATGCGCCCGGAGCCTTCCGACAGGTAGTCGATGATTTCACCGGCCGGATCCCCCGATACTATTACCCCGTCCACATCGGATTCGGTCAGGCCGAGTTTTTCGCAAACCCCCTGGATGACTGTCCTGCCGGCCTCCTCTCTGGCCCTGGCCAGTTCATCCGCCGTAAGGGCTGCCACCCAGGCAGAATCCATCGGACTTGCCGGCAAGACATAAAGCAACGTCAGGGGACTGCCGGACACCCGGGATAGCCCGTGGGCGAACCGGGCAGCACGCAACGCGCTGTCGGAACCATCCACGGCAACCACGATTTCACTGATTTCTTCCATGCTTGTTTCCTGATCACAACGCTGCCGCCATCGTGCCATATGCAGCTTTTTTTAGGTATTCCAGGAAAGGCACGCCGGACACGCCAAACTGAATCAGTCTACATCAATCTCCTGGCTGGCAAGGCCCCGGCTGCCCGGATAAGCGGCCATCAATACGGATACTTCAAAATTCGAGCAGCGCCGGGAACTTATTCCAGTTCCGGAATCCAATCATCACTGGTTCATCAGTTTCGATAAACCATAGCCCGACCGGCAATCCATGGCCGGCGGCAAGAAAGGGGGGGGCGATGATACACATCTCCCCAGGGTAGTGACTTGTAGATTCGGCCTCACCGGCCGAAGGAAGCCATACGAATGTTTCATTCAGGCTCGACCACTGCCAGCCGGCCGCAAGGCCACTCCAGGCCGGCACATCAGGGTGGGGGGGAAATCAGGCCGTTGCCACGACCCTTTTTGCTTCTCCTGGCCTCAGCACTGGTGATCGGCTCCACGATCGTGGACGCAGGTGCAGCCGAGCCATCCGGCATATCGCTGGATCAGGTCGGCTATCTGATGTCAGCCAGTGCCACCGAGCCAGCCCCCTCGGACTTCCAGGCCCTGCGGGAGCGGATTCTGGAAGTGGCCGTACTGGAAGGGCCGGATGCGGCTCGTGAGTTGCTCGAACGGTTTCGCGGCGAGCTGGACGAAGACCAGGTCATCGAGTTACGGGGAGACATGGCCGCCCAGTGGATTCGCCAGGCAGAACCCATGGAGGATATTCCCCGGCGCCAGGCAACGACTGACCAGGCACTGGAAGAGCTCGAAGGCCTGCTCGAGGAATTGCCCGCCGACGGCCCGGCCACCCGGCGGGCCCGGTTCGACTACATCCTGGCACTGCGCCAGCGCGAACGCATGGAAGAAACCGTGGCCGAGTACCAGGCCCTGATCGACGAGGGCATCGAGCCGCCGAGCTGGGTAATCCAGTCTGCCGCCGATGCCCACCTCTACCTGCGCCAGCCTGAACAAGCCACGACCCTTTACCGGCAAGTACTGGCCGGAGATCCGACCGCTTTCCAGGCGCGAATTGCCCTGTTTTACGCCCTGGTCGAATCCGAGCGGTTCAATGAAGCTTTGGAAGAAATCGAGAACCTGGCTGCCGAGCACAAGGGCCAACCCTCCGGCGTGGAAGCTGAACTGGTTGCCGCCATGGGGCACGCCTTTGCCAATCGGCTCGACAAAGCCCAGCAACGGCTGGAAGCCCTTGCCGAAGCACATCCGGAGCACCTTCGTATCCGTCAGGAGCTGTCGACGGTCTACCGCTGGCGGGGCTGGCCCAACCGGGCCCTTGAGATCATAGACCCGGTAGTGGCCGAGGCACCGGAGGCGGTTGGTCCCCGGCTGGCCCGTGCCGCCGCCCTGGCCGAACTCCAGCGCCCGGCGCAGGCCGAGGCGATGCTGGAATCCCTGCTTGCCGATCATCCGGAAAACCTGCATGTCCAGCGCCAATACCGGGACTGGCAGAATCGGGACCGTTGGCACCTGTCCAGCCGGGCCGAGTACGGCGACAGCGATGGCTTTCAGGCGCTGGGCTCCAGGGACCGGTCCTTGAACAACCGCCTGACGGCACCGGTCATCGGCCACCACTTCCAGCCCTGGATTACCAGCCGCTATGCCGACGCCCGGTTTCCCGAGGGCGAGGCGGACTACGACCGCATCGGTGTGGGCGCCAGCTGGCGGGACCGTCGCCACCATGGGTACCTTGAAATTCACCGCAACCGGACGGGAACCGCGGAAACGGGATGGACTGCCGGGTACGACTGGCATTCCGGGGATCACTGGAGCTTTGCCACCCGCTACGAGAGCTTTACCCAGGACGTTCCATTACGAGCCCGGGGGCAGGGCCTGGACGGGGACAAGGGACAGGTTGCGGTTCGCTGGCAGGCCCATGAATCCCTGGGAATCCGGGGTTCCCTGACCCGTGTTGGAATCTCCGATGGCAATACCCGATGGTCCGCCCTGCTGGGCAGCGACCACCGCCTGATCAGCCAGGCCCACCACATCACTTCCGGGTCGCTGGACCTGTATGGCTCCCGGGCCAGCCAGGAAGGCGGACCCTACTTCAACCCATCCCGGGATGCCTCGCTGGGCTATACCGTCCAGCATGACTGGCTTACCTGGCGTCACTACACGAATTCCCTGACCCAGCGCTTCCTGGCCGGGGCCGGGGCCTACTGGCAGGACGGGGCAGGTACCGGCGCCATCGGCGACCTTGGTTACCGGCACCGCTGGGCTCTGGGCAACGATTTCCATCTGGATTACGGGGTCGGTCTGTCGACCCGGGTCTACGATGGTGACCGGGAGCAAAGGCTCCACGGGAGCATTGGCCTGGAGGTACGTTTCTGATGGACTGGCTTGCATGGGGTGCCACCACCGGTCCGGTTGCGTGGATGTTCAACTTCGCCTTTTTCTACCCACTGTTCATGGCCTGGGTATGGATGCTTGGCGGGCTTTGGTATTTCTTCCACTGGGAGCGCCGGCAAAGCGCCGATCCGGAAAAACCGCCGGCCCTGGATTCCTATCCGCCCTGCTCCGTCCTGCTGCCGTGCTTCAATGAAGGAGAAAACCTGCGGGAGACCGTTGCATGGTTGATGGACCAGACCTACCCGAACTATGAAGTCATCGCCATCAACGATGGCAGCACCGACAACACGGCACAAATCCTGGACGAGTTGACCGAACGCCACGACAAGCTCCGTGTGATTCACTTTGCCACCAACCAGGGCAAGGCCATGGGCCTGCGGATGGGGGCCATGGCTTCGGAAAACGAGTACCTGGTCTGTATTGACGGCGATGCCATTCTGCATCCCGCTGCGGTGCAGTGGTTGATGTGGCATCTGACCTCCGGAACCCGGGTCGGCGCGGTCACCGGAAACCCCCGCATCCGCAACCGCTCCACCCTGCTTGGTCGTCTGCAGGTCGGTGAGTTCTCTTCCATCATCGGTCTGATCAAGCGTGCCCAGCGCATCTACGGCCGGGTGTTTACCGTGTCCGGTGTGGTCGCCGGTTTTCGCAAGTCCGCACTGCACCGCAATCGCTACTGGAATACCGATATGGTCACCGAGGACATCGATGTGACCTGGCTGCTGCAGTCCGACCACTGGGACGTTCGCTACGAACCCAATGCCTTGTGCTGGATTCTCATGCCGGAAACCCTCAAGGGGCTCTGGAGTCAGCGCTTGCGCTGGGCCCAGGGCGGCATCGAAGTTCTCAGGCGCTATGCCCTGGATACCCTGACCTGGCGCCGGCGACGGCTCTGGGGCGTTTTGTTCGAGTATGTCCTGAGCGTGCTTTGGGCCTATGTCATGCTGGCCATCGTAGTGCTGTATTTCGCCGGACTTATCGCACCGCTGCCCCAGGCTTTGACCGTTGAGACCCTGCTGCCCCAGTGGAACGGAGTCATCCTGGGAATCACCTGCCTGATCCAGTTTGCCGTCAGCCTGACCATCGACAGTCGGTATGAAAAGGGACTTTGGCGAATCTACTTCTGGGTTATCTGGTACCCGCTGGCCTTCTGGTTGATCAGCATGCTGACCACGGTAGTGGCCCTGCCAAGGGCTTTCCTCAAAAAACCCGGAAAGCGCGCCGTCTGGGTCAGCCCGGACCGGGGGGTGCGGCCATGACCAACCATCCACCGAAACATCCGGACATCATTTTTCGGCCGGACCTACAATCCCGGGGGCAGCGCAATGCCTACCGGGCCCTGACAGTCGCTGCATGGGCCATCTGGCTTTACCTGCTTGCGCCCCTGCTCAGCCTGCTTGCCTGGTGGCTCGGCGCGGATCTGTTTGGCCGCTACATGCTCGACCCGGCGGGTCGAAGCTACCTGATCACCCTGACCCTCTACGCGGTCGTCATTGCCGCGGCGGCGCTGGTGATCGTGGGCTGGAGCCGGTACAACCAGATCCGATTCACAGGAAGAAGCCGGCGCAAGCCATCGCAACGGGTTACTAATGAAATGATCAGCGAGCGATTCAAGGTCAGCATGGAGGACTTGCGGCGGATTCACGCCAGCAAGGTCATTGTGCTCGAGCTCGATGATCAGGGAGAAATTACGGCGGTGAAGCAAAAGGTGGGGGCAAGACCCGATTCCCCAACCCCCGGGGCGGCATAGCCCCCCGCGTCGATCCTGCGAGATCGTTTATGGCCCCGCCCGGCGGACTACCATTCGATCACGCGCCAGTGAGCAGGCTTGACCGGGTTCATGTGATCGTGGCGAAAATCCAGTTCACCGTCACCGGTCGTATCGATCAGGTAGTACGGCTCACCCCTGGCCGGCGTAATACGGACCATGAACAACCTGCCGCCCCGGCGGTACTCCTCAATAGTCTGATCCCCGTCCTGGCGAATGATGACTTCCGGTTCCCCTTCCTCGTCCGGATCCCAGACCTGGGGTGGCTGGGGTTCGGGAATGGGCGGCGGAGGCGGTGCCGGATCATCCGGCGGCTCATCGGCAGCAAGACCGAGGGGCAGGAGCAAAAGCGCAATCAGAACCGGGCGAATCATGGCGATATCCCTGTCAACACACAATAATGCCTGAGACCCCAGTCTAGCAGACAGAATTCCCCGAGCCCCGTGTATTGATCAACCTTTTCGGGACAGCCGAAAGAAGACCAATGAGCTCAGATCGCGGATCGATGGTCGTAGCCGAACGGCCACTCACCAACCGGTCAACATGGCCTATCATCATCGACTAGCGCGACTGGAGCATCCGGACCCATGAGTGACCAACCCACCCTCTACCTTGTTGACGGCTCTTCCTACCTCTATCGGGCCTTTCACGCCCTTCCCAATCTGACCAATGCAGAGGGTGAACCAACCGGTGCCCTGTTCGGGGTAGCAAACATGCTCCGGCGGCTGGTCGACAGCTACCAGCCAACCCATGCTGCCGTGATCTTCGACGCCCCGGGCAAGAATTTTCGTCACGAGGCCTACCCGGACTACAAGGCCAACCGGCCACCCATGCCCGACGAGTTGCGCGGCCAGATCAGGCCCTTGCACGAGCTGGTCCTGGCCATGGGCCTGCCACTGATCGTCGAACCCGGTGTGGAGGCCGACGATGTGATTGCCACCCTGACAGCCCAGGCCCGAAAGCAGGGTTTTGATGTTCTGATTTCTTCCGGCGACAAGGATCTGGCCCAGCTGGTGGGCAGTCAGGTAACACTGGAAGACACCATGCAGGAAAAGCGCTACGACAGCGCCGCAGTGGAGGAAAAATTCGGCGTCCCGCCGACCCTGGTTGCCGACCTGCTGGCACTGACCGGGGATACTTCGGACAATATTCCCGGCGTTGAAAAGGTCGGCCCCAAGACGGCCGCCAAATGGCTCAATGCCCATGGAAGTCTCGATGAAGTCATGGAAAACGCCGATTCCATCGGCGGCAAGGTCGGAGATAACCTGAAGGCCGCCCTGGACCAGATTCCCCTGTCCCGGCGCCTGGTAGCCCTCAAGGACGATGTGGCCATCAACACCGGCGTCGATGAATTGAAGGTCAACCCCGCCAATCCTGAAAAGCTCGTTCCCCTGCTCAAGACCCACGGTTTTTCTTCCTGGCTCAAGGAAGTCTCCGGGCAGGAAACAGATGCCGCCGGCGAGCTCGAGGTGGTGACGGTAACCACTCGTGACCAGCTCGATGAACTGGTCACAGTCCTGGAAGCCGCCGAGCTGATTGCCGTGGATTCGGAAACCACCAGCATCAACCCGATGGAAGCCGAACCGGTGGGCCTGGCCTTCAGCCTGGTTCCGGGCAAGGCCTGGTACGTGCCCCTGGCCCACGCCGACCAGGACACGGAATTCGACCGGTCCGGCGCCCTCAAGGCCCTGGCACCGGTGCTGACCGACCCGGCTCGCCCCAAGGTGGGTCAGCACCTGAAATACGATCTCAATGTTCTTTTCCGGGCCGGCATCGAGCTGGCCGGATTCGCCCACGACACCATGCTCGAGTCCTACGTCTACAACTCCACGGCCACCCGGCATGACCTGGACTCCCTGGCCGGCCGCTACCTGAACCGCCAGACAACGTCCTTCCAGGATGTGGCAGGCAAGGGCCGGAACCAGCTGACCTTCGACCAGGTCCCGGTGGAATCGGCTGCCGACTACGCCGGGGAGGACACCGACGTCACCCTTTGCCTGCATCACAAGCTCTGGCCACGGCTGAAGAAACTGGACGGGCCCCGAAAGATCTACGAGGAACTGGAAATTCCCCTGATTCCGGTGCTGGCCCGGATGGAGCGCCACGGGGTGAAAGTCGATGCCGACGAGCTGTCCCGGCAAAGCGCGGACCTGAGCTCACGCATGGAAAGTCTCCAGGAACAGGCCTTCGAAGCCGCCGGGGAAGCGTTCAATCCGGGATCGCCGAAGCAGCTTCAGGCCATCCTGTTTGAAAAGCTGGAGCTGCCAGTGGTGCGCAAGACTCCGAAAGGTCAGCCGTCGACCGCCGAAGACGTACTGGTGGAACTGGCCCGGGATTACGAGCTTCCCAGCCTGATCCTGGAACACCGGGGGCTTTCCAAGCTCAAGAGCACCTATACCGACACCCTGCCCCGGCGCATCAACCCGGAAACCGGGCGCATCCATACCTCCTACCACCAGGCGGTCGCGGCCACCGGACGGTTGTCATCGACTGAGCCGAACCTGCAGAACATCCCCATTCGAAAACCCGAGGGGCGAAGAATCCGCAAGGCCTTTATTGCCGAAAAGGGCTACGTCCTGCTCGCAGCCGATTATTCC
>SLIZ01000017.1 GCA_007135395.1 Wenzhouxiangellaceae bacterium | reverse complement strand
AGTGATCCAGATATCATGACTTGACTAACCAGCCGCCCCAACCGAGTATGATTATCCAATCGCACGCGTCTGGCACTAGCAACTATGAGAGGACTTGTTTTCGGTCTGGTCTGCCTGATTCTGTCACTTTTGTGGGCAGCCTCCGTGACTGGCCAGGATTCGGCCAGTGCGTTTTATCAACTGATGGCCGACAGGATTGATGCCAGGCAGTACGACCAGGTCGAGGCAGCCGCCACCGAGCGGCTGAATGCGGCCCTGGAAGAGGAGAACCTGTACTGGCAGGCCGCAGCCCATGCGGTTTTGGGGGAATTACAGACCCATCGCGAGCGCTACGTGGCCGCCGTCGATCATCTGGTTAGCTGTCGCGAGTTGCCGGAATCCGAGTTCCATGACATTTGCACCATGCGGCTGGCCGAAGTGCGCTGGCGGCTCGGTCAGCTACCCATTGCCGCTGAACTGTTGCTGGAACTCGCGCAGCGCCATGGCGAGGCGGGTGATTATGCCAGCCAGGCCAGTATCTGGAACAATCTCGGAATCATACATGCGGATCTGGATGACATCGAGCAGGCGGAGGACTGGTTTCGCAAGGCACTGGATGCCTACACGGAGCTGGGGGAACAGCAGCTCGTTGCCTTGAGCCTCGGGAATCTTGCCAAGGTGTCTCAAGCGCAGGGAAATCTGGATCAAGCACGCCAACTGATTGATCAGGCCCTGGCCATGGCGGATGAGCTTGAAGAACCGATGAACCTGGCCCAGCATTATCATGTCTCCGGCAGCATCCATGCCGATCGTGGGGAGCTGAACCGGGCACTGGTGGATTTCGAAGACTCCCTGCAACTGAGCCGGGATGCCGGTCAGCGCGGCGAAATGGCCCACACTCAGACAGAAAAGGCACGGCTTCTCGTGCTGCAGGATCAGCCAGAAGCGGCGGTGGAGCTATTGCTGGAAGCTCTGGAAGTTGTCAGTGAACTGGGCCTGCTGCAATATCAACTTGATATTCACCGCTTGCTGCGAAGCACCTATTCCGATCAGGGGGAGTTCCGGGCGGCACTGGAGCAGGCAGAGCGAGAGATCGAGGGTACCCAGGCGCTAGTTGGTCAGGAAAAGGCCCGCGAACTGGCTCGGATGGATGCGATATATCGGGTTCAGGACACTGAGCGCCGACTTGAGCTGGCCGCGACCGAAGCCAGCCTGGCCGAAGAACGCCTTCAGCGTCAACGGGGTCTGTTGGTCGCACTGGTTGTTTTCGTTGTGCTTACGGGGGCGGTTTTGACACTGCTTTTCGTTCGCATCCGTGAGCGTGGGCGATTCGAACGTCGGGCCTTTGCCCGTGAGCGACAGTTCAAGCAGGATTTCTCAGCCATGCTGGTGCATGATCTTCGCGGGCCCTTGCAGGGAATCATGATGTCTGCCGAACAGATTCAGGATGAAGCCGAAGAGTCGAATTCGCGAAAGCTCGCTGACCAGATCCTTGGCTCCTGTGACACCATGATTGCCCTGATCAATGACCTGCTCCGATTCAGCAAGAGTGAGAGCCAGCGACTGGTGCTCAGTGTCAAATCAGTCGACTTTTCGGGCATTATCAAGCAATCCGTCTCCGAGGTCCGCGCTCTTGCCAACGACAAGAACATCCGGTTCGATGTCAAGCTGAATGCAATGGAATCAATGCCGATCGACGAAGATCGCTTGCGGCAGGTTGTCGACAACCTGCTTCGCAATGCGATTCGACATTCCCCGGAGGGTGGGGTGATCACCCTGCGCCTGACCCGGCAAGACGGGGATTCCGGGGTTCGGCAATGCATGACAATCGTTGATCAGGGTCCTGGTATACCGGAAAAAGATCTGAAGCAGATTTTTCGGCCCTACTTCCGTTCCGGAGCAACATCGAATCAGCCCGATGGATTTGGCCTGGGTCTGGCCATGTCTCAGTTGATTGTGCGCGCTCATGGTGGTGAGATTACAGCAGCCAACCTGGAGCATGCTGGTGCACGGTTCGAAATCTGTTTGCCGGAGTCCAGATAAAGATGACTTGCCTGTTCTGACGACCAAGACATTCAAGAGGGCCGGGGGCTCTTGTGGGTGACTGCCAGACTCCGAGATAGACGTGCCGCTACCACAACCTTGACGAACCGAAGCAACCTGGTTCAAATAATGGCCGTCACTGTTCTATTAGTGGGTGTCCACGAGATTTCATGCTTAAGCCACCCGACAGAGCCCACCCAATCCAAGCGGTACCGTTGAACTGGACGGTGTTGCCGGCCATTGGGGTTTGCCTGTTGCTGATACTCTTGTCCGAAGCGCGCAAACTGGGTGAAATCGCTGGCTGGTTGATCGTCTTGACCGTGGTGATTGCAGCCATTGGCATGCGCATTGCGCCAAAGGATGCCAGCCGGACAAAAAGACCGGCGCTCACGGTCAGCTCCCGCCTGATTCTGTTCTTTGTTGGTGCCTTCCTGACAGCAGTATTCTGGCATCGCGCCTGGATGACACTGCCTGCCGTCTGGGGTACTCGTCCACTGATGGTGGTGACACAGATCGTCGGATTCTGGTGGCCAGCAATTCTGTTTGCCGCCCTGTGCCGTCACACATCAGAGCGTTTCCGGCCGGTCAGCCGCGGACGTTTTGTGGCCCAGTTGTGGTGGGGGTTGGCCGGATCCGTAGGGGGACTCTTCGTTCAGATCATCTTTCTGGGCATTCACGAGGGCTGGACCTGACACACCGCCACTGCAACCTTGAAATTACTATCCCCTTTGCCCGGAGTTCCTGAAGCGCTCTTCCATCCTGTCACCCGGAGAGTTGAATCGCGCACAGGAGAACTTCTTGAGCCGCTTCGATCGAACTGGTTTTTTGGTTTTTTGGTTTTTTGGTTCGTTGGTTCGTTGGTTTGTTGGTTTGTTCGTTAAAACCCTAAACCCGTTGGTTT
>SLIZ01000171.1 GCA_007135395.1 Wenzhouxiangellaceae bacterium | reverse complement strand
GGCGGGATTTTCCGGGACCGGTTCGAGGGCTCACTCCCTTATTGGCCACCGTCGAGCAGGTAAGCGGCCGCTTCGGTGGTTCGGATGGTGCCTTCCTCGTCGATGACAAGGGCCTGGTCGACGCCCATGCTGGCCGCCACACTGTCCCAGAGTTCGTCACCGGCCACGACCAGTGCGGTGGCAGCCGCATCGGCGACAAGCGGATCGGAGTGGATCACGGTTGCCTGCATGACCGAGTCCACCGGCCGGCCACTGAACGGGTCGATGATATGGGCGTAGCGCTCGCCTTCCCATTCCCCGAAACGCTGGTAATTCCCGGAGGTAAACAGGGCGACCGGCTGGGAGACTTCCACGGCGCCGATCACCCCACCGGAGGGATCCCGGATCCCCACCTGCCAGGGCTGGTCGGTGGGGCCACAGACCATTACGTCTCCGCCGGCATTGACCATGGCATCGGTAATCCGGAACTCGCTCAGCCGGTCGCAGGCCTGGCTGACGGCCAGGCCCTTGGCGATGCCGCTGAAATCCAGCCGCACGGCCCGGTTGGAACTCCGGATCTGCTCACCGTCGATGGAAACGTCCCTGGCCGAGGGCCGGCGGGCCATTATTGCGCCGATGGCCTCGTCTTCCGGCGGGGGTGTGGTGATGGGATAGGTCGAGGTATGGAAGCCCCAGAGACGGACCAGGGCACCCAGCCCGGCGTTGAACCGGCCTCCGGAGCGTTCTTCCATCTCCTGGCTGGCCTCCAGCAGCTTGATGATATCCGGCGTTGCCCGGACCCATCCACCATCGGGCAGTTCCCGGTTGATGGTTGCAAGAGCCCCCGGATTCCAGGGGTGCCACTCATCGTGCATTCGGGAAAAATCCCGGCCCAGGCGCTCAAAGGCCCTTTGGGCGGTGGTTTCTTCGGTATCCCGGACCTGGACCTCCACCCGCGTTCCGAATACGTAGTATTCGGCCGATTGAAGCGGAATTGTCCGCTCGCAGCCAGCGACGACCAGGCCCAGCAGGGCTGCCGCCAGGACAGCGGCAGCCCCGGGCCGTTCAGGGCTGCCAGGATACTGCGACAAACAGGGATCGACCGTGGGCATTGAATCCATACAGGGGATCATAATCCCGGTCGGTCAGGTTCTCCAGCCGGCCTTCAAGGCGCAGCCCGGCGGCAACGGGGAAACCGGCCCGCAGGTTGACCAGGGTATGGCTGGGCAGTGTCTCGTCGCCAACGTCCTCCCGGGAACCGGTATGCACTACCTCGCCGCCAATCCACGCCCCGCCGTCGGTAAACCAGTCCAGCCCGACGGAGGCCTTGTCCCGGGCCCGGCGCAGCAGGTCGTCGCCGGTATCCCGGTCGGTTGCATCCTGCCAGGTGTAACTGGCCCGGGAGCGGATGTGACGGCCATTGAACTGCCAGCCCAGCTCGGCACCGGTGATTTCCGCCCGGTCGATATTGACCGCCTGGAAGTCGGGCCCGACGAAGTCGATCAGATCGTCGATGCGGGTCTCGAACAGGTTGAGGTTGACCTGGTTGGACGGGGTGATCTGCCAGTTCGAACCCAGCTCCAGGCTCAGGCTGGTTTCCGGATCCAGGTCCGGGTTACCCGCAAACTGTCCGCCGAAGCCCGGCGAGAATAGCTGGTTGAAGTTGGGTGCCCGAAAGGCTCGACCCAGGCTGGTATACAGCCGCAGGTCCTCGGCCGGTGAAAAGCCGACAGCCGCCTGTCCGGTGGTGGCGTTGCCGAACAACTCATCCCGGTCCCAGCGCACGCTGAGCTGGTAGTCCAGTCGGTCCCGGTGGCCGTCGATTCCCGACCAGGCGCCGATATTCCAGCGGCTTTCGGTAAAGTCCCCGTCGGACCGGGCCGACTCCGACCAGGCATCCACCCCGGCCAGCCATTCCAGGCCTTCGGCCAGTTCGAGGCGGCTGATGGCCCCCGTCTGGACTCTCCGGGTGTTGAACTCGTTGACCCCGAAGTCCGTGGTGCTCTCGGTCAGGTCCCTGGAAAACCCGGTGGAAAACTCCAGGTTCCAGTCGTCGCGCATCTGCTGGTTCCAGCCGGCCTGACCGGAGTACTTGCGATAGTCCAGGACCCCCTGATCGAACTCCGTTTCGCCGTCACTGCCGCGCAGGGACCAGTTCAGTTGTCCGCTACCGGTGTCATGGCCGCCGGCCAGGGCCAGGTTGTTGTTCTTGAACCCGTCATCGTCCGGGTCGAAGGCAAACCCCCGCTCGTTCTGGGCGGAAAATCCGGTGACCCGGCGAGTCGAAGCGGTAACCGAAATCGGCGTTGCCGTGTCCTGCCGGCCCCAGGCAGCCTGCAGGCTGCGATCCCGGTAGCGGCCGTAACTGGCCCGCAGGGAGGGGCCGTCGGCCTTGCGAGTGAAGATCTGAACGACCCCGCCGATGGCATCCGAGCCCCACCGGGCCGCCCTCGGGCCCCGGACGATTTCGATGCGCTCGATGGTCGCCACATCCAGGTTCTCCCAGGCAAAGGCACCCGTGCCGGCGGCACTGACCCGCACACCATCGATCAGCACCAGGGTGTGGTTGGAGTTGGCACCACGCATGAATACCCCGGTCTGGCCGCCCGGGCCGCCGGCCCGTGCCACATCCAGCCCGGCCTCCATGCGGAGAAGTTCAAGCAGGTCCGGCGCCTGGCTGCGCTCGATATCCTCGCGAACGATGACCGAAACATGGGCCAGGGTCTCGTCCAGGCTGCGTTCGTCCCGGTCGGCGGTCACGACCATGGGTTCATCTACATAAGGGGCTTGTCCGGCATCGGCGGTAACAAGGAATACGCTTCCGGCGCTTGCCAGAAGCAGGGATCGAAAGGAATGCATGTTGTATCTCCCGGCGCTCACCCGCGCCTTGCTGGGCGGGACTGCGGGAGTTACGGGTAAGAGCGGTGGCGGTTGGCCGGCAAAACGCATCTCGCCCGGCTGCCCTCCGCAACCCGAGTTGATCGTAATGCTCCAGGCCGGTCTCCTGACTCAAGGCGGACCGCCAGGATCCTGGCAGCCCGGGCCCGTCCTTCCCGCGGCCCTGAGGGGGCGGCAGTGGTATTGGGGCCTTGACGGTTACGGAATCGGGTTCCGTGCACCATCTCCTTTCACAGTTGCGGGGGCAGTGCGGGTTTTTCACCCGCTTCCCGTTTCATCCCGTTGGCTTTTAAACCCGCGGGAAACCTGCAGCGTGTTTGTAACCGGATTCGGAAACGAATCCGGGGGCGGATCATAACAGGATATTGCTTCGGGATCAGCCGGCCAGTGGACGAACGCAGGCCCGGCGCCGGCTTCTGAGGTTAAGGATATGGCCGGAGATCAGGAGGATGCCCCCCAGGACGGTCAGGAAAGTCTCCCCCCAGTTGCCAAGTACATCGTGACCGAGGGAGGCTGCCAGCATCAGGGAAACCAGCCCGGCGATACCGGGAACCAACATGCTGGTGTTGCGATGAAAGTTCCAGCCCAAAAGGAATGCCAGGGTGCTCAGGGGCAAAATTACGGCCAGCAGGAGGAGGTGGAAGATTTCATCGCCAAAAAAACCAAGGGAGGCTATGGGCAGGGCGATAAGGAGTACCGGCAGCACCAGACACTGAACAAGGCAGGCGGCCGAAACGCAAACGGAAAGCCGGTCAAGGGATACCGCCATTCGGCCATTGTTGTCCTGTTTGAGTGCGGCAGACATGATTACCCTTGCGAGAGCGCCAAAACTTGCGAAACAGTATAACATTATCATTCGGGCCGGGTGCAATTTCCCTCACCCATGGTGGACAACGGTTGGAGGGGGCTGTGCTAGACTTTCCGGGCCCCAGAATAAGTCCGGAATCGCCCGTTCAGTGAACCCTTCCGCCACGATCGCCTACCTGGACGCCCCGCGTCTGGAGCGCGCCATGCTTGCGGGGATTGGGCGGGTTGTGGGTCGTCGCGATCACCTCAATCGCATCAACGTCTTTCCTGTTGCCGACAGCGACACGGGCACCAACCTGTCCTTTACCCTTCGGGAAGTCCAGCGGGTCATCGGGATGCGGCAGTGGCGATCCCTCGGCGAACTGCTCGATGCCATTGCCGATGCGGCCCTGGACGGTGCCCGGGGCAATTCCGGTGCAATCCTGGCCCAGTACTTTCACGGACTCAGGGAAAGCTGTCGAGGGAGGTTTCGGCTCGATGCCGCGGATATGGCCCGGGCCACCGGCCATGCAGCGGAGTCGGCCTGGAGTGCCATGGCCGAGCCGGTGGCCGGTACCCTGCCCACGGTCCTTGCCGATTTCGGCGAGGAGCTGACCCTCCGGGCGGGCCAGGGTGTGGCCGACATCCGGGTATTGTTCGAACAGGGTTTCTCCCGTGCCCGGGATTCCCTGGCCAATACGCCGAACCAGCTTGCCGTGTTGCGCGAGTCCGGCGTGGTGGACGCCGGTGCCCAGGGATTCGTGGATTTTCTCGAGGGGATTTCGCTTTACATTGAAAAGGGCGAGTCGGTGATACCCCCGGCAGAAGTCTTGCAGGACGACGGAGACAGGGCCGGTTCGCCGGCCAGGCCGGAGCCGGATCCGGGGGGTTACCGCTACTGTACCGAGTGTCTTTTGACCGGACAGGAAATGGATGTTGCCCAATTGCGCCGGGAGCTTGCCGGCATGGCCGCAGACAGCCTTGTTGTGGCCGGTGGCGGAAACCGGTTGCGGGTTCACCTGCATACCGATGAGCCGGGCCAGGCCTTCGATACCTGTGCCCGATTCGGCCAGGTCGTGCAGCGCAAGGCCGATGACATGGCCAACCAGCACCGGCTCCTGAACCAGGCTGGCCAGGTGGCCATCGTGACCGATTCGGCGGCCGACCTGCCCGCCGACGAAATGGAACGGCTCGGGATCCACATGGTGCCGGTGCGGTTGATCTTCGGTGAAGAGGAATACCTGGACAAGCTCACAATACAGCCGGAGGATTTTTACCGTCGGATTGCCCGCAACGATGTCCAGCCCCAGACCTCCCAGCCGCCGCTGGTCGATTTTCGCCGCCAGTATGAGCTGCTTGCAGACCACGGTCACCAGGTGCTGGGTGTACATCTTTCATCGAGTTTGAGCGGCACCTTCCAGGCTGCCAGTCAGGCCGCCGGTCGGCTGGAAGACGGGAAAGTGGCGCTTTTCGATACGCTAAACGCAGCCTGTGGCCAGGGGTTGCTGGTCCTGTACGCCGGCGAGGCGGCAGCCGCCGGGTGGACTCGAAGCCGCATCGTGAACCGGCTTGAACAATTGCGGGGTCAGACCCGTTCGTTCGCCCTGGTCCGGGATCTTTCCTGGGGAGTCCGGGGCGGCCGGGTCAAGCCCTGGATGCACTGGCTGGCCCGAAACCTGAAGCTCAACCCGGTCCTGGGGAGCTCTCCCGATGGGCGCCTTACCCCCCAGGGGGTGATTGCCGGAAAGCGCCGGGCCATCGAAAAGTTTGCCCGCCTGATTGCCCGCAAGCTCGATCCGGATACCCGTTACCGGATGATCATCTCCCACACCGATGCTTCAGCCGATGCGGAGTCTCTGGAGAAGCTTCTGGAGGCCAATCCGGCAATCGAATCCATCCGCGTCGAGCCGGGCAGTCCGGCCGTAGGCGCCCACGCCGGTCCCGGCACCCTGGTGGCCGGGTTCATGCCCTGGGTGGCCCCGGAGGCTGAGAAATGATGGACTGGCTGATCATTCTCGTTGCCGCCTACCTGCTGGGTTCAATCTCCGGCAGCATGGTGATCGGCGGGATTCGCAAGGTGGATATCCGCACCATGGGCTCGGGCAACGCCGGCGGGACCAACGCCCTTCGTACCCAGGGCACGCTTTTTGCCCTCGGGGTGATCGTCATTGATGTTGGCAAGGGCGCCATTGCTGCCGGGTTGCTTCCCGGTCTTCTGCCCATTGCCTCCGAAGTCGCGCCGGACCGCCTGGTTGCGGCAACCGCCTGCGGTTTCATGGCGGTCGTCGGCCATGTATGGCCGGTCTATTTCCGCTTCCGCGGTGGCAAGGGCGCCGGAACCGCCGCCGGCGTAATCGTCGTGCTGGCCCCTCTGGCGGCTTTGCCGCTGATGGGTGCCTGGATCCTGGTCATTCTCCTGACCGGCTACGTTGGCCTGGCCACGGTGGTCGCCGCCATTTTGTTCCTGCCGGCTTTCTGGATGCTTGGTCCCCAGCCAATGCCCGCTGCATTGATGGTATTTGCCCTGGCGCTGACCGGCCTTCTGGTATTTACTCACCGCAGCAATATCCGCCGGTTGCTCCGGGGCGAGGAAAGCCGCTTCGAGCGGGCCCGGGTTTTCAGGAAGCGCCCGTGAATCCCGATGCCATGACCCCATCCCAGTACAGAATATTTTCCGCCCTGGCTTCCGGCCGGATTCTCAACGGCCAGACCCTTGCCGAACAACTGGGCCTGTCCCGGGCTGCGGTGTGGAAATCCGTCGAGCAGCTGCGGGCCATGGGCCTGGTCATCCATGCACGGGCCGGAACCGGGTACCAGCTCGATGCCCCGGTAACCCTGCTCGACGAGCGTGCCATCCTTGAGCACTGTAGCGGGTCCGGGGCACGGGTGCGGGTCGTGCCCGGGACGACTTCCACCAACCGGGCGCTGGCCGCCGAAGACCCGGATGACCGCCACGGGATGGTGCTGGTCTCCGAGTACCAGTCTCAAGGCCGTGGGCGCCGCGAACGGGCCTGGTTGTCGCCACCGGGGTCCGGGTTGTACCTGTCCATGGGATGGCGGTTTTCCGCACCACGGGTCCAGATCGGTGCCCTGGGACTGGTTGCCGGCCTTGCAATCGCCGAGGCAGTGGAAGAAACCGCCGGTGTGAAAGCCGGATTGAAGTGGCCCAACGATCTGATGGTCGGGGGCAAAAAACTGGGCGGATGCCTGGTCGAGATCTCCGGGTTGGTCGACGGTCCCTTCGATCCCATCCTGGGCATCGGGATCAATTTCTGCCTGCCCGGAGATGCGGCCATTGATCAGGCCTGGACCGACCTTTGGCGGGAGGCGAAATTCACGGACCGGAATCGCCTGGCCGGCGCGATAATCCCTGGCCTTCGCCGGCGGCTCCAGGGGCTGGCCGATGGCGGCTTCGAAAGCCAGAAGTCCGACTGGGACCGGAGGGACCTGCTTCGGGATGTGGAGGTCAACATTCATGATTCCCGGGGCGGTGTCCGCCAGGGTCTCTCCCTGGGGGTTACCCGCCGGGGTGGTCTCCGGGTCCGGATCGACGGCCGGGAAGAGGAACTCATGGCCGGCGAGGTGAGTATTCGTGCCCGGTAAACTGTTGATCGATGCCGGTCATACCCGGGTCAAATGGCGTTTCAGCCATACCCCGGGCATGCTGGCCGAGGGGGATTCGGCCGGGCTGGGGGAAATCCGGCGGGACCCGGAGCCGATTCTTGCCTTGATCCGGCGGCTGGAACCGGATTCGGTCTGGCTGGCCGCCACTGCCCCGGTAGAACCGTTGATCAACGCCCTGGAAGAACGGGTCCGGAAAATCGAGCGGGTCCGAAACGGGGACCGGCCAGCGCCGGTCATGCCCGCCTACGATTCCCTCGGAGTCGACCGCTGGCTGGCCATGCTCGGGGCCTGGACGGTTCGGCCGGATGCCTGGTGCGTGGTAGATCTGGGTTCGGCGGTTACGGTGGATGTAATCGACCCGGATGGCAAACACCGGGGCGGATGGATTGCCGCAGGCCCGGGAGCCACAATCGAGGCCCTGGCCCGCACGGCCCCTCGCCTGCCCGCCTTCGACGCAGGGCTGGCCGACAACCGGCCAGCGATCGACAGCCCGACTGCCGTGGCATCCGGGCTGCTGCTCCAGCAGGCCGGCATGATCGAGCGGTGCTGGCGGGAGGCCTGTCTGGAGTTGAACCTGTCGCTTTCGGTGATTGTCACCGGAGGCGGTGCAAAAGCCGTACAATCCCTGCTTGATATCCCGTCGAGACGGGACGATGATCTGGTGTTCAAGGGGCTTTTGTCGATTTCAGATGGTGTTTGATGCTTGCCTGGCGAATCCTGGTTGTCGGCCTGCTGGCCGCAAATATCCTGCTGACCTCCGCCCGAATTCTTGCACCGGCTCCGGTCCCGGAAGTGCGTGATCTACCCCCCCTGCCCGATGCCCCCCGGCTGCTGCAGGTCGAGGAGGTCAGCCTGACCCCCGGCCTGCCAGGCCAGGACCAGTGTTTCACCATCGGCCCGCTTTCAACCGTGCTCCAGAAGCGCCGGGCGGAAGACCGGCTTCGGCCCTTCGTCGACGGCATGCGGGCGCGGGAGACCATTGCCGACCGGGATCGGGGCTGGTGGGTCTACCTGCCGGCCGTAGCTTCCCGTCAGGATGCCCTGACCCAGGCCCGAAGGCTCGCCGAGCAGGGTGTGGAGGATTACTATGTGGTGACCTCCGGGGACATGGAAAACACCGTCTCCCTCGGCCTCTACGAAGATCAGGCCAATGCCCGCCAGCGACAGGCACGCATCCGCAGTATGGGCTTTGACGCCCAGATGTCGGTTCGCAGGGAGTCGGTACCCCGGTTCTGGGTGGACTATGTCCTGCCCGACGGTGAGCGATCCCCCTGGCGCTTTATCCTCCGCGCCTCCCCCGGCGCCAGCCATTTCCCGATTCCCTGCGTGCCGGGAATCTACGGCAGGGGCGAAGAAAACGGGGCGGAAGAAGCCTGAGCGCAGCGGCAAACCACCCCGTCCATCAGGCAAAAAAAGAGCGGGCCAGAAAGCCCGCTCCAGATCAGGATGAAAAAACCGAACTCAGTACTTGATGGTACAGCCGTACGGCCGGGTCACATCCGGGTTGATCTCGTTGCCGGCGGCCATGTTTTCCAGGGCAACCATGACGTACTGGGTGGACTCCGGGATGTCGGCAGAATGCCGGCTCGGGTTGGAGTCGATGCCGCCCATGTAGCGCAGGATGCCGTCGCCATCGATGATGTACATATGCGGGGTCACGCGGGCATCGTAGGCGCGGCCCATGTCGCCGGATTCATCCAGCAGTACGGCCGTGGGGGCGGCTTCGCGGCTGCTGGTCAGTTCGTCGGCTTCCTCGGGCGAGAGATGGCCCTGGGAGTCCGGACGTGAGGAAATCACCGTCAGCCAGACCGCGTCGTGTTCCTCGCGGGCCATGCGCTGCTGGTCCTGCATGTTGCCGGGCTCGTAGTGTTTGACCACGAACGGACACTCGTGGTTGGTCCATTCCAGGATGACGGTCTGGCCGGTGAAGTCGGACAGGGCGTGGTATTCACCGGCGGTGTCGACGACCCGGAAGTCCGGGGCCGGTTCACCGATCTGGGGTGCGGCGGCCAGGCTGGTGGCAAAGCCCAGCGCCATGGCCAGGCCGAGAACATGAGTGAGAGGCTTGTTCATTGTGGTTTTCCTTGGTTTCCTGAGACAGGTTGAGTTCTAAAGAGCTTCAATGGCCTGAACAAGCTGGCCGGGGGTGAGCACTTGCGGCAGGACTTTCGGGTCCTCGCCGTTGCGCGGGTAAAGCACGTAAAGCGGTACACCGTTGCGCCCGAACTCTGCCAGGTAGTCGGTTATGGCGCTGTCGCGGCGGGTCCAGTCGCCCTTGACGTAGGTGACGTTGTTTTCGGACATGGCCTGGCGCACGCGGTCGGTGTTGAGCGCGACCCGTTCGTTGACCAGGCAGGTCACGCACCAGTCGGCGGTCATGTTGACCAGAACGGCCTGCTCCGGGTCGGCACGCAGGTCTTCCAGGCGCTCGGCCGAGTAGGATTCCCACCAGGCCTCGGCCTGGGGCGTGGCTCCATCGTTCTGCATCTGGGCTGCCGTGCCCAGGGCGGCGACTGCGACAATCAGGCTCAGGCCGACCGTGGCATGGCGAACAACGGCATGGTTCGGCCCGCGATCACGCTTGCTGCCCAGCCACAGGGCAAAGGCCAGGGCGACCATGCCGGCGAGCACGGCGGCCAGGCCGTTGGCGTCGGTCTGGCGAGCCAGTACCCAGAGCAGCCAGACCACGGCCAGGTACAGCGGGAAGGCCATGGCCTGCTTGAAGGTATTCATCCAGGGGCCGGGCCGGGGCATTCTCCGGGCAAGTGCCGGGCTGAAGCTCAAGGCCAGCATCGGCAGGGCCAGGCCCAGCCCAAGGGCCAGGAAAATCCCCATGGCGGCCGGCCACGGCATCAGCACGGCCACACCCAGAGCCGTACCCATGAACGGTGCGGTGCATGGACTGGCCACGACACAGGCGAGCACGCCGGTGAAGAACGATCCCTTGACCCCGCTCTTTTCGGTCAGGGCCTGGCCGCTGCCCATCAGGCGGGTGCCGAATTCGAACAGGCCGGACAGGGAAAGACCCAGGGCAAACAGCACGTAGATCAGTACGCCGACAAACCACGGCGATTGCAGCTGGAAGCCCCAGCCGATGGCCTCTCCGCCGGCACGCAGGGCCAGCAGGATTCCGGCCAGAAGACCGAAACTGAGTACCACGCCGGCGGTATAGGCCAGGCCGTGAGCCCGCTGGTCGTGACCGGCCCCGGACACCAGGCTCATGGCCTTGATGGAAAGCACCGGGAACACGCAGGGCATGAGGTTGAGCAGGATGCCGCCGGCCAGGGCGAGAACCAGGGCAAGCAGCCAGCCGGACGGGGTTGCCGTCGCGGCGGCCAGGCCGGTGGTGCCGAGTTCACCGGGGGTGGCGCGCAACAGGTAGCCGCGCTCGGCCTCGGTATCGACCAGGACGAACTCCAGGTCCTCGGGCTGGCCGGTGAAATAGGCCGACAGTTTCTGGGCAACTAGAATCTGCCTGTCTGCGGCCGTGACCGTGGCCGGCTCGGAATGATCGACCAGGTTCTCCAGGGCCGAGAAGAACGCCCAGTCATCGTCGATGGTCGACAGCTCAGGTTCGATCTGGACGCTGAGCTGGCCCCCGTCGGTGCTGAATCGCGCCGGCCATTCCACCGATTCGGGCTGGCGCTGTTCGGCCCAGGCAAACAGCTCACGGCGATCCGGGTCGGACTCGGGCCTCTGGTCGGTGACCGGTAGTCGAAGCGCCAGCGTGGCGTCGCCCGGGATGCAGATTTCTTCGCAGACCAGCCACTCGGCATCGGCCTCCAGGACCAGGTCCTGGCCGGTGGCCAGGTCCTCGGGAATTTCGATGGTGACCGGCAGCAGGTGCTCGCCTTCGTAGCCGTAGTTGATCAGGTGGCCCATCGGCATGGCCTCCGGGAACGGCCAGGCGATTTCCGAGGCCTGCATGCCTTCGGGCAGGTCGAAACGAATCTCGGTGGGCAGGCCCGAGTCCCCGGGGTTTTTCCAGTAGGTGTGCCAGCCCGGGTCGGGCAGCAGGCGAAGTCCGACCTTCAGCGGCGTGCCGGGCTGGATGCTGGTGGTCGATGCGACCAGTTCGGCCTCGATGTGATCACGCTGCACCGGGCCGAACTCGGCCTCGGCCAGAGCCGAAACCGGGTGCAGTG
>SLIZ01000093.1 GCA_007135395.1 Wenzhouxiangellaceae bacterium | reverse complement strand
CCAATTCGATCAACAGCATGGGTTTCTCGCTCATGCCGCAGCTCCCGGCCGTTTGGCACCTGGAAAGCCCAGGGCTTCCCGCCGCTGGTAATAGGCTTCGGCCACCCGCCTGGAGATATCCCGCACCCGCAGGATGAACCGCTGGCGCTCGGTCACGGAAATGGCCTGGCGGGCGTCGAGCAGGTTGAAGGTATGGGAAGCCTTGAGAACCTGGTCGTAGGCCGGCAGGGGCAGGTCGGCATCCACCAGGCGCCGGGCTTCGGCCTCGCAGGTATCGAACCAGGCAAACAGGCTTTTCACATCGGCTTGCTCGAAGTTGTAAGCCGACATCTCCACCTCGTTCTGGTGGAAAACCTCGCCATAGGTCACCGGCTGGTCGCCGGCATCATTCCAGACCAGGTCGAAAACACTTTCGACCCCCTGGATGTACATGGCCAGGCGCTCCAGGCCATAGGTGAGCTCTCCCATGACCGGCTTGCATTCCAGGCCGCCGGCCTGCTGGAAATAGGTGAACTGGGTAACTTCCATGCCATTGAGCCAGACCTCCCAGCCCAGCCCCCAGGCGCCCAGCGTGGGCGATTCCCAATTGTCCTCGACAAACCGGATGTCGTGGACGGCCGGGTCAATGCCTGCAGCCTTGAGGGATTCCAGGTACAGGTCCTGGAAATCGGCCGGTACCGGCTTCATGACCACCTGGTACTGGTAGTAGTGCTGCAGGCGATTGGGGTTTTCCCCGTATCGGCCGTCGGTTGGCCTGCGGCAGGGCTGTACGTAGGCTGCGTTCCACGGTTCGGGACCGATGGACCGCAGAAAGGTGGCCGGATGGAATGTACCGGCGCCGACCTCGGTATCAAGCGGTGCCACCAGCACACAGCCCTGGCGTGCCCAGAAGTCATCCAAAGCACGAATAAAAGCCTGAAAATTCAAAATACTTCCCGCTTTGCAAACAGGCGGTGAGTATACCCAATCACCGGACGAATTCCCCGGGGCAAATGCGGTGTGTTTACAACCCGGACCGGGCCGCTGGGCTATCATGTAGGCCATGCGCATGCTCATCATCAAGACCGGTTCGACCATTCCCGCGCTCAAGGCCCCCTTCGGAGATTTCGAGGACTGGTTTACCGACCGCCTCGGGACGGAATTCAGCTACGAGACCCGGGAGGTTTTTCGCGGGGATCCTTTGCCCAGCCCGGAAGCCTTCGACGGTATTGTTGTCACCGGTTCCCCGGCCATGGTCTCCCATCGCCAGGAATGGTCTGAGGAAACCGCCCGATGGCTGGCCCGCAGCGCCCGGATGTACCGGCCGGTACTCGGCGTATGCTACGGCCATCAACTGATTGCCCACGGGCTGGGCGGCGAAGTCGGCCCCAATCCGAAAGGTCGCCAGATCGGAACCCACTACGTGGACTTCGATGCACAAGGCGATCCCCTGCTCGGTTCACTGGGCCGGCGTCGTCGGCTTCAGACCACCCACGTGGAATCCGTCTTGCGATTGCCCCCCGGTGCAGTGCCGCTTGCCCGTACCGATATGGATCCCAACCATGCCTTTCGCATCGGCAGTCATGTCTGGGCCGTGCAGTTCCATCCGGAGTTCGACGATGAGGTCATGGCCGGCTATCTGCATCAGCGACGGGCAGAGCTGACCGCCGAAGGCATCGATGTTCAGGCATTGCTTGAAAAGCTCACGCCGGCACCGGCCGGCCGGGAAGTACTCGAGGGTTTTGCACGGATCGTTCGCCAGCACGCCCTGACCAACCGTCGCAAGGCCGGTTAGGCACGAACATGTCCCGGGACCGGATCTACACCAAAGCCCATGAGGCCACTGGCCCGTTCGAGTTTTCAGAAAGAGTCGTACGGGTCTTTCCGGACATGATCGGCCGGTCGGTTCCCGGCTATCACCTGCTACTGGAAATCACCGGCCTGCTGGCTCGCCAGGTGGTTGTGGATGATTCCCGGGTCTACGACCTGGGCTGTTCCCTGGGTGCAGCCTCCCTGGAGGTCCGCCGCTCGATCCACAATGACAACGTGGAAATTCTTGCCATTGACAATGCCCCGGCCATGATCGAACGATGCCAGGCGCTGATCAACGAAGACAACTCCCGCATTCCCGTTCGGGTCATCGAGGGCAATATCCTGGATCACCCGATCGAAAATGCCTCCCTTATCGTCATGTATTTCACCTTGCAGTTCATCGAGCCGGAAAAGCGTGCCTTTGTGGTCGAGCGGATCTTCAAGGGCCTGCGCCCCGGTGGTGTTTTCCTGCTGGCTGAAAAGCTTGCATCCGGGGATGAATTCGAGCAGGACTGGCTGACCGACAGCCATCATGATTTCAAGCGAGCCCAGGGCTACAGTGATCTCGAAATTGCCCGCAAGCGCCAGGCCCTGGACAATGTCCTGATCCCCGACACCCGCACAACCCATCACCGGCGCCTGAAAAATGCCGGCTTCGAAAGGGTTGTCGACTATTTCCAGTGCCTGAATTTTTCCGCCATGGCCGCATTCCGGGCTCCATGAAGGGAAGTCGGCAAGAACCTGCAGACGTCGATCCCGTGTTGCCCATCGTTCCATCCCGGCTGTCCGGTTTTTGTCAGGACGGCCTGGTCGACCGGTTGGTGCGCGAGTCTGCTGCTGCCATGACCGAAAAACGCCACGGGGACTATCCCCGTTGGAAAGGGATCCTCGAACGTCTGCCGGAAACCGAAAGGTGCTGGGAGATCGACAGGGGTTGCTTTGTGGCCGGCGAGGCCGTCGATGACCGGGCCGGGCTGGAAGTGCTCTTGAAGGAACTGATTCCCTGGCGCAAGGGGCCCCTTCGCCTGGCCGGGGTGAATATCCGGACCGAGTGGCGCTCGGACTTCAAGTGGGACCGGATTGCTGCCCATGTGGATTTCACGGCTTCCACGGTCCTCGATGTTGGGGCCGGCAACGGCT
>SLIZ01000037.1 GCA_007135395.1 Wenzhouxiangellaceae bacterium | reverse complement strand
TGAATCGTCGTTTGGTCGCTTTGTCGTTTTGAGCCTTGAGCCTTGAGCCTTGAGCCTTTTTCTCGGAAACCGGAAACCGGACCCCGTTCCCCCATTAGCCCATTAGCCTTTTTCCTGAACCCTGAACCCTGAACCCTGAACCCTTGATCTTTATCCGACCAAATCCTTGACCTCCGCAATCGCCGCCCGCCTCTGGGGGCGGCCGTCGATGGGGCTGGGGGGTGGTTGGCGGGCGTCGGTATCGGTGAGCAGGGCGGCTTCCAGGGTGTGGTCGCCGGCTTCGAAGACAATCAGGTCCAGGTTGCGATGTCCCCCGTCATGCCAGCGAATTCTTCGGACTTCCTGTTCGAAGGGGATGCCCCGGTCCATGAGGAAGCGGGGAACGGCGTCCGGGTCGGCGCTGAACAGGTGCAGGGAGATGCGTGAGTAACGATCCGCCGTCCCTTCCAGTACCGGCCCCACGAGGCGGGGGCTGAACTCGGAAAACAGCCCCATCGCCGCCACTGCGGATTCGCGCAATTGCCTCAGGTTGCTGTCGTGGTCGTCGCCGCCGTAAAGGCTTTGCCAGCTTTTCAGGGCGTCTTCGACTTCCCGGTTCGACGGCAGGGATGCCCGGGGTGACAGGCCCATTCGCTGGGCGGCTTTCTGCTTGGCGTTCAGGTAGTTGCGCTGGCCCTCCGTGGCGAGGATCCGGGCGGCCTCGAAGGCCACTTCCTGGCGCAGGCGCGCGCCCCTTTTATCGTTCTTGCCTGGCATGGGATTCTCTCAGAATATGTCATAGGGATCGGCACTTTCCCGTTCGTCATTATCCGACGACCCGGCCGGCTCCAGGGGGGGCAGATTGTCTGCGTGGAAGAATTCCTGAATGGCCCGCGGGTTGTCCGGGCGCGCCCGGAGCCCGGTTTCCGGATTGATGCGCAACCGGGCAAGCCCCGATGGCATTGGCAGGCTCCTTTCGGGTACGCCGTTAAGCGCCGTTTCCATGAAGTCCACCCAGATCGGCAGGGCCGTTCTTCCCCCCTGTTCCTGGCTGCCGAGGGATTCGTGGTTATCCAGGCCGACCCACACCGAGGCCACGATGGAATCATTGAATCCCACAAACCAGGTGTCACGTTGGTCGTTGGTTGTGCCGGTCTTGCCCCCCAGGTCGGACCGGCCCAGTTCCAGCGCCCGGCGACCGGTTCCGGAGGTGATTACATCCGACAGCATGGAGCGGATCAGGTAGTTGGTCTGCTCGGACAAGACGCGCGGTGCGTGGTTCGGGCGGGGCGGGCCGTGCAGTTCCGGTACGTCTTCGTCCTCTTCGGCCGGCTGGGCCTGACCGGGAAGAAGGGGGCGGTGGGCGGGGCCATCCCGCTCGGTCAGGCCGTTACTGACCACCACGGGAGGCGGAGGGGGCGGGGTGACCGGAGCACAATCGGGGCAGGCAATCTGCCAGTCCGGTTCCCAGGCGATTTTCCCGTCGATGCCCTGGCGAATGCTGTGAATGAAGTTGGGCTTGACTGCAAACCCCCCGTTGGCAAACACCGCGTAGGCGGTATTCATTTCCAGGGTGGTCAGGGATGCGCTGCCAAGGGCCATGGACATGCCGGCCGGCAGGTGTTGCCGGTTGAATCCGAAATCGGAAATATAGGTACGGGCCTCTTCCAGCCCCACGCCCATCAGGAGCCGGACGCTGACCAGGTTGCGCGAGTGGACCATGGCTTCGCGCAGTCGGGTGGGGCCGTAGAAGCGATGACTGAAATTCGTCGGTCGCCAGACCCGCTCCATGGACGGGTCGTCCATGACCACGGGCGCATCGTTGACCATGGAAGCCGGGGTGTAGCCATTGTCCAGGGCGGCAGCATAGATGAAGGGCTTGAACGCCGAACCGGGTTGCCGCCGGCTCTGGGTGACCCGGTTGAACTGGCTGCGCCCGTAATCCAGCCCACCCACCAGGGCCAGGATCTCCCCGGAGCTGGGGTCCATGGCCACCAGTGCGCTTTCGGCCTCGGGAACCTGGGAAAGGCGCCACTGGCCTTCCTCGTCCGGCAGCACGCGAATCAGGTCACCGGCGGCCAGCACCTCGGAAACCGCCGATGGGCGGGCACCGAGGGCATTGCGATTGATGTGTCGGCGGGCCCAGGAGACGGCCTCGAGGCCCAGCAGGATTTCCTCGCCTTCCCGGGTCAGGACCAGGGCATTGTCCTCGTCATCGTCCACGTCCAGTACGATGGCGGCCTGCAAACCGGCGACGGGCCTTTGCTGGCCCAGGGTCTGCATCAGGGCCGCCCGGTCGTCCAGCTCGTCCGGGTCCACCTGGCCCTCGCTGCCCCGCCATCCATGGCGCCGGTCGTAGGCCAGAAGGCCTTCGCGCACTGCCCGGATTGCAGACGCCTGCTGTTCGGAATCGATGGTGGTGTAGATGTGGTAGCCGCCCCCGTAGGCCTCTTCCTCGCCGAGGACCTCAAGGGCCTGCCGGCGGGCCATTTCGGCTACCCAGGGTGCGGACACTTCCGGTGACAGTCCGTGATAGACCGTCTGGGGCGGCGTGGCCACGGCTTCCCGGTGTTCATCCTCGGTGATGTGTCCGAGCATGAGCATGCGCCCGAGAATCCAGTCCCGACGCACTGCGGCCTGTTGCGGGTTGGTGATCGGGTTGACCCGGGAGGGGGTCTTGGGCAGGGCGGCCAGCATGGCCGATTCGGCCAGGGTCAGCTCGTCGAGGGTCTTGCCGTAGTAGACATGGGCCGCGGCGCCCACCCCGTAGGCCCGGTGGCCGAGAAATTCCTTGTTGAGATAGAGCTGGAAAATCTCGTCTTTCGACATCTCCCGCTCGATCTTCAGGGCCAGCATCATCTCCCGCAGCTTGCGGGTAACCGAGTACTCCGTGGAAAGGAAGAACCGGCGGGCGACCTGCTGGGTTATGGTGCTGCCGCCGGCGACCTGGCCCTGGCCGGCACTGCG
>SLIZ01000072.1 GCA_007135395.1 Wenzhouxiangellaceae bacterium | reverse complement strand
GACTCGGCGTGAGACTCCGGTCCAGCTTCCCGCCCGAAAGCCTCCAGGCAGTTCGCGACCCAGCCAGGGACGCGGGCTTTTCATCTGTAAGCGCCTACAAAACCACACTCTTCCCCACTGACGTTTCGATCTCTAAGCTGCCTCCATTGTTTTGAACATGGAGTCAAGTAGTGCGCAGACGTTATCGCAAGCGGGAAGAATGGCGGTCGTTGATTGAGCAGCAGGAAGCCAGTGGAGAGTCGGTGACGGCTTTCTGTCGACGTCACGATATCAGCACCAAGTCTTTCTGGCATCAGCGCAAGGCCTTGGGCGAGACAACTGCTCAGACAGCAATGATCGCCGTTGAGCCACCAGTGCGGACGAGGAGCGGAGCCGGCCAAGCGGTACTGTCGTGGCGCGGCATCGAACTGGTCGTTCCGCTTTCAGCCTCACCGGCCTGGGTTGCGCATCTTCTCAAGGAGTTGGCTGATGCGTCTGTGGCGTGATCTTCCCACGGTCTACTTGCACCGTGATGTGGTGGACTTTCGCAAGTCTATCGATGGACTGGCTGCCATTGTTGAGCAGCAGATGGACCTGGATCCATTCGGCGATGCCCTGTACGTGTTCTGCAACCGCCACCGTGATCGGCTCAAGGTACTTTACTGGGACCAGACCGGTTTCTGCCTCTGGTACAAGCGCCTGGAGAAAGCCAAGTTTCAATGGCCACGCAAGCATGCTGACGGGATCATTCGTTGGGGTGAGCGTGAGTTCAACTGGTTGCTTGAAGGCTTTGATGTGATGCGCATGAACGGTCATCAGGAACTGCATTTTTCTGCCATTAATTGCACCAATAGGGGTGACTCATGCTATTGATTCTGCTATACTTTCGGCATGTCATCGGCCACAAAAAAAGCCTCTCCTGCAGACCCTTCAACGGCCGATCAGATCACTGCTTTGCAGGCCCGCATCAGCAAGCAGGAAGCCCAGCTTGTAACCCGCGCCGAGCGCATCCGGCAGCTCGAAGAGATGATCCGCACCTTTCAGCGCAAGTCCTTTGTTGGCTCCGGCGAGCAGGCCTCTGCGGCTCAGTTGGGCCTGTTCAACGAGGCCGAAGAGCTGGTCGAGGAAGGCACTTCCGAGGTTGCGGTCAAGCCGCATACCCGGCAGCGCCGCGGCCGTCCAGCACTGCCGCCGGAGTTGCCGCGCGAAGAGGTCGTTTACGATCTGGCCGAAGCCGACAAGATCTGTCCCCATGATGGCGAGGCTTTGGAGCGGATTGGCGAAGAGACTTCCGAACAGCTCGACATCATTCCAGCCCAGGTCAAGGTCATCCGCCACGTCCGGCTCAAGTATGCCTGTCCCTGCTGCAAGTCTCATGTGGCGACCGCCGCCAAGCCAGCTCAGCCCCTGGGCAAGTCGATGGCCGCGCCGGGCCTGCTGGCCTATATTGCGACGGCCAAGTATGTCGATGCCTTGCCGCTCTATCGTCAGACCCAACAGTTCGCACGACTGGGTGTGGAGTTGGACCGAACCACTCTGGCCAACTGGATGGTCAAGTGCGGCGCCCTGGTTCAGCCACTGATCAACCGCCTGACCGAGTTGATCCTGGATGAACCTGTGGTCAGCATGGACGAGACCACAGTCCAAGTCCTCAAGGAACCCGACAAGCCCGCCCAAAGCGCCAGTTACATGTGGGTGATGGGCGTCGGTCCGCCCGGTCAGCGGCTGCGGGTCTATCACTATGCATCCAGCCGCTCAGGCGACGTACCGCAGGCGCTGCTGGAGGGTTTTGAAGGGGCGCTGATGGTGGATGGCTACTCAGGCTACAACGCGGCCTGCAAAGCCCTGGGCGTTGATCGCCTGGGGTGCTGGGCGCATGCACGGCGCAAGTTCTTTGATGCAGCCAAGCTGCAGCCCAAGGGCAAGACCGGACGTCCGGACCAGGCGCTGGCCATGATCGCCAAGCTGTACCGAGTCGAGCGTGAAGCTGCCGAACTGGAACCGGCCCATCGCCATCAACTGCGCCAGGAAAGGTCACGACCCGTGATCGAAGCACTGGAAGCCTGGCTGACCAAAACTCAGCCCAGAGTCGCGCCCAAGACCAAGTTGGGTGAGGCCCTGCATTACCTGCAGGCTCAATGGCCCCCACTGGTCCGCTACTTGGAAGATGGCCGCTACCCGATCGACAACAACCCGATCGAAAACGCCATCCGTCCGTTCGCGATCGGTCGGAAGAACTGGCTGTTCTCGAACTCCCCGGCCGGTGTCCGAGCCAGTGCCAACCTTTACAGCCTGATCGAATCCGCCAAAGGGAACGGACTCGAGCCCTATGCTTACCTGCGCCACATTTTCAAAGAACTTCCACTGGCCGAAACCGTGGATGATATTGACGCATTATTGCCTCAGGCAATCAAGGGCGTGGATTCGTAGTCGCTTACATTTCAAATAGTGTCTGTCCTAGATTTTGCACTAGATTTTCTAGATTTTCTCCTTTGAGCCTTGAGCCTCTTTTCATTTGCATTCCCCCACGCCCGCGCGGGACAAATGGTGCCCTCTGGCGTAAGCGCTGGCCCTGGGGCGGGGCGAAGCGGGAGGCGAAATCAACCCTTCTTGAGCGAATTGATTAGGGCGAGCGCGCACAGTCCGGTGTCGGGTCAAGCTCGTATTACGAATTCGGCCCCGGTCGTTCATGGCCACACCAAAAGCGTCTTTTGAGAAATTGCCAACCATGTCACCAGGTGGTATAGTATGAGTTTGAAAAGGGTCTTCAGGACTCGCTCCTTTGCCCGGTTCATGAAGAAGGCCGGGGTGGCCGACGCAGACCTATGGAACGCTGTTGAAGAGATGATCGAAGGCTTGGTCGATGCAGATCTGGGCGGTTGCGTCCTGAAGAAGCGGATCGCAGTGCCCGGCCAGGGCAAGCGCGGCGGCGCCAGAACCATCGTTGCAACGAAACTGGAAGCTCGCTGGTTCT
>SLIZ01000189.1 GCA_007135395.1 Wenzhouxiangellaceae bacterium | reverse complement strand
CTTTCCATGGCCAGTGGGGCAGGAAATTCCGGGGGCACGATCCAGGCTTCCAGGTCCATGGCCCTGGCCAGCCCGAGATCGTCCAGGGTCTGACTATAGCGGGGCGGATGGTGCCCCATCATGACCATTGGCGGAGTGTCGAAACCTTCCACAAGCAATCCACAGGACTGGTTGATGGCCAGATCGAATGGCCCCCGCATGCTATCCATGCCTTGCTCTTCCAGCCATTCGGCGGCAACCTGGAGCAGTTTTTCGGGCAGTTCCGGCACCGACGGCTCGAACTCCAGGCTGCCGAAGTAACCGCAGGCCTGGCCATGGATTTCCTGGTGCAACCGGTCGATCTGGGCGCTGATCGACCCCACGACCCCCGATCTGGTCTCCGCCAGCCAGGCCCGGGCCCGGCCATGGTCAAACCAGGGATTGTGATCCGACCACTGCCGGGACCGTTCGAAATCCAGTGGCGAAATCCACATCGGGTCTTGCCGGTGAATTTGCCTGGGCAAAGCGAACAGGCCCTTGAGATCACGACGTCCGGAAACGGGCCGAATCTTGAGTTCATCGACCATTCACGGCTCCTGCTGACCTGCCTTTTCTTAGCCTTTTCATTGTTTTACTGGTATATTCCCATACTATAGGCAATAGTGCTTCGGCCCCGCGGGAGTGGCAGATTCCGGCTCACGAACGGCCGGCAAAATAGAGGACAACCCACCATGACCAGGTTGCGATTGTGCCCGTTCGGCCGGACCGATCCCGGTATCGCTGCCCCGGCCGTTGCCTGCACGCATGTCGGCCAAAATGCCGCTTCGGCATTGCAGTCTGCCACGCATGACGCCACAATGGCGGGGAATTTCGGTGGTTCGAGGGAAATCCATGTTTCCATCAGCAAGTCACCCAATTATAATGAACGGTTAATGTCCGACCATCATAGAAATCCCTTCAAGGGATCGACAACAACAAGGGACCTATAACCAATGCAGCATCCCACCCCGACCGACAACTCCCTGCCGCTTAAAACTGCAGGATACAAGAGTCTGGCCGAGGCAATGGATTACGCCGCCCAGGGCTCCACCGGCTGCAACTTCTACAACAGCCGCGGCAAACTACAATCTGTTCTGCCCTATTCGGAACTGCGCAGCAAATCGCTGGACCTGGCCTGCAGGCTACATTCCCTTGCACTGCCCCGTGGCAGCCGCATTGCGCTGGTCGCTGAGACCCATCCGGACTTCCTCGCCCTGTTTTTTGCCTGTCAATACGCCGGCCTTGTGCCCGTCCCATTGCCCGCCGCGGTCCATCTTGGCGGCAAGCAGGCCTTTGTCGGGCATCTCAAGGCCATGCTCGTCGACTGCAAGGCCAGTGCCGCGTTTGCCCCGGACAATTTCATCGAGTTTCTCACCGAGGCCGCCCAGGACCTGAGCCTGGCCTGTGTCGGCACCCTGGAGGCCTTCCAGGAGCTGCCCCGGGCCGAAAGCCAGCCCGAGCCATCGGATATCGACGAACTGGCCTACATCCAGTACACGTCCGGCAGCACCCGGTTTCCACGGGGAACGATGATTACCCAGCGGGCGGTGCTGAACAACCTGGCCGGCATTCTCCAGTACGGGGTCCAGATCCGACGCGGTGACCGTTTTCTTTCCTGGTTGCCCTACTACCATGACATGGGGCTGGTTGGACTGATCCTGGGGCCTGTGGTGTCCCAGCTTTCGGTGGATTACCTGGGCACCCGGGATTTCGCCATGCGTCCCCGGTTATGGTTGAACCTGATGTCGCGAAATCAGGCCACGATTTCCTTCAGCCCGCCCTTTGGTTACGCCCTTTGTGCCCGCCGGCTGCATGCCAGCGATGTTGAAAAACTGGACTTGAGCCACTGGCGGGTAGCTGGCGTGGGTGCGGAAATGATCCGCCCGAGCTGGCTCAACCGGTTTGCCAGGGCCCTTGAACCGGCCGGTTTTCCCCGCACTGCCTTCCTGCCCTGCTACGGCATGGCCGAATGCTCCCTGGCCGTCAGCTTTGCCCCTCTTGGCCAGGGCCTGGAAGTCGACATGCTGGACAGTGAGGCACTCGCCGAAAAACGCCTTGCAACCCCGGTTTCCGAAGGCGATGAAACCCCGCGGGTCACCGAATTCGTCAATTGCGGACGACCGCTGCCCGAATACGAGGTCGAGATCCGGGACAGCCAGGGCAAGGTCCTGCCCGAACGCCAATGCGGCATCATCCACCTCCGGGGCCCGTCGGTCATGACCGGATATTTCGACAATCCGGAGGCCAGCAAGGCAGCCCTGTGCGATAACGGCTGGCTCAATACCGGTGATGTGGGCTACCGCGCGGGCGATTCCCTGTTCATTACCGGTCGCGCCAAGGACCTGTTGATCATCAACGGCCGCAATGTCTGGCCGCAGGATCTGGAATACATGGCCGAACAACAACCGGAAGTCCGGCCGGAAGATGCTTCTGCCTTTTCCATTCCCAGCGAAGACGGGGGCGAAGTGGCGGTACTGGTCGTCCAGTGCCGGGAACAGGACCCGTTCAAGCAGGCTGACCTGGTCGAACGGCTCAAGCATCGCATCCAGGCCGAATTCGGCATTGCCTGCCTGATCGAGCTGGTCCCCCCGCACACCCTGCCCCGAACTTCCTCGGGCAAGCTTTCCCGCTCCGAAGCCCGCCGGGACTTCATGGCGCGAAACAACCTGGCCGCCGACCAGCGAATCCCGCAGACCCTGATCAACCGTACACCGCATACCGAGGCGGTTGAAGACCCGAACTGAGCCCCTGACCCTGGCGCTGACCGGCGCCTCGGGATTCATCGGGGGCCATGTTGTGCGGGCCTTGCTCGCCGATGGCTTTCGCCTGCGCTGCCTGGTCCGCCCGGGGCAGGAAAGCGCCCTGGCACACCATCGGGACCTGCTGCCGATTCCAGGAACGCTGGAAGATCCCGCGGCGCTTGAGCCACTGGTCCGGCAGTGTGCCGGAGTCATTCACCTGGCCGGAGCCACGGGTGGCCGAAGTTATTCCGAGTTTGCCGCTGTCAATGTATCCGGTACCGGCAGGCTGCTGGAAATCACCCGCAAGCATGCACCAAACGCTCACTTCATTCACGTCTCTTCCCTGGCTGCCCGGGAACCGGGGCTTTCCTGGTACTCAAAAAGCAAACGAGCCGGGGAGGATTTGGTAAGAAGCGACCGGGAATCCTGGTCAATTCTTCGCCCGCCGGCCGTCTACGGGCCCGGTGACCGGGAACTTGCCCCCCTTTGGCGATCCCTGGCGCGTGGCTGGCTGTTGCAGATCGGCCCGGCCAACCAGCGATTTTCCCTGGCCCATTCCGAAGACGTGGCGCAGGCACTTTGCCGGCTGGCCCGACTCGAACGGGGCGCTCGCCGGATTCTGGAAATTCAGGACAGTCATCACGGGGGATATGACTGGCCGGAACTGGCTGGACTGGCTTCAAAAGCCCGACAGGGAAAGGTCCGCCGCCTTAGGCTGCCCGCCGGGATGCTTCGGCCGCTGGCCTGGTACAACCTGAAGCTTTCAAGGCAATCCCGGCCGGTTCTCGTGCCCGGAAAGCTCAGGGAACTGGCCCATGCCGACTGGGTTTGTGATAATACTGCGCTTGAGGAAACTCTGGGCTGGCAGCCGGACCAGGATTTCCCTGACCGCCTGGGCAGCCTGCCAGGCTGGGATCGGTACCGGCAAGGACATCCGCCGGACTCCGGCAGCGCCTAATGATCCAATTCCCGAGGAACCGCTCATCGTGAAAAGACAGACCATCGACCAGGCCATTCGGGAGTCCGTGGCCGAGGCACTGCCCGGCCTCGGTGACCCGGACTTCGACGCCCGGCTGACATCCGACCTCGGTCTCGATTCGGTCCAGGTAATGAACATGATCATGGAGATCGAAGACCGGCTGGATATATCCATTCCGGTCAACGTCCTGGCCGAGGTTCACACCCTTGGCCAGCTTGGTGACCAACTGGAAGCCCTCAAGGGCGGTCCTTCCTGAGACCGGTTGCACCGGTCGCCAATCAATTCAAAGCCATGAGCCTTTTTGACAAGTTTTCCGATCTGGCAGCCGCCCGCAAGAGCCTGGGCGATGGCCCGGTTCCGCCGGTGGCGACCCCGATGGACGCCATCAGTTCGGCCACCGAGGCCACCATCGGTGGCCAGCCGGTCATCCTGGCCGGCACGAACAACTACCTGGGTCTTACCTTTCACCCGGATTGCATCGAACAGGCCCGCCAGGCCCTGACACGCCATGGCACGGGGACGACGGGCTCACGAATGGCAAACGGAACCTACAGGGAACACCAGGCCCTGGAAGCCGAACTGGGAGCAGCATTCGGCTGGCCGGCAGCCATGGTTTTCTCCACCGGCTATCAGGCCAACCTGGGGGTCTTGTCGACTCTTGCCGGGCCCGATGACTTCCTGTTGGTCGATGCCGACAGCCACGCCAGTATCTTTGACGGTGCCCGGCTGGGCTCCGCCCAGGTCATCCGCTTCCGCCATAACGATCCGGAAAACCTGGAGCGGCGTCTCGCGCGCCTTGGCGAAAACGCCAGCCGGGCCCTGGTGGTGGTTGAAGGCCTCTACAGCATGCTGGGCGATCAACCCCCCCTGGCGGCGTTTGTGGAAGTCGTCAAGAAACACGGGGCCTGGCTGTTGCTCGACGAGGCCCATTCCTTCGGCGTTTTCGGCGAGCGCGGCCTGGGGCTGGCCGAACAGGAGAGCCTTCTTGACGAGGTGGACTTCATCGTGGGGACGTTTTCCAAGAGCCTGGCGGGAATCGGCGGATTCTGTGTCAGCCCCCATCCCGAGCTGGAGATGCTGCGCTACGCCAGCCGGCCCTATATCTTTACCGCCTCCCCTTCGCCGGCGGTCATTGCCTCCACCCGTACCGCCCTGGACCTGTCCCTGAAAGGTCAGGAGTTGCGCCAGCAGCTTTGGAGGAATATCAATAGGCTATACGGATATTTGACCAAGCTGGGTTACGAAATGGGCAGCACGACTCCCGGACCGGTCGCCGCGGTCATCCTGCCCGACCGGAAAACCGCCCTGGCCCACTGGCAGGGCCTGCTCGACGCCGGAATTTACGCCAACCTGATGATTCCCCCGGCCACCCCCCAGGGAATGAATCTGCTGAGAATCAGCCTGAGCGCCGCTCACACGGACGCTCAAATGGACCGCATACTCGGCGCCTTCGACGGATTGGGGAGCGGGCAATAGTGCCCTACCAGTTCTCGACGATGGTCTTGCGCTCCAGCGGGTCCATGGCCGCAATGGCCGGGTCGGCATAAAAGGAGTCATCCCGGTACGCCCGGGTAGAGATCTCGGCGAATATGCAACCCCCCCGGGTTCGGAAGGCATGCATCTGGTCACCCTCGACCAGCAGCTTGTCACCGGGCTTCATGCGGATCAGGTTGCCTTCCAGGTCGACCTCCAGATCCCCCCAGAGCAGATGGAAAGTCTCTTCCTTTTTCTTGTGCTTGTGATGGGGATGCTTCTGCCCAGGCAGCAAAATGAGGAACTTGTTGCAGTATTCCCGGTTGATGGAATTGATTAGGATGCAGCCGGTTTCCCGGAACCGCTCGAGCCCGTAATGGTGAGAAACCTCCACGGAAATATCATCTCCAAGCACGATGCCGGCCTCGTAAAGCAAACCCTTGCCATCGTGCAGAATGCCCCGAAGCTGGCGCAGTTGGTCATCCTGGGCTTTTTCGAACAACGCTTCCTTTTCCCCGTAGTCCCGGCTGGCCACATACCGGGCCCGGTACTGGCCGAATTGCCCGGAGGTCAGCTGGCCGTCCTGGCAGGGCATGGCAAAGAAAACATCATCCCGGGAAATCTCCTCTCCCTTGGCAATGGCCTTGCTGGCAAATACACCACGCTGGAGCTGCAACAGGGACTCGTGTTCTTCCTGGGATACATGCTTGTCATCACCAACCCCGCAGATGGCCCGGGCCTTGTTGGCCGCCTCCAGCCAGCGGTCGGCCTCGTCCGGGCTCATGGAGTACTTGTTCAAGGTGATGTCGTCGGTCGGCACACCGAAGTGACGCTCCAGCAGCCTGGCGCCCTTCGCGACGGCAACACCGACCACGTCCAGGTTGTCCGGCGCCTCGTGCCCTGAATACCCGATGGTTACGTAGGGGTAGCGCTTGATCATCTTCTCCATGAAGTTCATGGCATGCTGTTCGTTCGGCGTCGGGTAAAGCGATACGCAATGCATGATGGCCAGCTCTTCAACCCGCTTGGACAGGAAAGTCACCAGGTTGTCGATTTCATAGATCGACAGCCCGCCGGTGGAAGCGATTACCGGCTTGCCCGATTCCACGACCGCCTGCAACAACGGCCAGTCGGTTGCCGAGCAACTGGCGATCTTGACGATATCCACGCCCAGGGACTGGCAGGTCTGGACCGATGGCTCATCAAAAGGCGTGGCCACGGAAACCAGGCCGGCTTCCCGGGTGGCATCGACGAACTGGCGGAACTGGCTCATGTCCAGCTCGGTGCTTTCAAAGCGGGGAATATGCTTGATGTCCTCCCTGCCCTTGAAGTCGGGATGAATGAAGGTATCCAGGGCCCGGAACTGCAGTTTCACCGCAGCACGGGCCTTGTGCTTTCTGGCAAGCCGGGCAGCGGCGTCGATGATCTTCAGGCCATGATCCACGCTACCCTGGTGGTTATTGGCCATTTCGAAAATATGCAGGTCGTTGAACCGGTTGCTCATGATTTGTCCGTTCCCGTTATCCATTACCTGGAATGGTTGTCCGTGACGCAAGCCGGATCCTCGATACCGCACAGGGCAAGGGCCTGGGGAAGAGTGACCAGCCGGTCGTCAATATAGTAGTCGGCAGCAGGTTTGCCGAAATGCAGTTCATGATAACGCAGCCCCCAGCTTTCCATCTGCTCCCTGGTGACATCCGACCAGTCTCTTCCCGTACCCGATCCCCGGGCGGTAAACAGGATGATCCGGCAGCCGGCCTTGTACAGCGCATTGACCCGGGCCACATTGTCCGGAATCGGGCCCGCCCTGGCATAGTCCAGATCGGCCACCGCCTCGGCCAGTACTCCGTCAATGTCCACGACGACCCGCCGGGGCCGGTCGGGGCTGGATGGTCCGGAAAACGTCTTTCCAGATGCCGTGGCCCCTGCCCGGTGCTCCATTAGGGCCTCAATCCGGGCAATATCCTCCTCGGTATCAATGCTGATCATGGGCTCGTCGATGACAACGGCCGAGGATCGCCGGCCCATCAGGCTGCCGGTTTCCTCCAGGCACTGGCGGGTCACGGCATAGGCGGCCCCGTTTCGATGGTAGACCGGCTGAAGCTGCTGGCGGGCAATGATCCCGGCACCCCCGGGGTCGAAGTAGTCCAGCTCCCCGGACGGACCCAGCACCAGCTGCTTGAGCGGATGGGCCTTGAGATCGGTGGGACTGACGGTCCAGACCGAATCCAGGTTGTTCGCAACAAGCTTCTCCACACACTCGGTGACATGGGTGGCACGGCGCAAAGGCGAAGTGGGCTGCAGCATGACCACAATGTCATAGTGCCTGCCGTCGTCGGCCTCCGTGGCCCGAAGGGCGTGGGTGAGCACATCCACATCCCCGATCCGGTCTCCGGACAGTTCCGGGGGGCGCATGAAAGGTGCTTCCAGTCCGGCCTGCAAGGCCGCATCGCGAATCAGCAGGTGGTCGGTGGATACCACGGCCCGGTCAATCCAGGAAAGCTCCCCGACCAGCTCGCCAGTCCAGGCGATCAATGGCCGACCCGCCACGGGCTGGAGATTTTTCAGGGGAATTCCCTTGCTACCGCCCCGGGCCGGGACGACGACCAGGACCCGCAAGCCGTCTTTCATTGGGTATCCGGCGTCGGTGCATCGTAGTCCACGCGAATCCGCCTGCCCTCCCTGGACGAGCGAATGGCCGCCTCGATGATGCGCATGGTATCCATGCCCGCGCCCAGATCCAGCGGAGATTTCCCATCGGGATTTTCCAGCAATTCGCCCAGGTGCTCGATCTCTCCCCGGAAGTCATCCGGCCTGCTTTTTTCAACCATCTCCTCCAAAGTCTGCCGCTCGTGTCGAATCAGGCATATCCGATCGTGGGAAGGCGTGGCGTTGACCTCCCACTCCAGGTAACCGTCCCGGCCTTCCATGCGCAGCCATTTCTGGGCCGGCCGGGTGACCACGTCCTGGACAATCGTGCCGATGACGCCGGATTCGGTACGCACGGACAGCTGCGCAATGCGGTCGTACGCCGCCCCCCGGTTTTCGACCTCGTCGAGCAGGGCCGTGACCTCGGTGATCCGGCCCAGGCCAGCGAGTTCGGCAAAGTACTGCCAGATGTTGATGGCATGGGAGTGCTCCCCCAGTGCGCCACCGCCTTTCCGGGTGAAACCCAGGTAAGTGTCGGCGGGCCCGTCCAGCCATGGATGGGCATCAAAGATCCCGCCCCAGTGCTCCCGAAACCGGGCTCGCAGGGTGGTGACCGGCCCGATCGGATTTTCCGACAACCAGCGGCCGGCCAGTAACGTGTGCTCGGTCATGCGGTGGTTGTAGCCGACCAGCACCCGGGTTCCGGCGGCCCGCGCCTGTTCTGCCAGTCGGTCACAGCCGGCAAGATCCGGCGGACAAAGAGGCTTTTCGATCAGGATCAGCTTCGGCGGCCGGCCTTCCAGTTCAGCCAAAGCCAGCGGCACGTGGCTGTCCGGCGGCGTGCCGATGATCACAATATCGAAGGCCTGACCGGAAACTTCTTCCGGACTCGACAGGGCTATGGACTCGTCGAAAGATCCATAGCGTGCCGGGTAGATGTCCTTGCGCGTGCGGTCCAGGGCTGCCGGATCGATATCGCAGAGAGTGACCTGCCAGCCGAGCTTTCGACTGGCATGGGCGAGGTGGTTGCCGATGGAACCGGCACCGAGAATCTTGACCTGGGTCATGGAATGGTTGCTCGTGCTGTTGATGAAAATTCTATCCGAAGCCTGCCGGCGATTAAACTGCTGAACTCAGGCGGAAGACTGCCGGAAACGGCGTATCGACCCGGACTGGAGACGAATCGACCAGGCAGTCCCCCATCACCGCGGCCATGTGCCGGACCTCATCTCCCGTGATTGACGGAAACATGTGCGCCAGGTAATCCCGACTGTTGCCCTGCCCGGGAAGCCGATGCTCCAGCCAGCGGAACCCGCGGCGGGCCGCCAGCGCCAGCCTGGCCAGTCCGGGCCGGGCACCGATCGGCGGTCCGGTATCTTCAAGCAGCGGCATCAGCGCATCCAGGACCCGGTCACAAGCCAGGGAGGATCCGGACTGGATATTCTTTTCCAGCCATTGCCGGCGCGACCCGGAAGCCTGGCGGATGAAGACCTGCTCCCTGTCGGACATGCAAGCCTTGACGGCCTCGACCAGCCCGGAATGGCTGTCCTGCTGGAGGCTGATGTTGTTTGGCAACGGGTGGTCGAAGCTCGGGTTGCGCACCGGCATCCAGGCCAGGGCCGGGCGCTCGACCAGCCAGGACTCCACCGCCGTGGTGCAGCCATTGTGAATCAGTCCGCTGGAGGCGAGAAGCCAGGGGATGACATTGCCCTCCCGGCGCACCAGAAGATTGTCATGACCGGCCGCCAGGTCTTCCCAGGTCCCGGAATCTTCGCTGGGATGGGGCCGGATCACGATACGGGTTTCCGGCAGGGCGGCAGCCAACTCGGGAAGCATTTTACGAAACGCCTTGAACAGTTCGAACTTGTGGGCGGCAAACCCGCCCCGGGGGTCATCCGGGCGATTTTCCCGCAACCACTTGAGATGCCGGTTCTGCCGGGGCTGAATGTGATTGACCCGGGAGAAGTTCGTGTTGACGAGCATGAACGGCCCCAGATCCTTACCGATAGCCCGGGCCTGGTCGGCGAAATACGGCCGGAACTGGCGCCTGAGCAGGTCGGCCCGGGGATTGCCCGTAACGGCGATGGGGTTGCCCGTGTACCCGGGAAACCCACGCCAGGCCTCGGCATTTTCCTCGCCCCAGGCCAGAAGCAGCTCCGGCAGGGCCAGGGTCTTGCTGCCCACCTTTGTCCGCCAGTAAACCTCCCGGGAAGCCCATACCAGCCCTTCCTCGTCCCAGGTCGCCAGCCGGTGGCCGGCCTTTCGGGCAAGAAGAAAATTATGGGCGGTGCGCTCGGTCACGCTCTTGCCCACGTAAACCGCCGCCGGCATCCTGGCCAGTTGGAGGTCCAGAACCTTCTTGGAACCGACCCATGCATCGATGCCCCGGGCTGCGGCCCGGCAGGCCAGCAGCAACTTGGCTTCAAACTCCCGGGAACGGGTCTCGCAGGGCAGGATCAGGGCTCGCACGGGATTCAGTCGGCATAGCCTATGGCGGGAACCAGGTTTTCTGCCACGAACCGGTCCATCGCCTCGATTTCATCATCGGAAAAGTAATCACGGTAGCCCCCCACCTTGCCCCGGCGGACCTTGAAGGAATCCGGGTCTTCCGGGTTTTTTGCCGACAGCCGGTTATTGCGGAAATAGTTTTCCTTCTCCCGGGCCTTGAGTTTGTCGAAGGAGGCAAAGCGCACCGCTTCGGCCACCGCCTCGGTGGAAAACGGCTGGCCCAGGAATTCGCACAACGCGGCCAGTTCGGCTTCCGGTCTTGCCCGAAGCAGCTCGTATTTCAAGCGGTAGACCCGGGGCCAGTCGGCCAGCACTCGGTGCCAGTGGTTGAGATAGGTGATGATGCCCGGCAGGCCGGCGCTGGAATTCATGACGAAATCGAACATGGAGTCATGTTCGCCGACCCCGTATAGCTCCCGCTTGTAGGCACTGGCCCGTTTGGTGGACTGGAAATATTCCGAAACCGCCACATCCCTCGGGTCCCGGATCAGGAACACCACCGGCTTGTTCCGGAGGGCCTCCCCGTGGATCCGGTTATCCGCCAGCTCGTCAAGATAGTGTCCGTGGGTCATGGCGATGATTGGAATGGCCGGGTTCATGCGATGGAAATTGTCGTATTCCAGCAGTTCGTTTTCGGGCAGGTCGAATTGCTGCTGGAAAAGACGGGAAAGCAGCACCCGGACCCAGGTCCGCCCGCTCTTTGCCCGGGACAGGACCACCCAGTCGGCCTTCAGGACCAGCCGGTTGTCCAGCCGGCCGCGAAGCCTGTGTCGCAGGGCGACCCGGTGCTTTCTGGGAAGGGGTGCGGTAACGGCCCAGATGCCGGCCCGATACAGTCGGTGACGAACTTCACTCATGGCTAAATGGCCAGCCGGCCAGGCTCAGGAAACGAAGCGGCTATTGTAAACCAGCAGGTCATCCGGTTACGAACTGCCAATGCCCTGGTCTGCAGGCTTCAGACGGGCTCTGCCACTGCGGATTTTCATGGCCCGGGATACTAACGAGATCACTAATCAGCAGACATTCAGCTTGTCTCTCAGCGTTCGTGGCAAGGCATCGGCGCGCCAGGTGTGGCATGGTCTGCATCAAGCGCCGAGAACGCAGTCCACGGACGCTGAGAGGCAAGCCCTTCGGGCACTTCAGAGCCGGCCACCAGCTGCGTTCCGCTCGCTTGAAACAGTCCCGCTATGTCTGCGCTCGCGCG
>SLIZ01000070.1 GCA_007135395.1 Wenzhouxiangellaceae bacterium | reverse complement strand
TGAAAGCCGAGGCCCTGGTCCATGTCTTTCCGACCAAGACCTTCCCCACCCACTACTCCATGGCCACCGGCCTGTATGCGGAAAACACCGGCGTGGTGGCCAATTCCATGTGGGACCCGGATCGGGGCAGCCGGTTCTCCCTGCGCGACCGGGATTCGGTCTCCGACGGCTACTGGTACGACGGCGAGCCCATTTGGGTGACCGCCGAGAAGCAGGGCCTGAATTCGGCAACCTATTTCTGGCCCGGAACCGAGGCGCGCATCGACGGGGTTCGCCCGACCTGGTGGAAGCCCTACAACCCCGGGGCATCCCATGCCCAGCGCATCGATCGGGCGCTGGAATGGCTCGACAAGCCCATCGAGGGTCCCGGTCTGGACGAACGGATTCTTGCGGCACTGAGCGTGCTGCCGGGGATTGACCATGAATTGACCCGCCAGCGGCCCTCGCTGATCACCCTGTACTTTTCCCGGATCGATTCCCTCGGCCACCGGCACGGCCCGGACGCCGAAGAAATCGACCAGGCCATCGCCGACATGGACGCCGACCTGGCCCGGCTCATCGAAGGCCTCGAGGCCCGGGACCTGTTCGGCCGGATGAACATCCTCATCGTCTCCGACCATGGCATGACCGCCATCGACCCGGAGCGCACCATCCTGCTCGACGAATACCTGGACCTGGGCCAGGTCCGGGTCTCCGACTGGGGCCCGGCCGCCCAGATCTGGGCCGGGGGTTTGTCGGCCGACGAAATCGTCGAGGCCCTCGACGGCGCCCACCCGCACATGCGGGTAGCCAGAAGCGAGGACCTGCCCGAGCGCTACCGGTTTTCAAACCACCGACGCATCGCCGAAGTGGTCGCCGAGGCCGATGCCGGCTGGATGATTTCCAACCAGCCCCACATGGCCGCCGACCGGCGCTTTCCACTGCAGGGCATGCATGGCTGGGACCCGGCCCAGGACGAGATGGGCGGAATCCTGCTCGCCCATGGGCCGGCATTCGAACCGGGTAGCCGCATGCCCCGGGTCGAATCGGTCCACCTGTATGAGCTGATGGCTGGCCTGCTGGACCTGGAGCCGGCCGAAAACGACGGCTCCCCGGCCGCCTGGGCGGGCCTTGTGAACCTTCCCGGCCAGGACGATGCCGAAGAAGTGGAGCCGCCGCCGGTTGTATTCGGCGCCGGGGACCGACCGGGCCGGGAAGTCCACGGCATTGCCGAGGCCCTGGACGCGTTCGACGAACTGGAAGGCAAGCCCGTTGCCATCGAAGGGCGCATCACCCGGGTCTGCCAGAACCGGGGTTGCTGGGCGGTACTCGCCGAGGGCGAAAAGACCATCCGCATCTACGCCCGGGACCACGCCTTTGCGCTGCCGGCCGACATCACCGGCCGGGCACGGGCCTTCGGCGAGCTGGTGAAATTCGATCTCAGCCCCGACCATGCCCGCCACCTGGTCGAAGACGACGGGGATGAGGAATCCGTACTGGAAGCCGACTACGAAGTGCGCCTGATTGCCGACGGGCTTGTCCGGTTTTGAAATGAATAAGGCTGATTGACCATGAAGATGACAACGCGCCTGTCGAGACTTGTTCCAGTTCTTGCCGCATCCCTTGTGCTCCTTGCCTGCCAGGCCGGGTACGGGGAACCGGAGGAGACGATGAAACTCGAAGGCAGCCTTTTCTACTACGAACGCATTGCCCTGCCGGAGGGCTCGAAGGTACGGGTCTGGCTGGAAGACTCCACCGAAGAGCCAATCGCCGAGACCGAATTTACAACCGACCGTCAGGTCCCGTTGCCATTCAAGCTCGAATTCGCCCCTGGCCGCCTGCCGGAATCCGGCGAAGTCATCCTGCATGCACAAATCGACTTTGCCGACGATGGCCCCCGCTATTCCACCCGCCACGAGTTCCAGCTTGATCCGGAAGGCCACCAGCCAGACCTGAACCTGCGGGTCAGCGAGGGCGGAAGGTAGGAAGCACGGCGCAACAGGCCCTGAAATTTGTTCAGGGCGCCGGGCCGGGCAGGAACTTCAGCCGGCACTGGTCGAGAACCTGCGCCCACGGAAAACACGGCCCCGGGTCCATCTTGCGGGGTACGCGCTGGCCCGGGTCGTCTTCGGCCTCCACCATCCGGGTATCCAGTTGTTCATGGCCGGTAATGCCCGCCAGGCTTGGCAGGTGATCGGCCAGGGCATCGACCAGCGCCACAAGCGCCGCGATCTGGTCGACGGGGTAGGGCTCGGTCATGGCCTGGTTTCCGGCATGCCACCAATGGGGATACCGCCCCCGGTTGACCAGCTCGATACCCACCGTATTGCGGTTATGGTCGGCCACATGATGGGCAACCCGCCCCAGCGGAACCCACTGCTCAACCCGCCCGTCCCGGTCGATATAGAAATGCCCGCTGTTGCCGGTCCCCGAATCCCGGTGGTGAATCCGTTCACCATACTCCCGGGCCATAGCCAGATCCGGCAACTCCGTGCAATGAACCACCACCAACTCAATCCCATCCGGATCCCGTTTATCCAGCAGCCCGGCATAAGGCAGCCAGTCCACGTGGACGGGGAAAGGGCAGGTTTGATGGAATCGCGTGGGCATGGGGGTATGATACGGAAGAAGCGCGGTTTCCGGCTTCCGGTTTCCGGGGTCAGAAAACAGAGGACAGAAGACGGAAGACAGAGGGCAGCCCCGAAGTCGGTGGTCGGTAGTCAGTAGACAAAACGACGAAACGACCAAACGACGAAACACCCCAACCAAACAAAAAACCGAAAAACGAAGGAATCGGCGCTTATTCGCTTCTACCCGCCACCCCTTCCAACATCCCGTCCAGCCGTTCCCTGTCGAACCATTCCCCGGCGCGCATGACGCCCTGGATGGATTCGGTGTGGGCGATGTCTTTCAGGGGGTTTTCTGTCAGCAGCACCAGGTCGGCTACGCAGCTCGGTTCCAGGCAGCCGTGGGCGGGTTGGTCGAGGAAATCGGCCACGTTGGTCGT
>SLIZ01000091.1 GCA_007135395.1 Wenzhouxiangellaceae bacterium | reverse complement strand
GCCGAAAAGGATCCTGCCCCCGAGCTCGATTCGGTGACCCCTGATTCCGGGCCCGAATCCGGCGGCACCGAGGTCACCCTGACCGGTGAAAATTTTGCCGGCACCCAGGTGACCTTCAATGGTGCGGTGTGTTCGACAACCAGCGTGGAGCCCACGGAAATCGTGTGCGTAACACCGGCCGGCGATGTCGGGCCGGTCGATGTCACGGTCACCAATCCGGATGACCAGTCCGACACCCTGGTCGATGGATTTACCTACGAGGCCGAAAAGGATCCTGCCCCCGAGCTCGATTCACTGACGCCCAATTCCGGGCCTGAATCCGGTGGCACCGAGGTCACCCTGACCGGCGAGAATTTCATCGACGGGGCCCAGGTCACGTTCAATGGAGCGGACTGTTCGCAGATCAGCGTGGAATCTTCAACGGAAATCACCTGCCTCACGCCGCCCGGAGAATCCGGCCCGGTGGATGTAACCGTAACCAACCCGGATGACCAGTCCGACACCCTGTCGGCCGGATTTCTGTATCTGCCGGACCTGATCTTCGAGGACCGCTTCGAGGAACTCGAAGAAGCCCTGAACGACTTTTAGACCACCCCGGATTCCCGGGCCGCCAGGTCGGCCCGGATCCATTTCGGGAGGCGATAGTCCGCCTCCCCGCCCAGGGCCTGGACCACCGGGCCCAGAGGCGCCTGGCTGCCCCCGTTTTCCAGCAGCAGATCCCGGATTCGCTCGACTTCGGACGGATTGGTGTCCTCGGTTTCCAGCGCCTCGGACAGCACCAATTCGCCGAGTTCGATGGCCCGGGTCAGATGGCTTTCGATGGTGGTTACCGCCAGCCCCCGTTGCGCGGCGATGGCCTCGGGTTCCAGCCCCTCCCGAAAGCGGGTCAGCGTGACCAGCCAGGAATCTCCCTTGCCCGCCGGGTCCGGCAGGCCGCAGATGGCCTCGAGAAATACCTGGCCGTACTGGTCCAGCTTGTGCCGGCCGATACCGGGAATCCGGCTCATGGCCTCAAGGGTGGTCGGACGCACCCGGAGCAACTCGGCCAGGGTGTCGTCCTTGAAGATCATGTAGGCCGGCACCCCTTCCTCGTCGGCCAGCGCCTTGCGCAGTGCACGGAGGGTTTCCCACCCCGGCGGCAGGCTTTGCATGGCACTTGAAGGCCGGGACGTGCGGCCGGTGGGAACCGGGTCGATCCGGGCCCGGAATTCCGCATCACCGGTCATCAATGGCCGGCAGCGGCCATCGAGCATCAGTCCGCCGTGGCCTTCCGGGTCCGGGCGCAGGTGGCCAGCGGCCAGCAACTGGCGGATCAGCGATTGCCAGTGTTTCCGCGGTCGGTCCGAACCCACACCGAACACCCCGAGCCGGTCGTGGCCTTCCCTTGCCACCCGGTCTCCGGTCTTGCCCATCAACACATCGGCCAGGTAGCCGGCCCCGAAACGCTGGCCGGTACGGTAGACAGCCGAGAGCACCATGCGGGCCTGCTCGGTGGCATCCCCGGTCTCCGGCGGCTCAAGGCAGTTGTCGCAGGCCCCGCAATCGCCCTGGTGGTCTTCCCCGAAATGCCCCACCAGGGCCTGGTGGCGGCAGCCGGTGAATTCGCAATAGGAAACCAGGGCCTCCAGGCGCTGGTGGTCGATGCGCTTGCGGGCCTCGTCGGCGCTGGAGGATTCCAGCATCTGGCGGACCTGGTAGACGTCCTGCAACCCGTAGACCATCCAGGCATCGGCGCTCATTCCGTCCCGGCCGGCCCGGCCGGTCTCCTGGTAGTAGCCCTCGATGCTCTTGGGCAGGTTCAGGTGGGCGACAAAGCGTACGTCGGGCTTGTCGATACCCATGCCGAAGGCCACCGTGGCCACGATCACCACCCCCTCTTCGCGCACGAAGCGTTCCTGGTTTTCCGTTCGCACCGAAGCAGGCAAACCTGCGTGATAGGCCAGCGCCTGAATGCCCTGCCCGCACAGCCACTCGGCGGTGGCCTCGGTCTGCTTGCGCGACAGGCAGTAGACGATGCCGGAGTGGCCGTCATGGCGTTGCCGGATGAAGGCCAGCAACTGGGCCCGGGGATTGTTTTTCAGCCCTACCGTGTAGCGGATGTTGGGCCGGTCGAAGGAATCGATGAAGACCTTTCCGCCGTCGGCCAGGAGCTGGTCTTCGATTTCCTTGCGGGTGCGCTCGTCGGCGGTTGCCGTCAGCGCAATGCGGGGGACACCGGGAAACCGTTCCACCAGGCGGGCCAGCTGCAGATACTCGGGGCGAAAATCATGGCCCCACTGGGACACGCAATGGGCCTCGTCGATGGCGATCAAGGACAGCGGCGTTCGTTCCATCAGCCCCATGCCGGTCCCGGACAGCAGGCCTTCGGGGGCCATGTAGACCAGGTCCAGCTCGCCGGCAACCAGTTGCCGTTCGATTTCCCGGCGCTCATCGTATTCCAGGCTGGAATTGAGATAGGCCGCCCGGACTCCGTTGTGCCGCAGCGCCTCGACCTGGTCGCGCATCAGTGCAATCAGCGGGGAGACCACCACCGCCGTGCCTTCCCGCAACAGGGCGGGGATCTGGTAGCAAAGGGACTTGCCACCCCCGGTGGGCATCAGCACCAGGGCATTGTCCCCGGCCAGGATGGCATCGATGACTTCTTCCTGGCGCCCGCGAAACTGCGAGTAGCCGAATACTTCCCTCAGGACACGCCGGGCATCGGACTCCTGACTCGAGGACTGACCCGATTGTTTGGCAATGGCCGTCTCTGCGCTTGCTGAACTCATGCCGACAACTATCTCATGGACCCGGGTGAAAGCCTACCTGCCCGGCCCGGTCGCGACCATGGGAAATCGCCCCGAAATCCTGTAGGAAAATTGCCCGAAAATCCCATCGACCCGAACCGCATCCCGGCGCTACCGGGCGGTTACCCGGACCAGTTTCCCGTCGGCATGGTCGGTCAGCAACCAGACGGCACCATCCGGGCCGGTACGCACATCCCGGATGCGCTGGTCGAGATCTCCAAACAGGCGCTCGACTTCCTCGGGGCCGTTGCTGCCGATCTCCACCCGGATGACGGCCCGGGCGACCAGGCCGGCGATCAGCAGATTGCCCTGCCACCCGGGGAATTGCTCGCCCCGGTAGAGCGTCATGCCCGCCGGGGCAATCGCCGGTGTCCAGTCGATCAGCGGGGATTGCATTCCTTCGAATTCCCGGTAGGGCGAGACCCGCGCCCCGGAGTAATCGATCCCGTGGGTGATAACCGGCCAGCCGTAGTTGGCACCGGGCTCGACCCGGTTGAGCTCATCGCCGCCCCGGGGACCGTGCTCATGCTGCCACAGGGTACCGGTTCGCTCATCGAAGACCAGCCCCTGTACGTTGCGGTGGCCATAACTGTAGATCTCCGAAAGGGTGTCCGGGTCATCGACGAAGGGGTTGTCCTCGGGGACTGAACCATCGGTTTGGATGCGAACCACCGCGCCCAGGTGATCGGTCCGGTCCTGGGCCTGTTCCCGGTAGTTGAACCCGTCGCCGAGGCCGACCACCAGGCTGCCATCGCCGAGAAAGGTCATGCGGCCCCCGTAGTGGACCGGGGTGGAACGGTCGGGGACCGAATCGAAGATCACTTCCACATCCTCCAGCCGATGGTCTTCAAGACGACCCCGGACCACCCGGGTCCGGTTGGCCCGGGCGCTGCCGTGGGCCAGGGAAAGATAGATCAACCCGTTATCCTCGAAGTCGGGGTCCGGCAGGACCTCGAACAATCCACCCTGGCTGGCCACGTAGGCCTCCGGTACCCCGGCGACCGGCTCGTCGAGCAGGACTCCATCGTCGACCACCCGCAACCGCCCGGCCCGTTCGGTCACCAGCATCCGCCCGTCGGGCAGAAAGGCCAGCGACCAGGGGTGCTCGAGCCCCGAAACCACGGTTTCAAGCGTGTAATCCCGGGCCAGGGCCGAGGGTGCCGACAGCAACAATGCAACAGCGAACAGGATGGTTCGGGTCATGATCCGGGGCTCCGGGATTTTCGGCGACAGAAGGGAAAAGGTAGCATGGGAGAAAAGGTTATATTTCAGCCATGAGATTCATTCGCCCGATACTTGCCTTTCTGGCCGCCGCTTTGGCCTGCGCCGGGCTCGGCAGCGTGGTCCAGACCCAGATGAACCTGGCCGCCGTGGCTTCCATGGGGGCACCGGTGCCGTTGGCGGTCCGGGCCGAGACCACGGCCCTGGACCTGCTGCACTTCGCCCCCGGCTACGCCGCCCTGGTTGCCGTGGCTTTCCTGATCGCCTTTTCGGTCGCCGGGCTGTTGCGCAAGCTGACCGGTGCTTCCGGGCTGTGGCTGTATATCCTGGCCGGGACCGCGGGGATTGTCGTATTGCTTGTGGCCATGAACCTGGCCCTGAACATCACCCCCATTGCCGCGGCCCGCTCGAGCGCCGGGATTGCATTGCTGGCCGTTGGCGGTGCGCTGGGCGGCTGGATCTTTGCCAGGCTGAAAGCAAGCGCCTGACCCCGCCCCAGGGGCCTTTTCAGGAGCGGTCCTGGGCGGTGACGCGGCTGCCATCGGAAATATGGTCCCCCGGGTGGGTGATGACCCGCTCGCCGGGCTGCAGGCCGTCGAGTACCTGGGTGGACAGACCACTGCGCCGGCCGATCTCTACCTCCCGCAGGCGGGCCCGGCCGTTTTCAACCACGAAGACCTTCCAGGCATCGGCTTCCCGGAACAGGGCGCTGGTGGGCACCTGGATGACCTGGTCGTCTTCCCACAGCACGATTCGAGCCTCGACCCGGTAGTCGGTTCCCAGCGCCCGGCGGACCTCCCGGTCGGATTCGATCTCGATGAGCACCGGGACCCGCTGTTCTTCCACCCCCAGGGCGGAAATTCGCTGGAACCCGGCCGGCTCGACCCGGCGAACCCGGCCCTCCAACGCCTCGTCGCCCCCCCAGCGCTCCAGGATGACCCGCATTCCCTGCCGAACCCGGACAGCATCCATGGACAGAAGGTCGACCTGGATTTCAAGATCCGCAAGATCCCCGATTTCAAGCACCCGCTCCCCGGCCTGGATGACCCCTTCGCAGCATCGGTCCCGGCGCAGGATCACGCCGGATACCGGGGCGCTGACCCGCAGGATCTGGTCTTCATCCGGGCTGCGCTGACCCTCGGTGATTTCCAGAACCGCCCGGGCATTTTCCACCTCGAAGCGGGCCACTGAGACCGCAGCCTCGGCGGCCCGCTCGGCCGAAACAGCCCTGTCTCGCTCGCTTTCGACCCGCTCCATCTGGGTGGCCGAAACCACGCCCCGGTCGTAGAGCTGCCGATGACGCTGGGCTTCGGATACCGCAAGACGGGTTTCCGAACGCCGGGTCTCCAGGGTGGCCTGGGCGGCTTCAAGCCGGGCCCGGGCTGCCGACAGGGTCTCCCGCGCCTGCTCCCGGGACCGTGCGTCCAGGGCCGGGGCCGGTGTCGGCTCCAGGGCAAACACCGTGTCACCGGCCTCGATCTCGTCGCCCGGTTCGAGCTCGACCCGGCGCAGGAAACCGCCGATGGGTGCGGTAACCATGTAGGTATCCCGCAGGCGGGTGCGCCCCTCGTCTTCGACGTGTTCGGCGAAGTACCCCTCCGACACGACCATGGCACTGACCGGTGTAGGGGAAGGACGCAGGGCGAGAAACAGCAGGACGACCAGGGCCAGTCCGGCGACGATCAGGAAAATCTTCTTGCGCTTGCTCATGGGTGCAAACTCTCGTTTTCGTTCAATGCAATCATTCGGTCTTCAGTGCCGACACCATGTCCAGGGACTTCAACCGGCGGGCAATCAGCAGGACGGACAGGGACGCGGCCAGCAACACCCCGGCCGCGGCAAAGGCGTAGGTCTGGTGGGAGATGACAAAGGGCACCCGGAACATGTCCATGGACATGGCCTCGTTCAGTGCCAGGGCCAGCCCGGTTCCCACCAGCCAGCCCACGGGAATGGCCAGCAGCGTCAACAGCGCCATCTCGCCAATCAGTATCCAGGCCACTTCTCCCCGGGAATAGCCCAGCACGCGCAGGGTTGCCATCTCCCGGGCACGTTCGGCAAAGGCAATGCGGGCGTTGTTGTAGATCACGGCAAAGGCGATGGACCCGGCCAGGACCAGCAGTACCCCCATCATGATCAGCACCGTGTCTTCGATGTACGAACGGATATTGGCCTCGGCCTCGGAAATCAGCCCGACACTGGCCACCCGGGGCATGTCCCATAGGCTGTCGAACAGGGCCTGGCGTTCGGCCCTGTCGGCCATGATCCAGGCTCCGGTGATTGCCGGGCCTTCCCGCATCAGCCGGTTGAGCGCCCGGCGTTCCATGTAGGCGCTCACCCCCAGGGGCTCGTTGACCACACCGGCCAGCTGCACGGAGACATTCCGGCGATGGCCTTCCATGACTTCCACTTCGAACCAGTCGCCGGGCACCAGGCTCAGGTGTTCGGCCAGGTAATCGGTCAACACCATTCCCTCCGGGGGCAGGGTGATGTCCTTGAGATCCTTGTCGATCAACCCGCGCAGTTGCGGTCGGGCATCGCTTCCCTGGATGGCTGTTCGGTAGTCCTTGCGGCCATTGCGCAGACGCACGGAGACGTTGCGAAAGGTTTCCACGTGCTGCACGCCGGGCCGGTGCCGAAGTTCAGCAGCGGCCCGTTCCGGGGTCGGTTCGGTGAAGTGAAGAATCAGGTCGGACTTCTGGACCAGGCGGTACTGGGTGTCGATCATGTTGTCGACCGCATTGAACTGGTAACTGCCGACCAGCAGCAGGGCCGCCGACAGGCCAATACCGATTACGGAGAATGCAGCCTTGGCCGGATGCCGTCCCAGGTTGCGGAAGATGATGCGGGTTGGCTGGTCGAGCCATCGACGAATCCGGGTATGGTCCAGCAGTCCCTGGCGAAAGACTTCCGGGGTGGGCGGTCGCATGGCCTCGGCCGGGGGCAGCATCACCGCATGCCGCACGGCCCGGAAGGTACCCAGCATGGCCGCGGCACCGGCCACGAACACCCCGAGAAGGATCACCCGGGCCTGGAGTCGAAAGCTCATCTCCGGAAAGCGGAAGTATTCCATGTAGACCGCCGCCAGGGCATCGGCCGCCCAGGCCCCGAGCCCGACCCCGAGCCCGGCGCCGACAGCAACGATGCCGCCGGTCAGGAGCCCGTAATGAACTGCCAGATCCCGGTTGGAGTAACCAAAGGCCTTGAGCACGGCAATCTGCTGGCGCTGGGTTCGAACGATCCGGCCCATCAGCACGCTCAGCAGGAAGGCCGACACTCCCAGGAAAATTGCCGGCAGGATCACCGCCATGACCCGCAGCTGATTCAGTTCCTCGCTCAGGAAGCGGTGAGACATCTGGTCGTCCCGCCCATGGGCACCGATGCCACCGTACCGGGCGAGCAGTTCATCGACGGCATCGATAACCGCCTCTTCGGAGGCACCGGCCTGCAGCGTCAACACCAGGTTGTTGAAGGCCCCGTCCATGTCGAAGGCGTTGGCCAGGGCACGCCGGTTCATCCACAGCACACCAAAGCGTTCGTAGTCGGGCAGCAGATCGGCCGGTCCGATCTGGTAGACCCACTCCGGCGACAGCACCACGCCGCTGACATACAGCTGCTCAAGGCGGCCGTTGATGATGGCGCTCAGCCGGTCGCCGGCACGCAGATCGTGGGCTTGCGCGAAGGGTTCGCTGATGGCCACCTGGTCGGCCCGGCCGGATTCGGGCAACATGCCCTCGCGCAGGTACAACCGGTTGATGTTGGGCTGGCGTCCGTCGGGGATGGAGATCAAGCTGCCGCGAACCGGGTCGTCAAAGCCGGGGACTTCCAGCCGAACCGGGGCCTGGACCCTGGACTCGACCAGGTTGACCCCGGGAATTTCCCGGACCCGATCGACCAGGCCTTCCGGGGCACGCTTGAGGTCGGCAAAGACTTCGGCGAACTGGTTCTGCTGATAGAAACGATCCTTGCTGAGGCTGATCGCATCCAGGGTGGTCACGGCAATGATCAGCGTCATGACCCCGGCGGCAATGACAACCGCAATCGCTGCGACCTGACCCTTGAGCGCGACAAGATCGCGCAGCAGCTTGCGGTTGAGCGCGTTCACCAGTGCAGCTCCGAGGGCGACTTCCGGCTGGCGTTCACATGGGTCTCCGAGACCCGGCCGTCGCTCAATCGAATCACCCGGTCGGCCATTTCACCAATGACCTCGTTGTGGGTGATCACTGCCGTGGTGGTGCCAAGCTCCTTGTTGATGTGCTCGATAACCTCCAGCACCCGGATACCGGTCTTCGAATCCAGGGCACCTGTGGGCTCGTCACACATCAGGACCGACGGCTGCTTGGCCACGGCCCGGGCAATGGCCACGCGCTGCTGTTCACCGCCGGACATCTGGGCAGGGAAGTGATCCATCCGGTCAGCCAGTCCCACCAGTTCCAGGGCCGCTTCCGGGGTCAGGGGATCCCGGGCGATTTCGGTGACAATGGCCACGTTTTCCCGGGCCGTCAGGCTGGGAATCAGGTTGTAGAACTGGAACACGAAGCCCACGTGGTCCCGACGAAAGGCGGTCAAGGCCCGGTCACCGGCCCCGGTCAGGTTCTCACCCCGGTAGCTGGCCTGTCCGTCAGTGGCCGAATCCAGTCCACCGAGAATATTGAGCAGGGTGGACTTGCCCGACCCGGAGGCACCGAGCAGCACCACCAGCTCGCCGGCGTAAAGCTCCATGTCCACACCCCGCAGGGCATGAATCTCGACTTCCCCCATCTGGTAGACCTTGGTCAGCCCCCGGGTGGAAAAAACCGCCTCGCCCCGACCAGGGTTTCCCGCTGAATGTGTTTCCATCGACTGATCCCACCACGTTCCGTGTATTCCTGCACACTCGCCATTGTGGCAGAACTCCCGGCCGGTACCGATTGATTTCAATCAGTTCCGGCTTCGTCGATCCCGATCGTTGCCGCCGAACCCGATTCCCGGGCATACTTGCCCCATGCAACCCTGGACCCGTGATTTTCTGGAGCTGGCCACAGCGCGTCAGGCGCTTCGCTTCGGCGAATTCACCCTCAAGTCCGGCCGCCAGAGCCCGTATTTCTTCAATGCCGGAAGCTTCAGCGACGGAGAAAGCCTGGACCGGCTTTGCCGCTGCTACGCCGGCGCGATTGACCATTGCGGGCTGGACTTCGACATGCTGTTCGGCCCGGCCTACAAGGGCATTCCGCTGGCGGCCGGAATCGCCATCAGCCTGGCCCGGGACTACAATCGCAACCTGCCGTTTGCCTATGACCGAAAGGAGACCAAGGCCCATGGCGAGGGCGGGCAGCTTGTCGGGGCCCCGCTTGCCGGGCGGGTCCTGATCGTCGATGACGTGATCTCGGCCGGGACTTCCATTGCACATTCCAGGAAGATTATCCAAGCAGCAGGCGCGACAACAGCCGGCGTGGCCATCGCCCTGGATCGCCAGGAGGTAGGAGCCGATGGCCGCTCGGCGGTCCAGGCCGTTGTCGAAGACGGCCTGGATCTGGTCGCGGTCGCCAGCCTTGATGACCTCATTTCCTGGCTGGACGGGGAATCCGGAGTCGATGCCGATGTCGAAGCCATGAAGCGTTATCGGGCCCGTTACGGGCGGCAAGGATGAACCTTATGCGAATTTTCATGACACTTGCCCTGATTCTGGCAATCGGACCCCTTCAGGCACAGACGGTGTTCAAGTGGGTCGATGAAGACGGGAAGATTCACTACGAGCACGCGCTCCCGCCGGATTACGCCGACCGGGCCCACGAGCGGCTTTACGATGGCCGGGTGCTGGAGCGGGTGGACCGGGCCATGACCCTGGAAGAACGGGAAGCGGCCATGGCCGCCATTGCCGCCGAACAGTCTGACCGGTCCCAGGACCAGTCCAGGGAAAGCCGTGACCGCCTCTTGCTGGCCGCCTTTTCATCCGAGGATGACATCCTGCGAACCCGGGACTCGGAGCTCTCGCTGATTCAAAACCGTGCCCGATCGGTCGACGCCACCCGGGAAAACTCCCTGTACCACTATCATCGACTGGTCGCCCGGGCCGCCGAGCTTGAACGGGCGGGCAGACCTGTACCCGATGGCCTGGCCGAGGACATGCAAGACGCCTTTGCACAGGTCATGGACCACCACCAGGATCTGGAACGGGCCCAGCGCCGGATCCGCAGAACCGAGGCCAGCTTCGAGGAAGACCTCCGACGTTATCGGGAACTGTCCGAACGCAACTGAACCCGGGCGCCGGCCGGGATCCTTCCCTCCCCTGGCCATTCCATCACGCCCCATCGCGGAGTAACCGGCCGGCCATTGCGTTGCCGGAAATTTCAGCACCAACCGGGTTAAACTCGGCCCATGTATACCCGTTGTCCCGATTGCGAGGCCGTGTTCGAGCTCGAGGCCAGGCATCTGGCCCAGGCAGCCGGCGTGGTTCGCTGCGGCAGTTGTCACAAGGTCTTCAATGCCCTGGGCCAGTTGTTTGGACGCAGTCCGCACAGCAGCGAAACGCTGCCGGAGACCTCCGGCGGCATGCCGCCGGTTCTCGACTCGGCCGTCCAGGGCACCCTGGAATTCGACGACCGGTCACCGGACCCGGAATATGAGCCGGCCCCGAAGGTGGTCCTTGACCTCCCCGACTACGAGCCCGAATCGGCGTCCGAATCCGGTCCATGGCGATGGTTCTGGCCCGGAATTTCGGCAGCTTTGTTGCTGGCACTGACCGTCCACTGGCTTTTTCTGCCCGACAATGCCCGCCAGACGGTTCTTGGCTGGATCGGCGCAGGCGGTGAGCAGCCCCTGGGTGATCCGACGGAAGCGCTCCTGATCGTTTCCCGGGACATGCATCCCCACCCGGGCCTCGAAAACGCCCTGATCATCAGCATGACCCTGTCCAATCCGGCAAGCCAACCGGTGGCCTATCCGCTGCTGGAAGTGCGACTTTATGATGCCAGCCAGCAGTTGGTGGGCGTACGCCGATTCGAACCGGATGAGTACCTCTCCGACCAGACCGAAATCGACAGCGGGCTGCGCAGCGGGCTGCTCCTGCCCGTCCTGCTGGAAATAGCCTCACCCGGGGGGCAACCGGAAGGTTTTGAAATTCGCTTCCACTGACAACCGGTCCGAAAAAACGACATATTGAATCCCCAATCAAATGCCGGCTGTGCTAACTTGTGGGGTTATAAAGCCTGGGGAGCCTGGGGCAGACAACTGCCCTGCCAATTGAAGTCAAACCCGGTCGTTTCAGCATCTGACCCTGTCGTTGAGCTATGCCTGACAAAACAGTATCTGCGCCCAGCCCGTGCCTGAGAGAATTCGTCACCGATGTCGTCAAGCGTTACCTTGACGACATGGGCTCTACTCCGCCGGACAACCTGCACGAGGTCATTCTCAAGGAAGTGGAAAGGCCGCTGATCCAGACCGTGATGAACCATACCGGTGGCAACCAGTCCCGGGCTGCCCAAATTCTGGGAGTGACCCGAAGTACCCTGCGAAACCGAATTCGACGCTACCAGCTCTAGTCCTTGCCGGGCCGGCCCGCCCCCTGAAGGCTGTCCGCACAAGGCACACCCCGGAAAACCCCCGACATGACAAGACAAGCCATCCGAACTGCCCTGATCAGCGTTTCGGACAAGACCGATATCGAACCCCTCGGCCGCGCCCTTGACCGGGCAG
>SLIZ01000076.1 GCA_007135395.1 Wenzhouxiangellaceae bacterium | reverse complement strand
ATCACGGTTCACAAGGACTTCAGCGACAACAATCCGGATCCCGTCGTGGTGGACCTGGAGTGCACCTCCGGTACCATCGAGGAGACGCCCCTAGAGGCAGCCGAGGGTTCACCGGCGGTATTCACGATTACCGATGCCGATCCGGGTGCAAGCTGCACGGCAACCGAGGAAGTGCCTGAAGGCTACGCGGAAGACCAGACAGAATGTATCGATGTGGAACTGAATGGCAGTTGCACCATCTTCAATACGCTGATCGCAGCCCCGGCACCCGTTTCCATCCCCACCATGTCGAGTCTTTCAGCGATGCTGCTTGCAGCCTTCCTGGCGATCTTCGGTATTGCCGTGATTCTAAGGCAAGCAGGACAAGCGCCGTAATGTGGATATTGGCTGCAAAAGGAACGGGAGTGCGAATGCACTCTCGTTCCTGTGCTCCAATCACACCGTTGGCACACACCGAAAGCCCAAGACGAAAACCGGGCCTATTGCTGCATCATTGTGCAGCTATAAATGGCGTTTTCGGCCGCGTAGCAGCTACATGCGATGGCCTCCAGGCCTTCTCGATCGACAATCCTCATGTCACCACGACTGTAGCGGATAAGCCTGCGATCCTGCAGCGCCGACGCGGCCTCGTTGACTGCAGGACGGCGGACGCCCAGCACCCCGGCGAGCACCTGCTGGGTCACGTAGAACCTGTCCGAGTGAGCGCGATCCTGGGTCATCAGCAGTCGGCGCGCGAGACGTTGTTCCACCGGGTGGAACCGGTTGCAGGAGGAGGCCCGTACAAGCTGGCTGATCCATACGCAAGCGTAGCGATTGAAAACCTGCACAAGCCCGGGGCTGGAAGCGAGATGGTGGCAGAACACACCTGTCTCCATACGCAGCGCCGTAGTGTCCGCGAGCACCGTGGCGTCAAGCGGCGAGGTGTCGAAACCGAGGGCCAGAGAGATGCCCAGCATGCCCTCATCTCCGATCAGTCCAATACCAAGTCTGGCGTTACCATCTGCCGAAACCGTCAAGGATATATAGCCCCGTGTCGGAAAATAGACATGGTCCATGGGATTGCCGGAGGTAGCCAGCACCTCCCCGCTTTCCAGAACGACCGGAGTACAGTCCATCAGAAATCGGCAATGCTCGCCGCACGACAGGGCGTCGAGAAGAGTGTTGCCGGCAGGGGTGCTCTTGTTTCCCGACATGGTGGCCTCTGCGGGGTTGGATGGGACCGAATCCGCCAGGCGGCGAACGAGACAGCCCGCTCTCAATCGAGGAGGATGCCCCACTCAAGGTTGCCTGTCCGGGCGGTAACGCACACAGTCATGGCCAGGCACCCCGATACGTACATGGGCCTGCCGGAGGCCTTGTCCATGTTTTCGCCCACAGGGTTCGGACGTATTGTGCCGAATCATTTACCAATCTATCCACGGAGCCAAGCATGAAAGCCTCTCCCCATCCCCGTCAGAACCGTCTGCTCGCGGCACTTCCTGACGAGATCTGGAAACGCGTTGAACCGCAGCTGCAATTGACGAAAATGCCTCTGGGCCGTGTGCTGTACGAATCCGGCACCGAACTGCCGCACGTGTACTTTCCGATAGATTCGATCGTGTCACTGCTTTACGTCATGGAGGACGGCCATTCCGCCGAGATCGGCATTGTCGGCAATGAGGGCATGGTCGGAATTGCACTGTTCATGGGGGGCGAGACAACCCCGAGCCGGGCGGTCGTCCAGAGTGGAGGCGTCGCCTATCGCCTGCCGGGCTGGTATCTCAAAAAAGAGTTCAGCGAGGCTGGTCCGATGCAACGCTTGCTGCTGCGCTACACCCAGGCGCTGATCACCCAGATGTCACAAACGGCGGTTTGCAATCGTCACCACACCATCGAGAAGCAGCTCTCGCGATGGCTGCTGATGAGCATCGATCGACTGACCTCCAACGAGCTGGTGATGACCCAGGAACTGATCGCCAACATGCTCGGTGTACGCCGTGAAGGGGTCACCGAGTCGGCGGGAAAGTTGCAGAAACTCGGGTTGATTGCCTACAAGCGGGGTAAAATCACTGTACTCGACCGCCCGGCACTGGAGGAACATGCCTGCGAGTGTTATGCCGTGGTCAGGCGCGAGTTTGACCGCCTGTTGCCGGACGAACAGGCGGTGTAGTCAACTCCCTGGCTTCTGCCCGGTGATTATGGAGTTAGTGCGCAGACGCACGGACGCGAACCCCCGATTCCACGAGAATTCACTGAACCGGAGTTCCCTGCCAGCTCAATCTTGATTGGCGGGAAGGCCGTCATTGAAATTGTCACCGGGAGTACGTAGTCATGGATTTACCCGCACAGGCACGACTGCCCCTGTTTGGAGTCGACGAGTACATCGATACTGACAAAGCGGCCCCCCGCGTTGCCCCGGAGCCGCTGGAAACGGAGTCCGATCCATCACACATGCCGGTGGGCAGGTCAATGCCCAATCGTTCCCATACGGGTGAACGCCATCCGGTCTGGAAAAGCCCGCTGGATACCGTGATCAAAACGATTCACGATATGATCGGTATCGAACAAACAGAACCTGGTTCGCGTCAATCGACCAACGGTGCAACGGCACCGGCCAGATTGTGTGATTGCCTGAACCTGCTGGAATACCTGCAGGAAACATTGCAACAGGAGTTTCTTCGAATCGAGAAGGTCGAACGGGATGCCCGCACGCATCAAACGGACCTGGCTCGAATCCGCTCAGCACTTGTCGGCACCCGGAATGCAGCCCGACAGGCACGCCACGACTCGATGCACGATGAACTGACCGGGCTTCCAAATCGGACCCATTTTCTACGGCAACTCAACCAGTCGCTGGCCGATTCCGACCCGTCCAGGCCGGCACTTGCTGTAGTGTTCATCGACCTGGACGGATTCAAGTCAGTCAATGACACCAATGGCCACCTCATAGGTGATGCTTTCCTCCGGATCACCGCGACAAGACTCGCACGAATGGTGCGAACCGAAGACACGATGAGCCGTTTCGGCGGCGATGAATTTGTCTGCCTGATCAGGAACGCAGGACGGGATCAGCTTGCCCATCTTGCCGACAAGCTTCGCACTGCAATATCCCAGCCTGTAAGAATCGACACCCTGGCGCTGGCCGTGAACCCGAGCATCGGCATCTCGGTCTTTCCGGAAAACGGTACCACTGCAGACCAGCTATTGAGCAGTGCCGACGAAGCGATGTATCACGCAAAAAGGAACACACTGGGCATTGTGTTTCATGATTCGCCGAATACAGTCAACGCCTCCAGTCCGTCTATGGCGTAAATAGGGACTGTCTGGATCAGGCGCAGGGCGCAGGGGTTCAGAAGTCCGAGATCCGAGGTCTGAGAACGGAAGACGGAAGACAGAGGTCGGTGGTTTCCGGTTTCCGGTTTCCGGTTTCCGGACAAAGCGACAAACGACAAAACGACGATTGACCATCAGCAGTCTGACCCCCCCGATACTGGCTGAAAAGAAACATCTTATGTACACTATCCATGTGGCGCTGGCGCAGACCTTGCCCATGTCATTACCTCGGAACCATCGGCCGGATTGCGCCGAGCCATTTGGAAAGTCTACACAGGACTCGAGAATGAACGCGTCTGCTCACCCTCGCCAGAATCTGCTGCTCGCGGCGCTTCCGGAAGTCATCTGGAGCCGCCTCGAACCATACGTGGAATTGACGGAGATGCCCCTCGGCCAGGTGTTGTGCGAGTCCGGCTCCAAGATGAACTACGTGTACTTTCCTACGAACTCCATCGTCTCACTGCTTTATGTCATGGAGGACGGTCACTCCGCCGAGATCGGAATCGTCGGCAATGAAGGCGTGATCGGAATCGCGCTATTCATGGGGGGCGAGACTACGCCGAGCCGGGCCGTGGTCCAGAGTGGAGGCACTGCCTATCGTCTGCCGGGGCGGTTTCTGAAAAAGGAGTTCAGCGAGGCGGGCCCGTTGCAACGCTTGCTGCTGCGTTATACCCAGGCGTTAATCACCCAGATGTCGCAGACGGCCGTGTGCAATCGCCACCATTCCATTGACCAACAGCTCTCCCGCTGGCTGCTGATGAGCATGGACCGGCTGTCCTCGAACGAACTGGTGATGACCCAGGAACTGATCGCCAACATGCTTGGCGTGCGTCGTGAAGGGGTCACCGAGTCGGCTGGAAGGCTCCAGAAGCTCGGGCTGATAACCTACAAGCGGGGCCGAATCACCATAGTCGACCGCCCTTCGCTGGAGAAATATACCTGCGAGTGTTATGAGGTGGTCAGGCGGGAGTTCAAACGCCTGCTGCCATCCAATCAAGCGGAGTAGTCGACAACCCGATTGCTGTCCGGTGATCCATGCCTTGAAAACAGATGTACAACCCCTTCGCTTCGGGAATTCTTTGATCCGGCACTCACTGCCGCCAAGGGGGAACTGTCAGCCATATCGAAGGAGGAAGTCGATACATGGAGGAGTTCATCAGCAAGTCCAATGCCGAACACTACACCTGGGGCCCGGGTTGCGATGGCTGGCATTTGCTCAAGGAGCCAGGGTTGAGCGTGATTCAGGAACGCGTTCCTGCCGGGGCGAGTGAAATGCGGCACTTTCACCGGAAAGCACGGCAATTCTTCTTCGTGCTCTCCGGTATCGCCACGCTGGAAATCGATGGCGCGGTGGCGAAAATTGCAGCCGGAAAGGGCCGCCATGTCCCGCCCGGGATGCCGCATCAGTTGTACAACGAAGGCCCGGACGAGCTGGAGTTTCTGGTGATTTCGGCTCCAATGGCCCACGGGGACCGGGTGGAAGTGACGGACAAGGCCGGACCGTCCGGGGGCTGAAATGGACCCACCGGGAACCGGAATGTTTTCTTGAGTAGCCCCAGGAACCATGCGGCCCTGGTTGGTGTGAAATGCAGCCCGGACGGAATTTCGCTATCCTTCGGCCCCGCCAATCCACCATAACCAGAAAAAAACCAATGCTTTCCAATCCAGCCCGCTTTCTCGTATGCACCCTTTTGCTTTTCTGCTCTGCCAAGTTGACCGCCGGTCAGGGCTACCTGATCACGCCCGGTCAGTCCCTGCCCGCCCAGGTCCAGGAGCAGGCCCAATGGTCCCGGGATTACGGGAGTTACCTGTGGCTCAGTGGCGACCGGGAGATCGCAAACCAGCTTGACCAGGCCGGTGTACGCTACTCCACCCTGCCCGGCCGGGATCAGATCCGGGTCCACGATTTCCGGTTTGACCCGGTCAGCCCGCGCTTCCAGGCCAGCCAGGGGCCAAGGCGCATCGATGGTCAGGGATTCGGGCTGGTACAGTTTCGCGGCCCTGTGGCCCGCGCCGATCTGGGCGAACTGCGTGGCGCAGGACTAAAGCCCATTCAGTACTATCCCCACCACACCTACCTGGTCTGGGGCCAGCCGGATCAACTTGAACAGGTCCGCAATGTGGATTCCGTGCGCTGGAGCGGGGATTTTTCCCCGGAGTTCCGCTTGCATCCACGCCTGGCGGAATTCCAGGGCCGGATCGAAAACCTGAATGTGCATTTTTTCAATGACGGCAATCCCGAAGCGGTCCTGGGCAAGCTCGCCGACCTGGGTGCCGAGGTTCTGGACGCCTGGCCGGCCCAGCCCGACGGTCGCCTCTGGGATGCCAAGATCACCATGGATGCCCGGGATGTGGCGTCGCTGGCCGGTGTGCCCCAGGCCATTTCGGTCAACTACATGAGCCCGGAGCCGGAACTGGAAGACGAAAGCGCCGCCCAGACCCTGGCCGGCAACCTGGATGATGACAACGTCCCAATGCCCGGATACGCCGACTGGCTCGATGAAACCGGGGTGGATGGATCCGGGGTGATCTGGGCCATCACGGATTCGGGTGTCTACTACGACCACGTGGACCTGGCAGATCGCGTTGTGGGTGGTTTCAGCTACCCGGGCTGCACCAACGTGCCCAACCCGGGGGACGAACTGTCAAGCGGAGGTGGGCACGGGACCCACGTGGCCGGAATCACCGGGGGTACAGGTGCAGCCGGATATACCGACAACATGGACCTTCTCTACGGTCTCGGCATGGCACCGGGGATGTCCTTTTTTGCCCAGAACCCGATCTGTGGCACCCAGAACTCCTGGCCACCGTCCGGCGGTTGGCCGGTGCTCTCCCGGGACGCCCTGGAAGGGGGTGCCATCGGCAGCAACAACAGCTGGACCTCCGGCGAGGGAACGGCCCACGGCTACCAGAACACCGAACGAACCTATGACCTGATGGTCCTGGACGGGAATTTCGAATCCGACGTCTACGAACCCTTCAGCGTGGTCTTTTCGTCAGGCAATTCCGGGCCGGGTTCCTCGACTCTGACTTCTCCCAAGGAAGCCAAGAACGTGTTGGTCACCGGCGGCACCCAGACCCACCGGGTCTCGGGCAACGTGGATGCCATGTACAACTCCTCCAGCCGTGGACCGGCGGTGGACGGGCGGATTCAGCCGGACATCGCCGCCCCGGCCCAGCAGGTCAGTTCGGCCATCAAGCCCAACGCGACCAGTTGTACCGCAACGATCAGCGGGACCGGCGGGGTGTATTCCTTCTGCACCGGGACTTCCATGGCCGCACCCCACGCCTCCGGTGCGCTGGTCATCCTCGCAGACTGGTGGCGAGAGGAAAACGAAGGGGAGGACTTCAGCCCGGCCATGGGCAAGGCGCTTCTGACCAATACCGCCCGCAATGATGTGGACGGGGGCAGCAGTTCCGTACCCAACAACGATGTTGGCTGGGGCCGGGTGAATACACAGCCCTTGCTCGACTCCGATCTGTTTTTCGAATTCTGGGACCAGGAAATCCTGCTGGAAGATTCCGGCGAGACCTGGACAACCACGGTAGGCGTCATTGACCCCTCCCAACCCCTTCGCATCAGTCTGGTCTGGAGCGATGCAGCGGGTGCCGTGGGTGCTGATCCGGCCCTGGTCAACGACCTGGACCTGGAGGTGGAAACCGGCGGTGAGCTTTACCTGGGCAACGTGTTCGACAATGGATGGTCGGTCACCGGGGGCGAACCGGACCGGCTGAACAACCTGGAACACGCCTTTATCGAACAGGCCGGCGGCAACGCCCAGATCACCGTTCGCGCCCACCAGATTGCCGGCAGTGTGCTCGTCAACGACGAGGATTCCGAGCAGGCCCAGCATTTTTCCCTGGTCTGCCAGAACTGCCAGCGAGAGCCGGATTTCATCCTTTCGGTGGAACCCGGCCACGAGACCGTCTGCGCGCCGGACGATGGCCAGTACCAGATTGACATCGAATCCATCATGGGCTTCGATGATGAAGTGTCCCTGTGGGTCGAGGACCTTGACCCGGCACTGGATGCCAGCCTGTCGGAAGAGACCGTCACTCCTCCGGGTAATTCCCAGCTCACCGTTTCCGGGACCGGTCCGGTGGGGAATGCAAGCTTCGGGTTCGAACTGTTTGCCGAATCCACAACCGGGATCCAGAGCCAGGAACTGACCCTCCAGGTCGTTGAACAGGAACCGGATCAGGTCGAACTGCTTTCACCCGATGATGGGGTCCAGGACATTTCCCTGACCCCGGCCTTTTCCTGGGAGGCGCTTGAGGATACGGACAATTATCGCTTCCAGTTGGCCACCGATGCCAGCTTCTCCGACATCGTCATGGACACGATGGTCGAGGACACCGAATTCACGCCGGAAGATGAACTCGATATCGGAACCGACTACTACTGGCGCGTCCAGGGCATGAATTTCTGCGGCGAGGGTACCTGGAGCGAGACCTTCAGCATCACGACCCGCCTGGAGCCGGAAGCCTCATTCTCTGCCGAGACATTTTCCTTCAGCATCAATTCGGGACTGAGCGATTCCGACGTGCTGGAAATCTCCAACGCGGGGACCGGAAACCTAACCTGGAGCATTCTCACCGACTCGCTGGACAATTCCGTTCGAGCCGGACGCTTCGGTGGGGATTTCGATATCGACAACTGGGAACTGGTCAACGATCCGTCCGGTGTCGGCGGTTCGGTAGAGATCGAGGACGGCCCGCCCATAGAGGTCTTTGTAACCGGCGGTGACAGTGGAACCGCGGGAGATACGGACTTCCAGATCGAGATTCCGCTGGATGGAGAAATCACCTTCGACTGGGGCTATCAGTCGACCGATTCGGGCTGCTGGGATTCCGGCGGTTATGCCATCAACGGGGACTACACGGAACTGGCCTGCAATTCAGATTCCGTCCCGTACTTCGATGAAACGGAGACCGTGGAAGTCAGTCAGGGCGACACCTTTGCCTTCCGGGTCAACACCGAGGACGGTAATTTCGGGCCCGGCGTTCTTGGCGTAACCAACTTCGAGTTTGCCCCGGCTGTTTGCGGCGAGACCGAAAGCGTCCCCTGGCTTTCCACCGACCCGGAAGAAGGCAGCGTTGCCGAAAGCCAGTCCGACAGCATCGCAGTGAACGTCAACACCGCCGGCCTTGAACCCGGGGACTACCTCGGGTACCTGTGCGTGACCACCAACGACCCGGCGACCCTTCTCACGCCGATGCCGGTAGAACTGGAGGTAACTGATCCGCCGGACGCCCCGGTTATCGATGTGGACCCGGAAGAAGTCACCCGCCAGGTGCCGGCCGGTGAAATGGACACGACAGACCTGGTGGTCTCCAACCTGGGCGGACAGGCGCTGGAATGGAGCCTGGATATCGCCGATCCTGCCGGTTGCGACAACCCGACGGAAATCCCCTGGCTGAGCGCCGGCCCGGAGTCGGGCACGACGGATCCGGGGGATTCGATGGAAATCGAGATCGGCCTGGATGCCGAAGGCCTGGCGAAAGACAGCTTCCAAGGGCTGATTTGTATCGAGTCCAACGATGAAAGCCAGCCTCTGGTAGAGGTTCCGGTCACCATGGAAGTGGTACCCGGCGAGCCGATCCTTTCCTCCGTCAGCCCGGATTCCGCCGCCGCCGGTTCCGACGATCTGCCCATTGAAGTCTCCGGGGAAAACTTCCAGGAAGACTCCGTCGTTCGCTGGAACGGTGAAGACTTGCCGACGACCCATGTGGCCGACGATGAACTTGAGGCCGTAATCCCCGCCTCCGAGCTGGAAGAACCCACCGAGGCCCAGGTCACGGTGTGGACCCCGGAACCTGGCGGGGGCGACTCGAACGCGCTGACCTTCGAGGTAACCGCAGCCGTGGCCATCCTGGAAGGCACCGTATCCGGCCTGGGCTACTGTGGCCAGGACCCGGCCGGGATCGAGGGGGCCGTGCTGGAAGTCAGCGGGCCGTTTGATCCCTATTCGGCCGAATCCGGCCCGGACGGAAACTATTACCTTGAGCTCGAGGAGGAAACCGCCGAGGTGACAGTAACCATCGAAGCATCGGGTCATCTTGATGACTCGGCGACGGATATCTTCGTTCGACCGGGGGAGACAACCGTCGTCGATTTCGATCTGACGCTCGATGCACCATGTGCCAGCCTGAGTCCCGAGGCCCTTTCGACGACCCTTGTGGCCGGTGACAGTGGCAGCCTTGAGCTTGAACTCGGCAATACGTCCGGTGCACCCACGACCAACGGACAACTGGAATGGACCGCCGGAGTTTCACTGGACGGATGCGCAGATCCCGAACCGGTGGACTGGCTCGATCTGGAGGCCGAATCAGGCACGGTCGATGGTGGCCAATCCACCGTGATCGGCATGCTGCTGGATACCGATGGGCTTGAAGCCGGCCTGGTGCAAGCCAGTATTTGCCTGACAACCAGTGACGGGGAAAACCCGGAGCCCGAAGTCCCCGTGGAAGTGGAAATCCTGTCTTCCGATATCTTCGAAGACCGGTTCGAAACGGGTTCGGACTGACCGAATCAGTCCCGGGGCGCCCTGCCCCGGGGCTTTCCCGCCAATTCAGTCGACCATCGACTGAATCCGGTCCCGGCAGCTTCGGGCCAGTTGCTTCCAGTCGGCGGGCTCCAGCCCGGTGGTGGGAATCGGCTGACCAAAGCGAATGCCGGCCCGCCCGGGTCGTACGTTGAACCCGCCGGGAGGAAGAATGCGCCCGGTTCCGGTCAGGGCCACCGGAATTACCGGTACGCCGGCCTTTATTGCAAGCCGGAAGATCCCGGCACGAAAGGGGCCCACCTGCCCGGCCCGGCTTCGCGTGCCCTCCGGGAAGCCGCACAGGCTGGTGCCCGGAGCAATGTTGTCGACTGCCGCATCCAGGCATTGCCGGGCCTGCCGGGCACTGTTACGCCGAATCAGATACATGCCCATCGCCCGGGTGTACCAGCCCAGAAACGGAATCCGGCCGAGTTCCTCCTTGAGCAGAAACCTCAGCGGAACGGGCACAGCCCGAAAAAGCACGCAGATGTCGATAATCGACTGGTGATTGGCGACCAGCACGTGGGGCCGGGAGAAATCGACCTGCTCCCTGCCCTCGATACGAACCCGGGTGCCGCTGCCCCACAAGAGTCCCGGCGCCCAGATCCTGGAAGCCATTCGGAGGGATACATGCCTGCCCCGGGTCACGAACTTCACGACCAGGGCCGCGGTGATCCAGAAGGCCGACCAGGCCAGGGTGAAAGCCAGTTGAAGGGCATTGACCAGAAACCACGCCAGGCCCTTGATGAAGGCAACGATTGCCAACCCGCCCCTTTGCTCGATCCGAGTGTTCATCGCCGCAAAGAATACCCCAGGGGCCTCGGTAAAGGTCAAGTACCCCCCCGGTGTATTCTCCCCCGGGGGCAAGGTAAACTGCCCCAGCACCTCACTGACACCCGGGTTTCTGCGAGTCACTGGCCATGTTTCAAAGACAGTTGAGTATCGACACACCCGGCCGCCGCCTGGTGGATGTAACCCGCCCGGTCGCCGATGCCCTTGCCGATGCACGAATTGGCACCGGGATCTGCCAGATCTTCATCCGGCATACCAGCGCCTCCCTGATGATCAACGAAAATGCCGACCCGGATGTGCTCCGGGACCTGGAAACCTTCATGTCCGATCTCGTGCCGGACGGGGATTCCCGGTTCGTCCACACCGCCGAGGGACCCGATGACATGCCCGCCCACGTCCGTGGAGCCCTGACCCAGACGAGCCTGACTATCCCGATTACCGAGGGCCGGCTCGCGCTGGGTACCTGGCAGGGAATCTTCCTTTGGGAACACCGCCACCGGGGCCACACCAGAAAACTGGTGATCACCGCCTGGGGCGAAGAATAAAAGGGCCGCAATCGAAACCGGGCGCCGGTCCGGTTCAGTCCGCGGACTGCCCCGACCGGGTCTGCCAGGCTACGGCAAGGCCGGCCAGGCTGGCAGGGACAATCCACAACAGCGGACCGGGCCGGAACTGGTAGAACTCCGGCAGGGCCAGAACGATGGTCCCGGCCAGGACCAGCAGGCCAAGGACTGCTATCAGCATTCGGTCCAGCGCCGCTGCCCAGGACTTGAAAAGCAGCAGCCACAGGGGATTGAGCAACAGCAGGAAGGCATTGGCCGCCGATGCATCGTGGTAGCTTAGCCAGAGAAAGATCAGCAGTCCCCCGGCGGCGGCCTTGACCCCGACCAGGGCCGCGAGCCCGGCGCGCCTGACCCGCCTGCGGGCAGCCAGCAGGGGCAGGGCCACCAGTGCGGCCGTAACAAGCCCCAGGAGGCTGTACAGGCCGATCCGGTGGGATGGCTTGTCCGGCGGGAAAAAGGTTTCGGTTT
>SLIZ01000176.1 GCA_007135395.1 Wenzhouxiangellaceae bacterium | reverse complement strand
TGGAGTATCCTGCACAACCATCCCTATCACCGGGCTTGAGGAAAGCTCCGGATGCCCCACAGGAACTCAGCCCATGTCCGCTGGTAAACCGCAACTGGTGCTGGCCTCGGCCTCACCCCGGCGCCGGGAGCTGCTTTCGACCCTGGTGCCCGAATTCCGGGTTCAGCCGGCTGATGTTGACGAGTCCCCTCTTGACGACGAATCCCCCGATGATCACGTGATGCGACTGGCGAGGCTCAAGGCCCGGGCCGTTATCGGCCGGTTCCCCGGGGCCCGGGTCCTGGGCTCGGATACGGTGGTTGTCATCGATGGCACAATCCTGGGAAAACCGGGTGACGCCGACGATGCCCGGCGGATGCTCGGCCGGCTGAGCGGACGGGACCACCAGGTCATGAGTGCTGTAGCTCTTGCCGGGCAGGAAGGGGAGACCGTGGCGCTGAATGTAACCCGGGTCTTCTTCGAGTCCTTCCCGAAAGACTGGATCGATGCCTATGTGGAGTCCGGAGAACCCATGGACAAGGCCGGGGCCTATGCCGTCCAGGGAGGGGCAGCCGCCTGGATTCCAAGACTCGAGGGCAGCTACTCCGGTGTCATGGGCCTGCCGTTGTTTGAAACTGCCGGGCTGCTTCGCCAGGCCGGAGTCCTCTGATTCCCCGGTGTCAGTCCTGCCTGGCCTGGCGCCCGGTGCTATGCTCCCGGTAATCAAAGATAAAAGGTCCTGTGGGCGTGTCGAGTAAGGCATTGACCGATTGGGTCTGCGCGGGGAAAGGCCATTGAGCGACGAGATCCTGATCAACGTATCACCCAGTGAAACCCGGGTAGCCCTGATTGAGGGTGGGTTGCTCCAGGAGTTGTACCTGGAGCGGACCAGTGCCCATTCTCACGTAGGAAAGATCTTCCAGGGCCAGGTCAAGCGAGTGCTGCCCGGCATGCAGGCGGCCTTTGTGGATATCGGGCTGGACAGGACTGCTTTCCTGCATGTTGCCGAACTGGCCCCGCCCCGGTCCGGGCTCGACGATGAAGAGGCCCAGGCTGTGCCGCTTCCGAATATCACCGAGCTGGTCCGGGAAGGCCAGGAGGTCCTGGTGCAGGTCATCAAGGACCCCATCGGCTCCAAGGGCGCTCGTCTGACCACACATCTTTCAATTCCCTCCAGGTACCTGGTGTTGTTGCCCCAGGCCGATTCCATCGGCATCTCGGTCCGAATCGAAAGCGAGGAAGAGCGACAGCGGTTGAAGGGCTTGCTGGAAAGCGAGCTCCCCGAAGGTGGGGACGGCTTCGGTTACATCCTCAGGACCAATGCAGAGGGAGTCAGTGCCGATGCCATCGCCCAGGACCTGGAGTTCCTGCACAGGCTCTGGGGCCGAATCCGGGCGCAAATGTCCGAGGCAAAGCCAGGGGATCTGCTCTTTTCCGATCTGTCGCTGCCGCTGAGAAGCTTGCGTGATGTGATGGGAGACTCGGTTGAGCGAGTCCGCATCGATCACGAAGCCACCTGTCGACAGACACAGAAGTTCCTGAGCGAGTTCATGCCCGAGTGGCTCGACCGGGTGGAGTATTATGCAGGGCCGGGCCCGCTGTTCGACCTGTTTGGTGTGGAAGACGAGATTCAGCGGGCATTGAGCCGCACGACTACGCTCAAATCCGGCGGTCATATCGTGATCGACCAGACCGAGGCCATGACCACGGTGGATGTGAATACCGGCGGATATGTCGGCCACCGGACCCTGGAAGAAACCATCTTCAAGACCAACCTGGAGGCTGCCCAGGCCATCGCCCGCCAGTTGCGGCTGCGCAGCCTGGGCGGGATCATCATCATCGATTTCATCGATATGTACGATGAAGAGCACAAGCGCCAGGTCTTGAGAACCCTGGAGCGGGCGCTGGAACGGGACCACGCCCGGACCATGGTCAACCCCATCTCGAGCCTCGGGCTGGTGGAAATGACCCGCAAGCGAACCACCGAAAGCCTGGAACAAAGGCTGTGTGAAATCTGTCCTACCTGTTCTGGACGGGGCACAATCAAGAGTGCTGAAACCGTCAGTTTTGAAATCTACCGGGAAATCCTGCGGGCGGTACGCCAGTTCGAGACCGGCCAGCTGCTTGTACTTGCCTCCGCCCGGGTCGTTGAATGCATTCTCGATGAGCAAAACCAGACCGTAGCCGACCTGGAGGAGCTTGTTGGCAAGAGCATTCGTTTCCAGGGCGATGAACAGTACAGCCAGGAGCAGTTCGACGTTGTACTGCTTTAAGCCCGTGTCCGGTCACCGGCTGGCAACCCGACTCTGAGCCCGTGAATAATCCCGGAGAAATGGTCTTTTAAGACCCATGAAGCGATTTCTGCAAAACAGTTTCTGGCGCCTTGCCGGTTTCCTCTGGGTTACCCTGGCTGTGTCCATCATTCTGGTGGCCATCATTGTCGGGCTCGGCCGGGTCCTGGTCCCGCTTGCCGACCATGTCCGCCCACAGGTCGAAAGCATACTTTCCGAGCAGACCGGCCAGCCGGTTTCCGTCCGGCGCCTGGAAGCTGAATGGCCGGGCCTGACACCCCGTTTCACCCTTCATGATCTGGTTATCGGGCAGATGCATGTCGATGGCAACGGATTGCGGATCGAGCAGGCCAACCTGGAATTCTCCCTCTCGGATGCCTTCCGGGCCGATCGCAACCTGGCCCGCCTGGTTCTTGTGGGGCTGGAAGTGGTTGTAAGGCAGCGGGAAGACGGACGCTGGCAGGCGGGAATCGAGCAGGAAGCCGGAGAAGGTGATCTCGGGATTCTGCGCCTGGGTGATGTACATCTGCGCGACGCCCGGTTGCGCCTGCAGCCCGGTACAGGTCAGGCCCATGTTTTTCATACACCCGAGATGCGGCTGCAGCGAGCAGGTGATGAACTGGGACTGGAAGGCATTATCCAGGGAATGGAAGAAGACAGCGGGCGCTTTCAGGTGCGACTCCTGGTTGAACTTCAGCAGGACATGCCGGTAGGCCTCAAGGGCTGGGTGGAAGGACGGATCCTGCCCGCCGCCTGGCCGGTGGCGGACATGGATTTTCTGCCCTGGGTGGAAGAAACCGGGATCAGCCTGGAAGCCTGGCTGGAATGGGAGCTGGACGGGCCGGCCCGGCTGGATGCCGACCTCCAGGCCCGTAACTGGCCCAAACAGGGCGCTGGTACGGCAGATCTGAATGCCAGGCTGGCGGCGACTTACAAGGAGCAGGTCACCCGTTTCGAACTGGACGGGAAAATCCTCCCGGAAGAAGACGAACAGGAATCGGCATTTCGCCTGGGCGGCGGGCGCACCGGCTCGGTCTGGGCGCTGGAAGTGGACACGCTGGAACTGGCTCTGGTCCACCAGCTGGCAACTCCCTGGGTCCGGGACTCGGCACTGGAGGCCTACTGGCCGGACCGGCTGGCCGGAAGGCTGGAAGGCGTGGTCCTGGCCGGTGACGACCAGGGTAGCCTGCATGGGGCAGAGGGGTTCATCCATGCCCTGGAGGTATCGCCTGTGCAGCGGGCACCCGGTGTCCGCTCCCTGGATCTTGCCCTGTCCCTGGACGGGGACCTGCTGGCTCTTGCCCCTGCCGGCGACCAGGTGGTCGTCGACTGGCCGGCCATGCTGCGAGAGTCGGCACAATTGTCGACGATTGACGGAAAGCTCCTCCTGGGGCCGGGATGGGTCGGTTTCGACAGATTTTTTGTGGAAAACGAGGAAGTCAGCGCTACTGTCGAAGGATGGGTCGGCTTTGGCGGGCCCACCCCGTTCATGGATTTCGAAATCCGTGTTCCCCGGGCACGGGTATCAAGCCTTTATCCCTATCTGCCGGTGGGCATCATGCCGGACCCGTCTGTTGAATGGCTGGATCGGGCCATTCCCGGCGGTGCCCGGGCCAGCGGTGACCTGCGTTTCTTCGGACCTGCCGATACGTTTCCCTGGGAATACGGTGGTGGTGAATTCGTCAGCCGGGTCGACCTGGAGTGGACGGATCTGGACTTCGCGCCTGGGTGGCCCGTTGGCCGGGACCTGTCCGGAGAGATGTATTTTTCCGGGACCTCCCTGGATGGTCGCACCCGCCAGGGCAGGATCAGCGGAATCGAGGTGAATTCCAGTCGTATCTGGATCGAGAACATGCGTGCCCCGGTCATCGAGATGGATTTCGATGTTTCCCGGGCGCCTCTTCCCGGGCTCATGGACTTTCTGCGTGAAGCCCCGCTTGAACTTGAACTCGGCGAGGTCGATGAGCTGGCACTCGAAGGGGAGACCGGGCTGGACCTGAATATTGTGCTTCCGATCGGTCAGGTTGCCGAGGGCGCCTGGACACTGGACGGGAACCTGGACCTGGCCGGGGCGGGAGTCGAGCACCGGGAAGGCTGGTTTCGGCTTGACGGATTGGCTGGCCACGTTCCATTCGGACGCAACGCATTTGGACCGGCCAGCCTGACGGGCCGGTTGAACGGGCATCCGGTGGATCTGGCGCTGTCGGGATCACCGGGAGAGTCCGCACGGCTGGATCTGACCGGTACGCTGCCCCTGTCCGGTCTTTTCCCCCCCGAAGGCTTTGACCGGCAACTGATCGACGAACTCGCCCCGGGAGCCTCATTCTGGCAGGTCGGTTTTTCCCGAATCGACGAGACCCATCGGCTGCAAGCTACCTCGGAACTGGAGAATACGGCATTAAAACTTCCTGCCCCGTTTGCCAAGGAGGCCGGGCAGCGTTGGCCGGTGACCCTGGAGCTGGAGCCCGACTCGATCCGGCTGGAAATGCATCAGCGACTGGCCGCCTCCCTGGTGTCCCGTTCGAACGGAGGCGAATGGCGCCTGGGTGCCAGGCTTGGGGATGAAGCCGAGGAGGATTCCTTCGTACCCGAACCCGGGGAAGGCCAGGACTTTGCCATTGACGGGTCCGTGGGCACGATCGATCTGCCCGGCTGGGGACGACTGGCCGGACTGCTGGATGGCAACGGGGAAGGCCGCGACCTGAACGGGTCAGTTGCCCTGCATGCCGACCGGGTAGCCTTCGGCCGCGCCTACCTGGCCGATGTGAGCATGAATCTCAATCGGGACCAGCAGCACTGGATCCTGGCCGCAGCCGCGCCTTCCGTGCAAGGTCAGGTCCGGCTTCCGGCGGGCTCCGGGGCCGGCCGGATCATGGTGGCTGATTTCGAGCAACTCCATCTGCAACTCGAGCCCCTGCCTGACGAAGTACCCGAAGAGCTTCCCGACGAGCCGGCAGAAGACCGGATCAATCCGGGCACGCTGCCTGCGCTTCATTTCCTGGTCGAGGACCTGCGATACGGTGATCTGGACCTGGGGCGGGCCCGGCTGGAGGCCCATCCGGTGGATGGGGGGATCGAGATCGAGCAGATCCAGACCACCGCTGAACTGGCCGAGATCAATGGTCGGGGACGCTGGATGCAAACCGACGAAGGTACCGAGTCAACATTCGACCTGCGCCTTAGCAGCCAGGACCTGGCGGCCCTGCTGTTTGCAGCAGGGTTTGACTCCTCCCTGGAAGAAGGCAGAAGCCGGCTGGAGCTTTCCGGTAGCTGGCCAGGGAACCCGGCCGCCTTTTCACTGGCCCGGATTTCCGGCCAGCTCGACCTCCTGATCGAGGACGGCAGTATCCCCGAAGCCAGCCCGGGAGGTGCCGGGCGCCTTCTCGGGCTGGTCAGCCTGGGGTCCTTGCCCCGCCGGATTCAGCTCGATTTCCGGGATGTCTTCGGGCAGGGTCTGAGCTTCGATCGGGTCGAGGGGCAATTCGAACTGGGTGAGGGAAGGGCCTACACCGACGAGATCCGGATTTCCACCGCATCGGCTGATATCCGTATCTCAGGCATGACTGATCTCGTTGCCCGCACCTATGACCAGGAGATCCTGATTCAGCCCGGGCTGGGATCGACCCTGCCGATCCTGGGCATGCTGGCTGCCGGCCCCGGCGGGGCGGCAGCCGGCCTGGCGCTGCAGGGCCTGATTGGCCGGCCACTGGGTGAATTGAGCGAAATCCGCTACCGGGTCACCGGCCCCTGGGACGACCCGGAGGTCATCGTGGTCGGTGCCAGGGCAGAGGATGACGAGTTGATTTCCCCCGGGCTGCCCGACGATGCCCATTGAAATCCGGCTCCTGGCCCGAATATCCCACTACACCCCTGTCCATCAAGAATGGAGCAACCATGCTGGAAATCGTTCGCCGGACCCTGCTGGAACCTGCTGAGCTCGACAACAAGGATCTTGATCTGGCCCTCAATCGGCTGGTTTCCGGCTCGGTGGACTGGGGGGACTTCTACTTCCAGCGGTCATTGAGCGAATCCTGGTCCCTGGAAGACGGCATCGTGCGAAGTGGAAACTGGAATGTGGACCAGGGGGTCGGGGTCCGTGCCGTTTCCGGGGAGCGCACCGGGTTTGCCTATGCCGATTCCATTGCCCTGCCGGCTCTTCTGGAAGCGGCCACCAGCGCCCGGGCCATCGCCCGGGCCGGTCAGTCCGGCCGTCAACGGGTTTTCCATCCGGTACAGGTTCCAGCGCTCTACGGCGAAATGGATCCCATCGCCAGTCACCCGGCTGGTCGCAAGGTGGACCTGCTCAAGACTGTCGACGCCTATACCCGCTCCCTGGATCCGGCGATCTGCCAGGTGTCGGTCAACCTGAGCCTCAACCACGATACCGTGCTGATTGCTTCCAGCGAAGGGGACCTGGCCGGGGACATCCGGCCCCTGGTTCGCCTGGATGTGCGGGTCGTAATGGAAAACGGGGATCGGCGGGAGCAGGGATTTTCCGGGGGCGGGGGGCGTTACGAACTCGAACGGCTGCTTGAACCGGAATTCTGGCAGCTCCACGCCGAAGAAGCGGTTCGCCAGGCCCGGGTCAACCTGACCGCCGAGGCGGCACCGGCGGGTACCATGACTGTAGTGCTGGGGTCTGGCTGGCCGGGTGTGCTGCTGCACGAAGCCATTGGCCACGGGCTTGAAGGAGACTTCAACCGGAAGGGCGTGTCGGCCTTTTCCGGGCGCATGGGAGAGCAGGTGGCCAGCCCCGGGTGCACCGTGGTCGACGACGGGACACTCCCCGACCGCCGGGGTTCGCTCAGTGTGGACGATGAGGGAATCCCCAGCGGTTGCACCACGCTGATCGAGGACGGACGCCTGACCAACTACATGCAGGACCGGCTCAATGCCGGACTGATGAAAATGAAGCCCACCGGCAACGGGAGAAGGGAATCGTTTGCCCACCTGCCCATGCCCCGAATGACCAACACCTACATGCTGCCCGGCGAACATGATCCGGGAGAAATTCTGGCATCCGTGGATGACGGAATCTACGCGGTCAACTTCGGGGGCGGACAGGTGGATATCACCTCGGGCAAGTTCGTGTTTTCGGCCTCGGAAGCCTATCGCATCCGCAACGGCCGGGTGGCCGAGGCGATCAAGGGGGCAACCTTGATCGGAAACGGCCCGGATGTGCTCACCCGGGTATCCATGGTCGGCAACGATCTGGCCCTCGACAGCGGTGTCGGGGTGTGTGGAAAGGAAGGCCAGAGCCTGCCCGTCGGCGTGGGCCAGCCTACCCTCCGGGTGGATGGTCTGACCGTGGGGGGAACCGCGTGAGCCAGGTTACCCGGGAAAAGGAATTCCAGCGTGAGCTGGAAAGCGGCGGCCTGACCGGGCTGATCCAGGACCCGGAACGGGAAACAGCCCTTCTGGAAGGCATTGCAGCCCGGGTCATTGACCGGGCCATGGAATCCGGCGCCGACGGGGTCAAGGCCGCGGTCAGCAGTTCCCTGGGTCGGTCGGTCACCGTGCGCATGGGTGAGGTGGAAACCCTCGAGGATTCCCGGGATCGGGGGCTGTCGGTGACCGTTTACCGGGGCCGGCAGACCGGCTCTGCAAGCAGCGGAGATCTGCGCCCGGAGACCGTGGATGAAACCGTGGATCGAGCCCTGGCCATTGCCCGGTTTACCCAGGCCGACCCGGCCAGCGGGCTGGCCGACCGGGACCTGATGGCCCGGGAGTTTCCCGACCTGGACCTGTGGCATCCCCGGAGCCTGTCGGTGGATGCCATGATCGAGCGAGCCCGGGAGATGGAAGCCGCCGGCAGGGCTGCCGACGCCCGACTGACCAACTCCGAGGGTGGCACCGTTTCCTTCGATGCCTCGGTGGGCGTACAGGCCAACAGCCACGGTTTCATGGGCACGGCCCGGGGTACCCATTTCGGCCAGAGCTGCGTACTCGTGGCCGGAGACGAGGCAGGAATGCAGCGCGATTACTGGTGGGACCAGCACCGCCGCTTCGAGGACCTGGAGTCGCCGGAAGCCACCGGGCGGGAGGCTGCACGAAGAACCATCGACCGGCTCGGCAGCCGAAGGGTTCCCACCGGCCGGGTGCCGGTACTGTTCGTCCCGGCCATGGCGAGAAGTCTGCTGGGTCATTTGGTGTCGGCTGTCTCCGGTGGCAACCTTTACCGGCGTTCTTCTTTCCTGCTCGATTCGATGGGCAAGCAGTTGCTGCCATCCTGGGTACAAGTCAATGAAAAGCCCCGATTGCTGCGGGGTGCCCGAAGTGCTGCATTTGACGGCGATGGCCTGGCAACAAGAGACAACCCCCTGGTGGCCGATGGCATCCTGGAACGCTATGTTCTCGGGACATACTCGGCCCGGCGGCTGAAGATGGAGTCGACGGCCAACTCCGGGGGGGTGCGAAACCTGGTGTTCGAGCCCGGCAACCGCCCGCCCAGGGAACTGCTCAAGGAAATGGGCCGCGGCCTGGTCGTGACCGAAATGATGGGGCAGGGGGTCAACCTGGTCACCGGCGATTACTCCCGGGGCGCATCCGGATTCTGGGTCGAGGACGGGGAAGTGGTCTGGCCGGTAGAGGAAATCACCGTGGCCGGCAATCTTCGGGAAATGTTTTCCGGGCTGGTGGCTGCAGGCAACGATATCGACCGCCGGGCCAACCTTCAGGCCCCCTCACTGCTTGTCGGGTCGATGATGGTGGCCGGGCAGCAGTAGAACCCTGCAGGAGAAACAGGCGCGCTCGAGAGCGCGCCTGTATCGGCCCTGATCGGGCCAAGCGGGATTTGAACGAAAGGAGCGTTCAGGCTTCCTCTGAATCTCCCTCATCCTCATCTTCTTGCAGGATACCCTCGATGGACAGGAAGATTTCCAGGGTACGAGCCCTCTCGCCCAGGTCGTAGTCGATGCCGAAATCAGCCAGGGTCAGGGTGGTCGAGCCTTCGAAACCCCGCCGCTGGTTGCCCCAGGGGTCCCTCCCGGCGCCGATCTGCTTGACATCGATATCCACTGATCGGGTATGACCGTTGAGGAAGAAGTCGCCGGTCAGGGTGTAATGGCCTTCTTCGTCCCCGGGGGTAAATGCGGTGCTTTTGAAGGTTGCCTCCGGGTATTCTTCCACGGTCAGGAAGTCGTCGGTTCGAAGGTGCTCATCCCGCTCGTCGTGGTTGGAATCCACGCTGCCGGTCTGGATGGTGACCTCCACGGAGGATTCCGAAGGGTCATTGGTGTCGTAGATGAATTCGCCTTCGAAATCGTTGAATCGGCCCAGAAGCCAGGAAAAGCCCAGGTGATCGATCTTGAACTGAATGAACGCATGGGCCCCCTCGGTATCGATCAGGTAGCGTTCCTGGCCGTCATGTTCGGATGCCAGGGCACTCATGGCAAAGGCGGTGGCGACTGCTCCAAGCAGGACTTTTTTCATGGTTGGCTCCGGTGTGGTTTGACGGGCTATTCTATGCCAAGGCTATTGTACGGACCGCCTGTTCGGTTTGGTGTGAATTCCGGCGGTTCATTGTCCGTTCAAGTCCGACCGTATAGGATTTGCCGGGGGAAGCTGCCAGAGGAAAGGTTTGATGAAAGGTTCAGGAATCGGATTGATGATGCTGGTGGTCACCGGCCTGGCGCTTTCCCAGCCTGCTTCGGCCCATTCCCTGAATTGCTCTGGCAGCATTATTCAGCGAGGGGATTCGATCCACCAGGTTTACCAAAGATGCCCGGAGCCCTTCTGGACCGAGCGCTGGCAGCTCCCCGTGACGGTCGGCGGGACCCGCCGGTCGCCGCTTTACTCCACCGACACCATCGAGACCTGGTACCTGAATTTCGGATCCCGGCGGCTGATGCGCATGCTCGTTTTTCGCAACGGATACCTGGAACGGATCGACCAGCTTGGTTACGGGGTCGGTTTTCGGCCGGGAAGCCGGCAATGTGCTGCCCAGGCCCTGCGTACGGCAGGCGAGACTTCCGGAGAAATCTGGGCGCGTTGCGGGGAACCCACTCACCGGTATGAGTTTCCCGTCGTTACCGGGGGCTACCAGGGGGGTCCCTGGTCCTCGGCCCAGCAGCAGCACCAGGAGATCTGGACCTATGAATTCGGGGGCAGGCAGCACGCCCGGGAACTGACGTTTCGAAACGGTCGCCTGATCGGGCTTCGCTCCCTGACCCGGTAGCCGCTTAACGGCTCTGGTTGCGGTTCTGGTCGCGCTCCAGGTCCCTGAACTGCTGTTTCAGGTTTTCCGAATCGTCAGTGACAATCCGCTCCAGGTTCTGAATGCGATCGCGCAATTCCCGTTCCATTTCCTCCAGGCGTGTTGAAACCTGGTCGGTTTCCCGATTCCGGGCGTCATCCCGACGATTCTGGCGCTGACTGATCCAGGCGTTGATGATCGAAGTCAGGCAGGCGAGGGTGACGATGGCGACAATGGCGGTCCAGAAGTTCATGGCTAGAGATGACCCGGGTTTCCAGAGACGGATTCTAAACCACAACCGGCCGCTGGTGAGTGTGCCGAAGGTCAGGGGTCGTCGGCCGGATCCAGGGCCTGACCGGGCAACGGGTGGCCGGCGAAGGGGTCGACGCGCTCCATCAAATAGCACAGGCAGTCCTGGCGAATGATGGTTTCGTCGATGCTAAGCATGGCAGGAATCAGCGGGCGACGGGTTACCAGGGTCCCGTCCCGGACCTCGAAGCAATCCTCGGAAATATCCCGACCATCGTGGTGGGTGACCTGCAACCCCCTGGCCTTGTTGTCGCCAACATGGGCCAGGCGGGTTCCCGGGGGCATTTCCCGGAAATTCATGTTGTCCAGGTCGGCCACCAGCCGCATCCCCCGGGTATCCGGATGAAATCCGAAGCTGGTGGCCTTTGGAACAGTGACCGTGGCGGTCATCCGGCACAGCTGGAGGGCGTCCGGGGGCGGCATGCGGTCCGGCAGTTCCTCCAGATGCAGGCACTGGTCCAGGTAGGCCAGGGTATGGTCGGTGCCGTCTTCCCGGCCGGCCTGGCCACATTCCAGTGTCACCGACGGACAGAATGACGAAAAGCAAAGGGACTGCACGCCGGCAGGCTCGGTGAAATGCAGCACTGTCCGGGAAAACCGGCAGGCCAGTTGCAAAGTGCGGTTCTCGATCCGGTTGACTGCCGCATACAGCGGGTTGCGTCCGGAGTTGTTGTGAACATCCACGCTGGCCACCGGATCAAGGTGGCGCATGTGTTCGGTCAGTACCGCGAACATTGCGTGCCAGGGACTTTCCGGCTCCCCCGCCTTGCCGGTGGGCCAGCAGCGGTTGAAATCCGGCTGGTGGTCCAGGTGTCGCCGCCGGAAGTGGGCGGCTTCCACATTTCCGATCAGAAGGGCCAGGCTTCGGGGCAACGGGTCCCTGCTGTAGCGGCTTCTCAGCAGCCGCCGGATGG
>SLIZ01000234.1 GCA_007135395.1 Wenzhouxiangellaceae bacterium | reverse complement strand
GACTGAGTCGACAGTGCAAGGCGCAATCCGCAGTGAATGGCGCGCCCTTTACAAGGATTGGAACGCAGCAATGTCGGCTCAGACGCGCTCCCGAAGGGCGAGCCGGAAAGCGCTCATCCGCAGCGTTAGGCCTCTTGGCAAGGACGCTGCCATTCCCGGCGAGGCCTGCCTTCCGGCTAAGCGCTTTCCGACTCGCTGAATGTTACAGAATGAGTGGCGGGGTACACTAGTGGGCCACGCGGGTAGTTAGGGAAGCCGCCCCCTCAGAGCCCATCCACATCGGGCAGATCACTGTCACCCATGAGGTACTGGTCGATCCGGCGGGCCGCCCGGCGACCCTCGGCAATCGCCCAGACGATCAGGGAAGCCCCGCGGCGCATGTCCCCGGCAACAAAAACGCCCTCGATGCCCCCATCCAGAGTGTCCGGGTTCGCCCCCAGCCGACCTCCCTCGTCTTTCAGACCCAGCCCGGCAAGCAGTCCGGGGCTGTCATGGCCTGTGAAGCCTACCGACAGCAGGACCAGTTCGGCCGGCAGATCCGTATCCGAACCGGGCACTTCCCGAGCCCGGGTCCGACCGTCGTCGTCACGGTTCCATTCCAGCCGTCGCACCCGCAGGGCGCAAACCCGCCCCCGACCATCATCGATAAATGCCACCGGCAACAGCTTATAGGCACGGGGGTCGCCTCCAAAGGCTGCTGCAGCTTCGGCGTGGCCATAATCGACCAGAAAGGTACCCGGCAACCCGGGCCAGGGATGGACTGCATCCCGCTGGTCCGGCTCCCGCTCTCGCCGGGTGATGTTGACCAGGGACTGACAGCCCTGGCGCAATGCCGTTGCAATACAGTCGGTCCCCGTATCTCCGCCACCGATGACCACCACATTCCGGCCCCGGGCATTCGGCACGCTCTCGCCGGAGGGCATTCCGTCGAGCAAGGTCCGGGTACTGGCACTCAGGTAATCCATGGCCTGGCAAACTCCCTTGAGGCTTCGGCCGGGCAGATCCAGGTCCCGTGCCTCCAGAGCTCCGCAGGCGAGCAACATGGCATCGTAGTCCTGGCGAAGCTGCGCGGGAGAAAGAGAACCTGGCCGGCGCCCCCCCACATCGATCCCGGTCCGAATCTCGACCCCCTCGGCCTGAAGCAGGCGCACCCGGCGCTCGACCACCGACTTGTCCAGCTTCATGTTGGGCACCCCGTAGGTCAACAGCCCGCCGGCCCGATCATCCCGCTCGAAAACCGTGACCTGGTGGCCGGCCTGGTTGAGCTGGTCAGCCGCCGCCAGCCCGGCCGGGCCGGATCCCACCACCGCTACCCGACGTCCGGTCCGGGTTCCCGGCACCCGGGGCTGGACCCAGCCCTCGGCAAATGCCCGGTCGGCAATGGCGCACTCGATTGACTTGATACTTACCGCCGGCTCGATGATTCCCAGGACACAGGCTGATTCACAGGGGGCAGGACAGATACGGCCGGTAAACTCGGGGAAATTGTTGGTAGCCACAAGCCGCTCCCAGGCCGCCTTCCACTCCCCCTGGTAGACCAGCTCGTTCCATTCCGGGATCAGGTTGTCGATGGGACAACCGGTAGACGACTGGCAGAACGGAATACCGCAGTCCATGCAGCGGGCTCCCTGACGCTGCAACTCGGTCGGGTCGGAAGAATCATAGATCTCCCGGAAATCGGTCAGCCGCCTGTCCGGCGCGCGCAGCGCCATGGGCTGGCGGGGGACTTCCAGGAAAGCCCGCTCACGCTTGCCGATACCGATCGGCCGGTCCCGATCAGTGCCCATCGGTCACCTCCCGGGCCTTTTGCAGGGGAATGACCCGGGATGCCTGTTCTGACTCCAGAACCCGGCGGTAGTCGTGGGGCATGATCCGCCAGAACCGGTGACGCTCGTCTTCCCAGTGGTCGAGCAGGTACCGGGCCCGGCCGGATCCGGTCCAGCGCAGGTGGGCCTCGACCCATTCCCGGGGGTCGTCCCCGCCTTCCACCTGGTCCAGGGGCTCGATATCCACCATGTCCCGGTTGCAGTGATGGGCAAGGGTGCCGTCCCGGTCCCAGACCCAGGCAATTCCGCCAGACATGCCGGCCGCGAAATTCCTGCCTACCGGCCCCAGCACCACCACCCGGCCTCCGGTCATGTATTCACATCCATGATCGCCGACCCCTTCGACCACCGCCACCGCCCCGGAATTGCGCACGGCAAATCGCTCGGCTGCCATCCCCTGGACATGCAACCCGCCCCGGGTAGCTCCGTAAAGGGCAACGTTTCCGATAAGGATCGGGTCGTCGTTGTCAAGCCGACTGTCACTGGACCGGCGCACTATGATACGGCCGCCGGACAGGCCCTTGCCCACGTAGTCATTGGCATCGCCGACCAGCTCGATGGTCACCCCGGGGGCCAGCCAGGCACCCAGGGACTGTCCGGCAGTGCCATGGAAGTTCAGGTGAATCGTGCCTTCGGCCAGGCCCTGTTCCCCGTGGCGGGTAAAGATCTGATGGCTGAGCAGGGTACCGGTGGCTCGGTCCGTGTTGGTCAGCTCCAGCTCCAGATTCACGGGAGCCCCGCCAGCCAGAGGGGCGCGGCAAAGGCGAATGAGCTTCTGGTCCAGCACCCGGTCCAGTCCGTGATCCTGGGCAACCATGCGGCGCCCGGCGGCCCCGGGGCGCAGGCGCTGGGCCGGCAGCAGAATATCGGAAAAATCCAGTGCTGCGCTCTTCCAGTGATCGCGGGCATCGGTGGCCTTGAGCAGGTCCGCCCGGCCAATGATTTCGTCCAGGCTTCGCACACCCAGGGCGGCCATGTGTTCGCGCACTTCCTCGGCCACCAGGAACAGGTAGTTGAGAACGTGTTCCGGGGTGCCGGAAAACTTTTTCCGCAGCTCCGGATCCTGCGTGCAGATGCCTACCGGACAGGTATTGAGGTGGCACTTTCGCATCATGATGCAGCCCATGGCGATCATCGGGGTCGTCGAGAAGCCGAACTCCTCGGCCCCGAGGCAGGCAGCAATGATCACATCCCGGCCGGTACGCAGCCCACCATCGGTCTCCAGCAGCACCCGACCCCGAAGGTCGTTGAGAACCAGGGTCTGGTGGGCTTCTGCCAGGCCCAGCTCCCAGGGCAGCCCGGCATGCTTGATGGAGGTAAGCGGTGCCGCACCGGTGCCTCCATCATGGCCGGCGATAAGGATATGGTCGGCGTGGGCCTTGGCAACGCCGGCAGCCACGGTTCCAACCCCGGCAGCCGATACCAGCTTGACGCTCACCGAGGCATCCGGATTGGCGTTTTTCAAATCGAAGATGAGCTGGGAAAGATCCTCGATGGAATAGATATCGTGATGGGGAGGCGGACTGATCAGGCCCACGCCGGGGGTTGAGCAGCGAATCCTGGCAATTTCCTCGCTGACCTTAAAGCCGGGAAGCTGTCCCCCCTCCCCCGGCTTGGCGCCCTGGGCAATCTTGATCTGCAGCCGGTCGGCATTGGCGAGATAGTAACCGGTGACACCAAACCGGCCGGAAGCCACCTGCTTGATCGCTGAACGAGCGGAATCTCCGTTGGGCATCAGGCCGAAGCGGGCCGGGTCCTCACCCCCTTCACCGGAGTTGGAAAGCCCGCTGACCCGGTTCATGGCTACCGCCAGGGTTTCATGGGCCTCACTGGAAAGCGCACCCAGGGACATGGCCCCGGTCCTGAACCGCCGGACGATGGATTCGGCCGATTCGACCTCTGCCAGGGGCACCCTGCGGTCCGTCCGTTGACGCAGCCGCAGCAATCCGCGAAGGGTGCTTCGCTGCCGGGGATCTTCGTCGACCGCCCTGGAAAATCGACGAAAAGCCTCCGGCGCATTGGTGCGTGCCGCCTGCTGCAGGCTGGCCAGGGTTTCAGGATTGATCCCGTGTGCCTCGCCACCGGCCCGCCAGTGGTACTCCCCGGCACCGGGCAGGATGGAATCATCATCCATGACACGGTCCGGGAACCCGTCCCGGTGGCGCATGAGGGCTTCCCGGGCCAGTTCTTCCAGACCAATGCCCTTCAGGCGGCTTACCGTGCCGGTAAAGCCCCGGTCGATGACCGTTTCTCCCAGGCCGACGGCTTCAAAAAGCTGGGCACCCTTGTAACTGGCCAGGGTCGAAGTACCCATTTTCGACATGACCTTGAGCATTCCCTGGCCGGCACAATCCAGGTACCGCCGCACCCGGGTTTCCGCCGGTTCCTCCAGGCCACCGGCCTCCGGCTCGCACAGGACTTCCAGTGCCAGCCAGGGGTGAATGGCATCCACTCCGTACCCGGCCAGCGTGCAGAAATGGTGGATTTCCCGGGCATCAGCAGTTTCAGCCACGAGCGCGGTCCGGGTACGCAACCGGTTTGTTACCAGGTGCTGATGAACACAGCCGACGGCGAGCAAGGTGGGAATGGCTACCCGGGTGGCATCGGTACGTCGATCCGAAAGAATCACGAGCCCTGCACCCGCCCTTACCGCCTGCCCGGCCTGTTTCACCAGCCGATCCAGGGCCTGTTCCAGCACTTCTCCAGAGCGAACCCCGGAGCCGGGACGGGAGAACGTGGCATCTAGATTGACAACCTTCCAGCCAATCCCGACCAGACCTCGCAGGGAGGCCAGTTGATCCCGGTCCAGCAGGGGCGAATCCAGGCGGATTCGACGGCAATCACCGGGCAAGGGTTCCAGCAGGCTGCCCTCGGGACCTATGGCGGTGGCAAGAGACATGACCAGGGATTCCCGGATCGGGTCGATGGGCGGGTTGGTTACCTGGGCGAAAAGCTGCTTGAAGTAATCGTACAGCAGCCGGGGTCGCCGTGAGAGTACCGCCAGGGCCGCGTCGTTGCCCATGGAACCGATTGCTTCAATCCCCTGACCGGCCATCGGCGCAAGCAGCATCCTCAACTGTTCCCGGTCGTAGGCCTGCGCCCGCATCAGCGCCCGCCGGCGCTTGCGATCCAGCAATGCCGGCAGCCGGTGGACATCCACCGGCAGGTCGGAAAGATGGTGCTCCTCTGATGCCAGCCATTTCCCGTAAGGGTAGCGGCCGGAGACCCGGGCCTTGATCTCGTCATCGACCACCATTCGACCAAGACCGAAATCCACCAGGAACATCTTGCCCGGTTCCAGCCGGCCCTTCCTGCGGATCTGGTCTTCGGGCACATCCAGTACCCCGGTCTCACTGGCCAGGATGACCCGCTGGTCCCGGGTCAGCAGCCAGCGCCCGGGACGGAGTCCGTTGCGATCGAGAATGGCACCCAGCACCCGGCCATCGGTAAAGGCGACCGCGGCGGGACCATCCCAGGGCTCCATCAGGTTGGAATGAAACTGGTAAAAGGCGCGTCGCGAGACTTCCATGGGGGTATCCTTCTCCCAGGCCTCGGGAATCATCATCATGGCCGCCTCGGGCAGCTCGCGCCCGCCCATGGCCAGAAACTCCATCACATTGTCCAGCATGCCCGAATCGCTGGTCAGGGGGTCGATCACCGGCATCAGCCGTTCCAGGTTGTCTCCCAGTACGCCGCTGTCGATCTGCCCCTGGCGCGCCCGCATCCAGTTCACATTGCCCCGGATGGTATTGATCTCCCCGTTGTGACAGGTCATCCGCATGGGCTGGGCCCGCTCCCAGGACGGGAAGGTGTTGGTGGAAAAGCGGCTGTGAACCATGGCCAGATGGGAGGTATATTCCGGCGCCATCAGGTCCGGGAAATAGCGGGGTAATTGCTCAGCGGTCAACTGCCCCTTGTAGACCAGGGTGCGCGCCGACAGGGAGCACATGTAATAGCCTTCCGCGTCCGAACCCAGCCCTCCGCTGCTTCCGTGTCCCTTGATCTCGTGATAGGCCTGCTTGCGCAGGGTATACAGGGTGCGCTCGAACGCACTGGAATTGCGGGCGACCTGGCCCCGGGCAGCCAGGAACAGCTGCTGTGCCACCGGCTCGCTTTCCAGCGCGGACGGCCCCAGGCCGGCACCGGCGGCATCGGTGGGTACGTCCCGCCAGCCCAGTACCTTCTGACCATGCTCGACAATGTAGCGCTCGAGCACACGCCGGCAGGCCATGCGAGCCTTCAGGTCCCTGGGAAAGAACACCATGCCCACCGCATAACGACCCGGTGGTGGCAAATCGGCGGAAAAAGTCTGGCGGAAGAACGCATCCGGAATGGCGGTGAGAATGCCGGCCCCGTCCCCGGTATTGGGTTCAGCCCCCCGGGCCCCCCGGTGCTCCATCCGGGCCAGCATCCGCAGTCCGTCGTTGACTATGTCGTGACTGGCCTGCCCTTCCATGTGGCCGATCAGCCCGATGCCGCAGGCATCATGCTCCCCAGCAGGGTCGTACAAACCCTGAGCGCGAGGAAGCATCAACAGGCTCCAGCCACGGGCTGCCTTCGGCAAGAATGGATATATCTCATGAATTGAAGTGTATCCCCGAATTTTTCAATTTCGGAGATTCCAAGGATTAGATTTTCCGATACCCAGCTGCAGAAAATCCGAATCCTGCCCTGTTCAGCATCCCGGCCCCGGTCCGGCGGGGGATTCCTGCCTGCCTTGCACCGCGCTCGACAAGCACCCCCTGAGTGCCGCCGGACCCGGCGCCCGAATCAGGCCTGGGGCAGTGTTACGCCGCGCTGACCCATGTATTTACCAGCCCGGTCCCGGTAGGACATCTCGCAAGGCTCATCTGACTCGAAGAACAGGAACTGGGCCACCCCTTCGTGGGCGTAGATCTTGGCCGGCAACGGGGTTGAATTGGAAAACTCCAGGGTCACATGCCCCTCCCATTCCGGCTCCAGCGGTGTGACATTGACGATGATGCCGCAACGGGCATAGGTCGACTTGCCCAGGCAGATCGTCAACACGTTGCGCGGAATGCGCATGTACTCCATCGTCCGGGCCAGGGCAAAGGAATTCGGCGGGATGATGCAACAATCACCCTTGAAATCCACGAAGCTCTTTTCGTCGAATGCCTTGGGGTCGACGATGGCGGTGTTGATATTGGTGAAGATCTTGAATTCATCGGCACAACGGACATCGTAGCCGTAGCTGGATGTTCCGTAGGAGATCAGGCGGGAGCCGTCCTCGGCCCGGCGGACCTGCCCGGGTTCGAACGGTTCGATCATGCCGTGCTCCGTGGCCATCCGGCGAATCCAGTGGTCGGCCTTGATACTCATGGAATGGATCCCGTTTGTCAGATTGATTTGTTGTCGAGTCCGGCGAAGGATAGCCCATGGCCGGGATACTTTTTCTACTCGGTGATCGAAATCTTCGGCATTCGAACCTTCTTGTTGGCCGCTTCCCGGGAAAGGCGCCCGGCCGCATTGCGGGCCATGGTCCGAAAGCGCCCGGCCACTTCACCTTCCGGTTCGGCGGCCACCACGGGAACCCCCTCGTCACCAGAACGGCCCAGTCCGGCGTTCAGGGGAACCTGGCCGACCAGGGGCACCCCGATTTCCTCGGCAATGGACTGCCCGCCGCCAGTGCCGAAAACCGCTTCCTCGTGGCCGCATTTCGGGCAGATGTAGGAACTCATGTTTTCAGCGACACCCAGAACCGGCACCTTGACCTTGGCAAACATGGAAGCAGCCCGCCGGACATCGTCCAGGGCCACCGCCTGGGGCGTTGTAACCACCAGGCTGCCGGCCACCGGGATTCGCTGGGCCAGGGTCAGCTGGATATCTCCGGTCCCGGGGGGCAAGTCCACGACCAGGTAGTCCAGGTCGTCCCACACCGTATCGTTGAACATCTGCTGCAGGGCCTGGGTAGCCATGGGCCCGCGCCAGATCATGGCCTGGTCGGTTCCCACCAGCACGCCGATGGACATGGCCTGGAGACCGTGGGCAGCCATGGGCAGGATCTTCTTGTTTTCGGTCGGCTCCGGGCGACCGGCAAGGCCCAGCATGCGGGGAATGCTCGGCCCGTAGATATCCGCGTCCAGGACGCCAACCCGGGCCCCTTCGGCCTGCAGGGCCAGGGCCAGGTTCACCGCAACCGTGGATTTTCCCACCCCCCCCTTGCCCGATGCGATGGCAATGACGTTTCGCACTCCCGGCAGGGGAGTCAATCCGTGCTGGACCGCGTGCTGGGCCACCTTCCAGTCCACATCCACCGTCACCTCCGAAATGCCGGCCGCCGAGTGGATGGCCTGGCGCACTTCGGAAACCAGGCCGGATCGCCAGCCTTCAGCCGGATAACCCAGCCGAATATCCACCGCAGCCCGCCCTGACTCCACAGCCAGACCCCGAACGGCCCCGGCCTGGCCCAGGGGAAGGCCCGTATGAGGGTCAGAGATTTCCCCGAGTCGCTTATGCAGGGCATCCCGGTCGGTTGACATGATTAAGTTCTCCGGAGGCTGAAATCAGCGGGGTATTGTACCTTCCAGGCGTTCAGTGCCGGACGGTTTACGGAGAAAACTGGCGATCTGCTCACGATTGATGTTGCACTGCACAAAGAGTCCTGATACACTTTGGTGCAACGCACAAATGTATGTGCCGAACCCGAACTGAAAGATCATCAAAGAGGACCGTGAAATGACCAACAAGAACGCATTTGACTTAGACCATCCGGCACTTTCCGAAGCCCGCAAGGCCCAGGAAATCGTCTTCGAAGCCATCGACAAGACCGCCCGCCAGAACCTTGACGCGACCCAGAAGCTGCTTGAACTCAACAAGAAGCGCTACGCCGAAACCCAGGACATGTCCAGCCCGAGCGACTACCTGGCCCGGCAGTCGGCAGCTACGAAGGACTACGCCGAGCAGGTCAACGCGCACCTGGAATCCCTGGCTGCCATTGGCAATGAATCCCGCGAGCAGCTGACCGAGATCGGTCAGGAATTTGCACGCAACATGGATTTCTCCGGCATGTTCCCGTTTGCCCCCCAGGCGGCGACCAAGACCAAGACCAAGCCGGCTTCCAAGTCCAGCTAAGTCCTAGACCAGATCCGCGCTGTACCCGCCGGCAGCCCCTGTGGCTGCCGGCACCCGGTTCGCAGTCCTGCCCAGGGACCGATGGCAAGGTACACTTGAACCACGTCTAATCCGAGAAATCGCAATGGGTCGACCCGTTCGAGTTATCAAGAAATACGCCAACCGCCGTCTCTACGACACCGAAACCAGCCAGTCCATCACATTGAATGACGTCCGGGACCTGATCGGGTCCGGCCAGCCGGTTCAGGTGGTCGAAGCCAAGACCGGCAAGGATGTCACACGCTCGGTTCTCCTCCAGATTGTTGCCGACCAGGAATTGCTTGGCCGACCGGTCCTGAGCAACGAGTTTCTCGAGGCCATGATCAAGGTCAACTCCAATCCCATGAAGGACCTGGCACGGGGTTACCTGGAACAGGTCATGACTCACCTGGAATCCCAGCAGGAATCGGTGGATGACGCCTGGGAGTCGACCATGCGAAAAGCCGGGCTGGACGATCTTGCCGGCAATACGATCGAGCCCTTTCGAAAATTCCAGCAACAGATGTTTTCCCTGTGGTCGGAAGCGCTCAATCCGGGAAACAGCGGAAACCGGAAAGAGGATTCCGACGAATCCGGACGCTGATCCTGGCACCAAACTGCATGCCAATCGCCTGATGCTTCGGCTCCTCGGCGACTCCCGGGCCCGGATTTCCACGGGTATTTCCGGCAAAAAACAATCAAGAAGGGACCTGAATGAATCTGAACAGCAGCAGCATCGTGATAACCGGCGCCGGCAGGGGCCTTGGAAAGGCCATGGCACACGACCTTGCCGGCCAGGGCGCCCGGGTCGGCCTGATTGATCTTGATCAGGATGCGCTGGAAAAGACCCTGGCCGGGCTTCCGGGCACCGGGCATCATGCCGTGGTCGCCGATGTCACCAGTGAGTCCCGGGTTGCCGAGGCCTTTGCCGAACTCGATTCGAATCTCGATGGAATTGACGGGCTGGTCAACAATGCCGGAATCACACGGGACGGATTGCTGGTCAAGGCCAGAAACGGGGAGATCGAGTCCCGAATGTCCCTGGAGCAATGGCAGCAGGTACTCGATGTAAATCTGACCGGCGTATTCCTCTGCGGCCGGGAGGCGGCAACCTGCATGATCCGCGCCGGCCGGAAAGGCGTGATCATCAATATTTGCAGCATTTCCAGCGCCGGCAATTTCGGCCAGACCAATTATTCAGCCGCCAAGGCCGGGGTTGCGGCCATGGCAGTAACCTGGTCCCGGGAGCTTGCCCGCCACGGAATCCGGGCCGCATCCGTTTCTCCCGGGTTTGCCCGCACCGAACTGGTCGCATCCATGCCGGAAAAGGCCATCGACCGGATAACCGGGCAGATTCCCGCCGGCCGGCTGGCCGAGCCCGGGGAAATCGCGTCGGCCATTCGCTTTGTCATCGAAAACGATTACGTCAACGGCCGGGACATCGCCGTTGACGGAGCGCTTCGACTGTAATGAGGAGGCAGCAAACAGCATGAGCCAGGAACCAACCACCAGCCTGACCCGGGAAATGGCCCAGATCTCCCGTCTTTCCGCGGGCCTGGTCATCGACCGGATCAAGAGCATCGAACTGCCCACCATTGACCCGCTCAACCTCAAGCGTCCCATGTGGGCGGCGGCCTGGAGCACCCTGACCCATCCTCACCGGGTCCTGGCCGCCCAGCTGGACCTGACCCGGCGCTACCTGGAGCTGATGAAATACCTTGGCCTGCGCGTGGTCGGCCAGACCGTCGAGCCGGCGGCCAGCCCGGGCAGGGGCGACCGCCGGTTTCGCTCGGAGGCCTGGGACGAAAAGCTCATCTTCGATTTTCTCAAGCAGGGCTATCTGCTCACGGCGGACTGGCTGCTGGAAAATGTTGACCGCATGCGGGAACTGAGCGCCGATGACCGGGCCCGGATCCGGTTTTATACCCGCCAGTTCGCCGACACCCTGTCACCGGCCAACTTCGTGCTGACCAACCCGGAGGTCCTGAAAAGAACCCGGGAAGAAAAGGGCCTGAACCTGCTGCGCGGCTTTCGCATGTTGCTGGAGGACCTCCAGGCCGGGCAGGGAAAACTGCTCATCTCCATGACCGACAAGTCCGCATTCGAGGTGGGGAAGAATATCGCCACCACCCCGGGGTCGGTGGTCTTCCAGAACCGGATGATGCAGCTTGTCCAGTACGCACCGACCACCAAGACGGCCTATCAGCGGCCTTTGTTGATCATCCCGCCGTGGATCAACAAGTTTTACATACTTGACCTCCAACCAAAGAATTCCTTTATCAAGTGGGCGGTGGACCAGGGCTACACGGTCTTTGTCATTTCCTGGGTCAACCCGGATGAGAAACTGCGTTATCAGCGTTTCGAGGATTACATGCACGAGGGAATCCTGGAGGCCCTGGATGCCATCGAGAAAGCCACCGGGCAGCGGGAAGTCAACACCATCGGCTACTGCATCGGCGGCACCCTGCTGGCACCCACCCTGGCCTACATGAAGGAAAAAGGCGATGACCGGATCCAGTCAGCCACCTTCTTCACCGCCCAGGTGGACTTTGCCGATGCCGGCGACCTGCGGGTGTTCATAGATGAAAAACAGCTGACAAACCTCGAAAAGAAGATTTCCCGGCGGGGTTTTCTGGAAGGCGAAAGCATGGCCATGACGTTCAACATGCTTCGGGCCAATGATTTGATCTGGACCTTTGTGGTCAACAACTACCTGCTTGGCAATTCTCCGCCCCACTTCGACCTGTTGTACTGGAACTCCGATTTCACCCGGCTGCCCGAAGCCATGCATACCTTCTACCTTCGCAACATGTACCTGGAAAACCGGCTGGTCGAGCCCGGCGGTATCGAGATGGGTGGGGTTCCCATCGACCTTCGGACCACTGATCTTCCGGTCTATCTCCAGTCATCCCGGGAAGACCATATCGCGCCCTACCCTTCCGTCTACAAGGCCACGGGAATCTACTCCGGGCCGGTGACCTTCATGCTGGCCGGCTCGGGTCATATTGCCGGGGTGATCAACCCGCCGGCAGCGGAAAAATACGGCTACTGGACCAACGACGATCTCCCCGAGGACCCGGAGGACTGGATCCAGGGAGCCGAATACACCACGGGTTCCTGGTGGCCCCACTGGCACGAATGGCAAAAGAAGTACAGCGGGCGCCGGATTCCCGCCCGCCAACCCGGTGACCGGGAACTGGAAATCATCGAACCGGCCCCAGGCAGTTATGTGAAACAATAACCGGCCACCAGCGAGACCTGAAGCAACCGTGGCCGAACCGAATCAAGGCACAATCTGGCGTGAAGGCCTCTGGCACAACAACCCGGGGCTGGTACAGCTGCTCGGACTTTGCCCCCTGCTGGCCGTCTCGACAACCACGGTCAACGGCCTGGGGCTGGGCCTGGCCACCCTGCTGGTGCTGGTGGTCAGCAACACCACGGTATCCCTGATCCGCCGTTTCCTGCGCCCTGAAATCCGGATTCCGGCCTTCGTAATGGTCATTGCCGCCACGGTCACCGCCGTGGATCTCATCCTGCAGGCCTTTTTTCCCGGCCTGAGCCGGAGCCTTGGAATTTTCATTCCCCTGATTGTCACCAACTGCACCATCATCGCCCGGGCAGAAGCCTTTGCGTCGCGTCAGACGGTCTCGGCCTCGGTCTCCGACGGACTTGCCCAGGGCATCGGATTTGCCCTGGTCCTGATCGTCCTGGGCTCGATACGGGAACTGGCCGGCAGCGGAACCCTGTTTTCGGATATGCACCTTTTGCTGGGCGAGGCCTTTGCCGGGCTCGAATGGCAACTGCTGCCCCGGGACTGGAGTTTTCTCCTGGCGATTTTGCCCCCCGGCGCCTTCATCGCCCTGGGGCTGATGGTGGCCGTGCGCCAGGCCATCAACCTGCGAGCCCGTCCGTCCCCGGCAATCGGCAATCAACCGGATCAATCCCGGGCGGGTGTGCCGGCATGAGGCCCGCCGACCGGGAAGAAATGTTCAGACGGCTGTCGGATCTCAATCCGGCCCCGGAAACCGAGCTCGAATATGACAGCCCCTTCGAACTGCTCATCGCCGTCATCCTGTCCGCCCAGGCCACCGATGTGGGTGTCAACAAGGCCACCCGGCGCCTGTTTCCCGTAGCCAACACCCCCGAGGCCATCCTGGAACTGGGCGAAGTCGGCCTGAAGGAGTACATCCAGACCATCGGCCTTTACAATTCCAAAGCGGCCAATATCATCAAGACCTGCTCGATTCTGGTCGAGCAGCACCAGGGCCGGGTGCCCGAGAACCGAAAATCCCTGGAAGCCCTGCCCGGCGTGGGCCGCAAGACGGCCAACGTGGTTCTCAATACCGCATTCGGCCACGAAACCATGGCCGTGGACACCCACATCTTCCGGGTCTCCAACCGCACCGGCCTGGCACCGGGCAAGACCCCCCTGGAGGTGGAAAAAAGGCTGCTCAAGCGGGTACCCCGGGCCTATCTGCGTCATGCCCACCACTGGCTGATCCTGCATGGCCGTTACACCTGCAAGGCACGCAAGCCTTTGTGCGGTCAGTGCCCGATTACCGACCTGTGCCGTTTCCCGGACAAGCAACTGCCCGATCCTGGCACCCTGAAACCCGAAACCTGAGCGGCTAACCATTTCTTAACCCGGCCCGGGTTATCTAGTAGGGTTGTGCGAACCAATCCAGTCCGTTTCATGTCGGATTTCCACAGGGGATCCGCCAACCATCAGGAGAAGATCCATGACCACGACCAGAAAGAAGCACCTCGTTACCGCCATTGGAACACTGGCTGCAGCTTCGTTTTCCCTTTCGACGTTTGCCAACACCAGCGACAACCCTTTCCAGGCCGAAGACCTGGGCACCGGCTATGAAATTGCCGGCGCCGAGGGCAATTGCGGTGAAGGCCGTTGCGGAAACGACGAAGAAAAGGACAAGAAGGACGACAAGGAAAGTGAAGGCAAGTGCGGGGAAGGAAAGTGCGGGGAAGGAAAGTGTGGCGAAGGCAAGTGCGGCAACGAAGGTGATGAGGACGATGACAAGGAAGGTGAAGGCAAGTGCGGGGAAGGTCGCTGCGGCAGCTGATAATCCTTCATGAGCAAACGGCCTGGCATTCCGGCCCCGATTGAAGGGGCCGGGCTTGGACTCAGGCGGGCCCTCCTGGGCCCGCTTGGCGAGCATGACCTGTCGCAAGTCGGCTTCATGGAACTGGCCCCGGAGAACTGGATCGGGGTTGGCGGCCGGCTGGGCAAGGCGCTGGGCGAATATGCCGAGCGCTTCCCCCTGGTCTGCCACGGCCTTTCCCTGTCCCTTGGAGCACCGGAGCCCCTGGACGAGACGTTTCTCCGAAGGGTCCGCCGGTTCCTGGATGAACACCAGGTCCGGTGCTACTCGGAACATCTCAGCTACTGTTCCGAGCACGGCCATATGTACGATCTCATGCCCATCCCGTTTACCGGGGAGGCCGTCGACTGGGTTGCCGGCAGAATACGCCAGGCCCAGGAGATCACCGGCCGCCGGCTGGCCGTGGAGAATATCTCCTACTACGCCGCGCCGGGCCAGGAGATGAGCGAGCTGGACTTCGTACTCGGCGTGCTTGATGCGGCCGATTGCGATCTCCTGCTGGACGTCAACAACGTCTACGTCAACAGCACCAATCACGGCTACGATCCAGAACAGTTCATTGATGCACTGCCCGCCGAGCGCATCGCCTACGTCCACATCGCCGGCCATTACAAGGAGGCCGAGGATCTGCTTGTCGATACCCACGGCGCTGCAGTGATCGATCCGGTATGGAATCTCCTGGACCATGCCTATGCCCGGTTCGGCCCCCTTCCCACATTGCTGGAAAGGGACTTCAATTTTCCACCGGTGCCCGAGCTTCTGGCCGAAGTCGAAACCATCCGGGCCATTCAGAAACGCCATGAACGACCGCAAGCAACCCGCCAAGAAGCCACCTGAGTCCCTGGCCAGGCTCCAGGCCCGATTCGCCGGCTATATCCGCGACCCCGGGGCCGTGGAGCCACCGGAAGGCCTGGAAGACCGGCGCATGGCCATTTACCGGGATCTGTTCTTTCGCAACCTGGAGGGACTGTTTCGTCGCAGTTTTCCCGTCACCCGGCGCATTCACGATGACGATGCCTGGGAAGCGCTGGTTCGTGGCTTCATGACCGACCATCGGGCCCGGACCCCCATGTTTACCGAACTGCCCCGGGAGTTTCTCCGGTTTCTTTCCACCCGCCGGGATTCCGGCGTCGACGACCCGCCCTTTCTGGCCGAACTGGCCCGGTATGAATGGCTGGAAACAGCCCTGGGACTGGACGAGACGGACCTGGATTCAATCCCCGCCGACCCGGAAGGGGATATATTCGCCCACCCCCCGGTGGTCTCACCCCTGGCCTGGCTTGAATCCTTCGAGTATCCGGTCCACCGAATTCGCCCGGGCTTCACGCCCGAAGCGGGCGGCAAGGATCCCACCCATCTGCTGCTTTACCGAAAGCGCGATGACACGGTGGGCTTTTACCTTCTCAACCCGGTCTCGGCCCGCCTGTTCGTCCAGTTGCGCGATGCAGATCACCGCAGCGGACTGGAGCAGATTCAGGATATCGCGGGGCAACTGGGGCGCTCCGGGGACGAAACAGTCATTCAGGGCGGCCGGGATATCCTGGAGGCTTTCCGACAACGGGATATCCTGCTGGGCACCGCGCCCGCACCGGCCGTTGGCCGGCCCGACAGTTGATATGGGATACTAGCTGTTCAAGCTTCCCGACAAAGGCAATACATGAAAGCCATCGCTCAACGTTTTCGCGGCTTCCTCCCGGTGGTCGTGGACGTGGAAACCGGCGGTTTCAATCCCAGGGCCGATGCCCTTCTGGAGCTGGCCGCGTGCATCATCGAGATGGACACCGACGGCTGGATTCGTCCCGGCGACCTGATCATGCGCCATGTTGCTCCCTTTGAAGGCGCCAACATGGATCCCAAGTCCATGGAAGTAAACGGCATCCGTCCGGATCATCCCTTCCGGCCGGCAGTGGATGAATCAGTGGCCTTGAGAGATGTCTTCCAGCCGGTACGCAAGGCACTCAAGTCAACCGGCTGCCAGCGGGCAATACTGGTCGGTCACAACCCGTCGTTCGACCTGGCCTTTGTCAACGCAGCGGTGGAGCGAACCGGCTACAAGCGCAACCCCTTCCACCTTTTTTCCACCTTCGACACGGTCACCCTGGGTGGTCTGGCCTACGGCCAGACCGTGCTGGCCCGGGCAGTGACTGCCGCCGGGCTTTCCTGGGACCAGTCGGAAGCCCACTCGGCCCGCTACGACACCGAGCGCACGGCAGAGCTTTTCTGCAACATCGTCAATCGCTGGAAAGCGCTTGAAGACCGGGATACCCCGGATACCTTTGCCGAGGAAGTGGCCAGGGCCGGGATGACCGGCCGAGGCGAACGTTAACGGGCTGCCGGTTAATCAATGGCCAAGCTCAAACTGGACCTTCATCCGATTTTCAACCGGGGCGGCTCCATCGATGCCGAACTCCACCGGGTGCTCGACGAGGCCGAGGAAAAACGCATCAAGCTTGTGGAAGTCATTCCAGGCAAGGGTTCCGGCCAATTGAAGAAACGGGTCCTGCGGTTTCTCGACCGCCCGGATATCAAGCAGCGCTACCACCGGATTGAAAAGGACTCGAAAAACTTCGGCCGGGTTTTCATCCATTTTCGGCACTGAGCCACCCTGCCGCCTATTGGGATGAAAATTCTCCCACCAGGACCCGCTCACCGGTGTCGGTATCTTCGATGACCAGCTTCCGAGAACCCTGGTCGAGATCCTCGTAGTGGGGGACCCGGGCGGTGACCATCCCGGTGCCCACGTGGGTCGGCAAGGGGGTGCCATCCAGGACCAGCCGGGCGGTTGAAGGCGCACATCCGATGCGTACCCAGAAGGCGGCGTTGCCATCGGGTTGTTCATTGAACGCCGATCCGGCCGGGGCTCTCGCCGGCCCCCACCGCTCGACTTCGCAGAATACCGTGGATTGGCTGCCATCTTCCAGGGTAGCCGGGGGCGCGGCTTCCCGGACCTGGAGCTGGCCGACGGGCTGGATCTTTCCGGCATCCTCGTGGAGCAGAAACACCCGATGCAGGGCCGGCGCCGAAATCAGCTGCTCGGTCAGGTCCGAATCCAGGATGCAGGTAATTAGCCCGTCATCCACACCGGTTTCCTGAACCTCTCCCCCGATCACCACCTTGACCCCGTCGGGCACCGGGCCATCGGCCCGGATCCACAATGCCGCCCGATCCCCCGGCTGAGGATTGAAAACCTGGTTTTCCCGGGTCTCCCTGGGACCCCAGTCCTCGATCGGGACGATCTCCCCGAGTTCCACATCCCTGTCAATTTTCGCCAGGGGTGATTCCAGGCCCCGGATTCGGGCAGCGGCGGCTGCCACCAGGCATTCGGTGACGCTCAGTTGCCACCCTTCCAGCTCGACAACCCGGCCGACTGTGAAATCCGAGACTATGGCTGCCTCAAGGGCCTGTTGAAGGTCCTTCTGGCCGGATTCGCGCAAGCGTTGCAGCAGGTCCCCGACCGGCTCTTTAGAGCCGGCCTGGATCAGGCAGTCCGGGCCGGCGCTTTCCACACCTTCGAGTCCGGCCAGATACTCTTCCAGTGCCTTCCGGGCACCGTCGGCATCCGGGGCGATATCCAGTATTGTGTCCCGTCCATTGCCGCATCCGGCCAGCAGACCGAATTTCAGCGCAACCAGGGACCAGCCCACTCCGGCAACGAATGTGCGGCGCCTCATTGCCCGCCTCCGGAAATCCGTTCATCCAGATGATCGGCCAGGCGGCAGCAAAGGGCGAGTATGGTCAGGGTGGGGTTGGCAAACCCGGCGGTGGGGAAAACCGAGCTTCCGGCCATGTAGAGATTGTCCCGATCCCATACCCGGCAGTCCGGGTCCACCACCCCATAGGCGGCATCGGCGGACATGCGGGTCGTGCCCATGTGGTGGTAGCCCAGCCCGGGCACATGATCGTCATCCGGCGGTTGCTGACCGACCCACTTGAAGCGCCCTGCCCCGGCCTGGCCAACAGCCCGGGAGAAATCCCCGGCCAGGCCAATGGCGCGCTTGAAATCCGATGCCGGCAGATGCCAGTCGATCTGCAGCCGCCGCTGGCCCATGCTGTCCCGGTCGTCGCCCAGGACCACCCGGCTTTCCGGCCAGGGGGCCGGTTCATTAATCATCGTGGCCGAAAAGCGCTTCACATCCGGGCCGGTGCCTGTGGCGATTCCCGGGTTGGCCAGGTATTCATTGGGCAGGTAGGAATCCGGGTCGGCTTCGGAAAATGTAAAGCAGGCATTCGAACGTTCCCGGGACATGACGTGGTCACCGGTGGGCACCACGACCGGCATGAGATCGGCGCCACGGTGGGTAAACCGCTGGTAATCCAGGCCCCCGACGGCCATCAGGTAACCCGGGGAAAATCCGAAATGATCCATGAAACACCCGCCAACAAGACCGGACTGGTTGCCGGGGACCGGACCCTGGTTGAGAAGAATCCGGGCATTTTCCAGACCCCCGGTTGCCAGCACGAAATGGCTGGCCCTGATCCGGCACTGGCCACCGTTGAAGGTTCTGGCCACGGCTGCCCGAACCCTGTCTTCGCCTTGCTCGAGTTCAACCAGGTTCAGGTTTACCCGGCAATCGATGTTCTCTTCCCGCTCCAGTGCATCCTGGTAGCGCTGGCCGAACCGGGTCGGCGGGCTGAACCGGAAAAGCGCGTTCTTGAAACCGGTCTCCGGGTCCAGGGCCATGACGCTGCCCGAATCGCCCACCCCGGTGCTGGCCACCCCGTAATCGGAGTCCGGCACCTCGCACCATTCATTGGACCTGGCATACCATGGCTCCAGTTCGGTAGAGCGGAAGGGCCAGGCGGGCATGGGGAACCAGGACTTGTCCTGGAAATCCACCGGGTCCAGGGGCCGGACCCAGCCCCCCCAATGATTCGTCGTGCCCCCCAGCCAGCGCAGTCTGGAACCGGCCAGGGGATAGCTGCGGGGCCCGGAAACCTCGCCTTCGTATAGTGACTGTCCGGATCCGGGCTGGTCCGAGCCGCCGCCTTCTGCCAGGACCACGGCATGCCCCATTCGGGCCAGTTCAAGGGCAAGCACGATGCCCGCCGGTCCGCCACCGGCGATACACACATCGGTCTCCAGAACCTCTGGCAGATCGCTCTCGGCGTTGGTGATCATGACGGTCTCGATCCTGTCGGGTTTAACCCGAGATGTTCGTTAGCCGCTTTCCAGCAATTCGGTGGCCGCGGTGAGGATTTCTTCCTCCTGGGGCAAAACCAGGTTGGCTGCCGCACCCAGGGGAATGTAGCAGTCCCGCCCGGTCACGCGGCGGATGGGCCGGTTGGCCAGTCCGGACTCGACCAGCGCACCGATCACGCCTTCCCCGACACCCCCGTCCGGCCGGCCCTCGTCAACCACAAGTACCCGGGCACAATCCCCCGCGTGTTCGATCACAGCCTGGCGGTTGAGTGGCTTGATCCAGCGAAGATCCAGCACCCGTGCGGCCCCCTTGCCGGCTTCCTGCAATTTGCGAGCCACGCGCAAGGCCATGGGGACGCCATTGCCGAAGGTGACGATGAGCAGGTCGGCCGCATCGGAAAAATACACCCGCGGATCCCACAGGGGCAGGTATTCCCCGGGGGCCGGGTAGGAAAAGCACCAGCCGCCGTCATCGGGCTTGAAGAGATCCTTGGCCATGTACAGGGCAATGGGCTCGAGAAATACACTGACCCGCCCGCTTTCCCGGGCCAGGGCGGTCATGGTGCGAAGCATGCCGACCGCATCGTCTCCCCGGGACGGGCAACCAACAACCAGCCCGGGGATGTCGCGCAGGGCGGCAATGGAGTTGTCGTTGTGAAAATGCCCCCCAAACCCCTTCTGATAACCCAGCGCGGCGACCCGGATGACCATGGGGTTGGCAAACTGGTTGTTGGAGAAAAACTGCTGGGAACAGGCCTCGCCCCGAACCTGGTCGCAGGCGTTGTGGAAATAGGCCAGGTACTGGATTTCGGGGATGGGCAGAAAGCCCATGTTGGCATAGCCCTGGGCAAGACCCAGGATGGTGGTCTCATCGAGCAGGGTGTTGAATACCCGGGCCCGGCCGAACCGTTTCATCAACCCCTTGGTCACCGTATAAACACCCCCCTTGCGGGCAACGTCCTCCCCGAACAACAGGGCCTCGGGATACTGGGCCATCAGGTCGACCAGACCCCGATTGATCTGGATGGCCATGTGCTTGCGATCGGCCCTTTCCGGCAGGGCCTTTTCCCCGCCGAAGGATTCCAGGCGCCGGTCCGGCGTGGCCGCATCGGCCGCCCGGGCATGAACTGCCTCCCGGTCGACCGGGGCCAGCGGCGCCATAACTGATTCGGCGCTGACAAGCCGCGGGGTGGCATCGGCCCGGTCGGCAGACTCCAGACACAGATTCCCGAGTTCGTCGTACCGGTCCCGGATTTCCCCGGGGGTCATCAGACCCCGGGCCACGACCCGTCGGGCCGAACGGACCAGAGGATCACTGCCTTCGGCGGCTTCCAGTTCCTCGGGACTTCGATACTCGATTTCAAAGTCCGTACCGGCATGGCCCATCAGCCGAGTGGTGTCCAGGTGCAGGAATACCGGGCGCCGGCGCTGCCGGCAGAACTGAACCGCATCGGCCACCGCCTCGTATCCCGCGGCCAGGTCCAGACCATCGGCATGGCGATACTCGATGCCCGGCCGGGCCTTCATGGACTCGGCAATCCAGCCGGCCGGGGTGGGTACGGAAATGCCGATACCGTTGTCTTCACAGACAAACAGGATCGGCACGGGCAGGCCCTGGTGCCGGGTCCAGGCACAGCTGTTGAACGCGGCCTGTGCAGTGGCGTGATTGACACTGGCATCGCCGAAGGAACACACCGCGATACTGTCCTCGGGAATCGGCAACTCGTGGCCCAGGCGGGTGGCCTGGGCGATTGCCAGGGCCGTTCCCAGGGCCTTGGGCAGGTGGCTGGCAATGGTCGAAGTCTGGGGCAATACCCAGAGGGGCTTGCTGCCCCAGACCTTGTGCCGGCCGCCCGAAGCCGGGTCCTGGCTGGAGGCGGCAAAGGACAGGCAGGTATCGGTGAGAAAATCCAGCTCCGGGAGCTTTCGGTAGCGTTCGGCCATGAAAGCCCCGGACCGGTAATGCAAAAATGCCGGGTCGGTGTGGCGGGTCAGGCGGCCGATAAGGGCATTGCCTTCGTGGCCGGAAGAGCCGATGGTGTAGAAAACCTTGTTTTCCAGCCGCTTGATCCGGGCCATGTGGTCGATCTGCCGGGACAGCATCTGGGAGTCGAACATCTCCAGCAGATCCCGGTCGGAAAACGGCCCTCCGGATTGACGCTCCGGCGGGGCGGCTTCCAGAGCCTCCAGGGATTGGCGAAACCTTGCGTCTACCACCTCGGCCCGGTTGAGCTGCCGGGTGGCCTGATTGCCAGCCTTCACGGGACCTTCAGAATGCGTTGTGGCCGGTCAATTCCCGGCCCACCACAAGCTGGTGAATGGTTTCGGTGCCCTCGTAGGTGATCACCGATTCCAGGTTCAGCATGTGGCGGATGGCCACGTATTCCAGCGTGATACCCGACCCGCCCAGAAGATCCCGGCAGTCCCGGGCGATATCCAGGGCCATGCGCACATTGTTCCACTTGGCCAGGGAAACCTGGGTCGGATGCACCCGGCCGGCGTCCTTGAGCCGCCCCAGGCGCAGGGACAGAAGCTGGGCGGTGGTGATGCGGCGGGCCATGTCCGCCAGGCGGACCTGGACCGCCTGGTTGGCTGCCAGGGGGCGCTTGAACAGTTCCCGGTCGGCGGTGTAGTCCAGCGCCTCCTTCAGGCAGGCAATAGCTGCCCCGATGGGACCCCAGGTAATCCCGTAACGGGCCTGGTTCAGGCAGCTCAAGGGCCCCTTGAGGCCGCTGACCCCGGGCAGGCGGTTGGCTTCGGGCACCCGGACGTTGTCAAAAAAGAGTTCCGAGGTGACCGAGGCGCGCAGGGACATCTTGGCGTGAATATCCCTGGCCTGGAAGCCGGGAAAATCCTTTTCCACGATGAATCCCTGGACCCCGTCCTCGGTTCGCGCCCAGACGATGGCGATGTCGGCAATCGTGCCGCTGGTGATCCACATCTTGGCACCGTTGAGAATCCAGTCGTCCCCGTCCCGGCGGGCGTGGGTCTTCATGTTGGCCGGATCGGAACCGCCGTGGGGCTCGGTAAGCCCAAAGCACCCCAGGACCCGGCCGGCAGCCATTTCGGGTAACCAGCGCTCCTTTTGCTTTTCCGATCCAAAGGTGTGAATGGGGTACATGCAAAGGGAAGACTGGACCGAGACAAAACTGCGAAGTCCGGAGTCGCAGCGCTCCAGCTCCTGGCAGATCAGGCCGTAGCTGACCGCATTCAGGCCGGCGCAGCCGTAGCCTTCCAGGCTGGAACCGAGCAGGCCCAGGTCGGCGATTTCGGGAATCAGCTCGTCGGGAAACCGGCCCTGGTCGAAACACTCGGCAATCAGGGGCATGGCCTTGTTGTCCACAAAGCGAGCCACACTGTCGCGGATCATCCGCTCTTCTTCGGTCAGTTCTTCGTCCAGATCGTAGAGGTCAAGGGGGTCCAGCTGGCGCATGGGATCGGCGTTCCTGAAGATGTTGTTGTGAGTTTGCCCGGCAATTCTACAGGGAAAGACCCGGCGAAACAGCCGCAGAATTTTCCCCGCCGGGGCCGGAATTCATGCATCCGGCCCGGAGGCCCGGTATAATTTCGGTTTTGATTTTCTGGACGATAATGGAATACAAGATGGGTGATCGTCACGCACGTTGGCGGCCAGACCGGCTGCTTGTCGCTTTTGTGGTCTGGGGCCTGCTCCTGGCCCTGTCCGGTCCGCTGGCCGCGGACTACGAAGGTGACCCGGAAGAAGGTGAAATCATTGCCTACACCTGCACCGGTTGCCATGGTATCCCGGGCTACAACAATGTCTATCCGACCTACCGGGTTCCGCGGATTGGCGGTCAGAACTACGGCTACATCGTCGCGTCCCTGAAAGCCTACCGGGACGGTAGCCGACGGCATCCCACGATGAATGCCCAGGCCATGACCCTGTCGGACGAGGATATTCATGATGTGGCCGCCTATTTCGTATCACTGACCGAAGACGAGGATTCCTGATGCGCACTTCACTGATTGTCGCCGGGATGCTGGCCACTGCCGTGCTGTTTGCATCCCCCGCCGAGGCCGGGAATCCCCAGCGGGGCCTGGAGATATCCGAAACCTGCCAGACCTGCCACGGCAAGGACGGAAACATGGTGCTGGAGGAGGACTATCCGAAACTCGGCGGGCAGTACTACGACTACCTGGTCCACGCGCTGAGGGCCTACCGTTCCGGCGCCCGCCAGCACGATGTAATGTCGGCATTTGCCGAGGACCTCAGCGACCAGGATATCCGCGATCTGGCGGCCTGGTACTCCAGACAGGACGGACTGGTGCCGCTGCGGATTCGATAGGAATCGGCAGGCCCGAGGATTGCTTCCGGGCCCTTAGAACGCGCGAAAAGCCCGCCAAGGCGGGCTTTTCCTTCGCCGGCTTTCCAATGGGGTCAGAAGTAGGGATTTTCCCCGGTGGAGTGGTCGGTCACATCCCGGACCCCGCGGACCTCGGGAACTTCCGATTTCAGCGTGGTCTCCACGCCCTGCTTCAGGGTCACATCTACCATGCCGCACCCATGGCATCCCCCGCCGAACTGCAATACCACGTCATGATCGTCGGTGATGTCGACCAGAAAGACCTGGCCGCCGTGGGAGGCCACCATGGGGTTGATGCGGGCATCGAGTACCCACTGGACCCGGTCGGCCAGCGGCGCGTCGTCTCCGGGACGCTGGCCTTTCAGACCCGGCGCCTTGATCGTCAGCTGACCGCCGGTCTCGTCGGTTTCAAAATCGATGGCCGCATCCTCCAGCCAGTTCCGGCTGGCCCCGTCCACATAGAGCACAAACCGCTCACAATCCACCGCCTCGTCGGTAGGCAGCGCATCCTCCGGCGTGCAATAGTTGAGCTCACAGTCGGCCTCCGGCGTGCCCGGCCGCACTGCCTGCAGGCGAAGGCCGGTACTTTCGGGCTGGTCCGACAGCAGTCGGGAGAAGTACTCGCGGGCGGATTCTGTAACGGTCAGCATGAAGTTGTCCGGGGCTGGTCTGAACCTTTGACCAAGATGCCGGCGGCAGGTGCCGGATTCAAGAGCTGCGATTGCCGGGCCCGGTTCAATCGCCGGCCAGCCGGTCGACAAGCCACGGCAGGGATTGATCATAGCGCCAGTCGATTCCGGAATGGGTGCCGTCGAACTCCTCGTAGTTATGGTCGATACTCAGGGTCTCCAGCTCCCGATGAAGTTGGCGGGTTCCGTAATGGATAAAGTACTGATCCCGGTTTCCCGCATCGATCCATAACCCCTTCAACCCGGACAGGGCCCGGCTGTGGCGACCAACCGCATGGACCGGATCGAACTCGAGCCATCGCTGCCAGGTCGTCTCGTCAATCTCGCAGGTTTCCAGGTCGAAAGGCAGGCGAAAGCCCATTGGCTGGTCCGGGTCCGGTGAATAACTGGCCGCCAGGCACAGGGTCATCAGGGCATGAAAATCAGCATGGCCGGGCTTTTTTGACCGCCAGAAACTCCGGATGAAGCGCGGGATATCCCCGTCAAATTTCCCCAGTACCCCGGCACAAACCACGAAATCCCGAAGGTAGACCCGGTCGAACCCGGCATCGCCGGCGTGGCTGGCCGCTGCCGACCAGACGTCCGGATAATTCATGGCCAGATGCAGTGCCCCGAATCCCCCGGAGGACTTGCCGAACAACCCCCGATGCTCCGGCCCGGTCAGTGTGGGCAGTCGTTCATCCACGAAAGGCACCAGTTCCCGGGCCAGGTAGTCGGCATAGGATCCCATGGCAGGTGTATTGACATACTGGTTGCCACCCAGGCTGGTATAGGCATCCGGGAAAACGACGATGGCCGGAGCCATGAGCCCTTCGCTGATCAGCCGGTCAAGGCGTTGTGGGAGCGTCTCCCCGTGATTGCGCCAGGCTACCTGTCCCGGGCCGGCGTTGGTGTAGGCGGCCAGGGACCACAGGACGGGATAGCGTTGGTCCGACCCCTTGCTCTGGGGAGGCAGGTAAGCCCAGAGATCCCGCCGGGATGGATCGCCCAGGGGATTACCCTCCAGCAGGGAGGACTGATGGACCAGGCGTTGAACCTCTCCCCGTTGCTTTGGCGCAGGCGGCCTGAAAACCGTCTCACCCACGAATCAGCCAACCTCGCCAATGGGAATCACGTTTGAGGACTTCGCGCTCTTCGCCCGTCCCAATTCCGGAACCAGTTCGTTGAGTATCTGCATCAGGGCCGGAATATCGTAGCCTTGCACCGCGCGTTCGGCGTCCTTGAGGCGGCTGACAATCCAGTTCAGATCCCGCCGGCTGTTGCGAGCCAGAAGGATCTTGTCGTGAGATGTCTCCGCGTAGTTTTCGTGGGCGTGAAAAAGTTCCTCGAAAAGCTTCTCTCCGGGTCGCAAGCCGGTGTAGACAATCTCGATGTCCCGGCCCGGCTCCTTGCCGGCCAGGCGAATGAGCTGTTCTGCCAGGTAGGAGATCCGCACTGGTTCTCCCATATCCAGCACGAAGACCTCCCCCCCGTCGCCCAGCACAGCAGACTGGAGAATAAGCTGGCCCGCCTCGGAAATGGTCATGAAGTAACGGGAGATCTCCGGATGAGTCACGGTTACCGGACCACCCTGGCGAATTTGCTCGTTGAACAAGGGGACCACCGAACCGGTGGAGTTGAGCACATTGCCGAATCGGACCGTGATGAATCGGGTATTGGAAATCTGGTTGCGGTGCTGACAGTAGAGTTCGGCAATCCGCTTGGTTGCACCCATCACATTGCTTGGATTGACCGCCTTGTCGGTGGAAATCAGGACGAAGGTCTCTGCCGAATGGCGAATGGCCGCCTCGGCAACCCGCATGGTGCCCATCACATTGTTTCGAAAAGCCTCCCGGGCCTGATTCTGCAGCATGGGCAGGTGCTTGTAGGCCGCCGCATGGAAAATGACATCCGGCTGATGACGGGAAATCAGGTTTTCCACCGTGGCCGAATCACAGACATTGCCCAGTACGCTTTCCAGGATCAGGCTGGAATACTCGGACTTGAGCTGGTAATCAATCCGGTAAAGGTTGTATTCACTGCTGTCGAGAATGACCAGCCGTTCGGGATTGAGCCTGGCAATCTGCCGGCACAGCTCCGAACCGATGGACCCGCCTCCGCCGGTGACCAGGACTTTCTTGCCCACCAGTCCGGAGCGGATTGCCTCCCAGTTCAGGGAAACCGGCTCGCGACCGAGCAAATCATCAATGGCAACGGGTTTCAGGTCATCCAGGCGGGCAAGGGTCGAACCCAGCTCCTTGAGCGTCGGCAGGGTCTTGAACTCGATTTCTGCCTTTTCACAGATCTCGACGATCCGCTGCATCTGCTGGTTATTGGCCGAAGGCATGGCAATGATGGCAAGATCCACCGCTGCCTCCTGGGCAATCCTGGGCAAGCGTTCGATGGTATCGAGAACCGGAACATCATGGATGTGGTGTCCACGCAGCCGTCGATCGTCGTCGAGAAATCCGACAATGTCGTAACCGCCACGCCGTTTAAGCTCGGGCAGAAGCAGGCGGCCAGAACGCCCGGCGCCCAGGATAAGCGTGCGCAGGGTCGCTCGCCGCCGCCGGACCTCCTGGCGCATATCGGTCAGGACCCTGTAGGCCAGCCTGGGCAGCCCCAGCAGTACCAGCAGCAACAGGGGGAAAAGCCAGGCCATGGGAGCAATCTGCTCCAGCGGCTTTTCCATCAGGAACAGTACGCTCGTCCCGGCCAGAGCACCGAGAAAGGCAGCACGCAGGAGGTTGCCAAGATCAGGCAGGGATGCAAATCGCCAAAGTCCCCGATACAAACCCATGCGCCAGAGGATCAGGCCCTGGAATACGAGAATTACATTGAGTTCGAGAACAAGCTGGCGAGCCCCGATTCCCGGAGAGCCGGTCAGATAGCCGACTATCATCCGGGCCACGACCCAGGCCAGGCAGGCCATTGCCAGATCATGAACCACAACGAAAATACGCAGGTTCAGTCCATGCTGGCTTTGTTTTAGGTTACGCAGTTTCATCAATTGACGATGCTTGTTCTTTTAGTAACCCCCTGAACCACGAACCAGGACAGTACAAGCAGCAACACTGTGATCAGTGCCAACACCGGCCCCCACTCCGGCCAGGCCAGGGATAACAGCAGTGCCGGTGCCACGATCAACCAGTTCGTGCCAGCATACAGGAGACACACCCGACCATGAGACCAACCCAGTTCGATCAGCCTTTGATACGCGTGCTCCCGGTGCGGAGTATACCACTGCCCCCTGGTGAACATTCTGTAAAGCAGTGTGGCGGTGGCATCCACGACAAACACGGAGGTGACAAGGATACTGGTCCACACGGGCACCGAGTCGGTCAGAATTCCCGTTAGAACCAGCATGCCGAGCAACAGGCCAAGGGACATGCTGCCAACATCCCCCATGAAAAACCCGGGTCTGGAAAGGTTCCAGGGCAGGAACCCCAGATACCCGGCAGCTACACATAAGGCCATGGCGCTGCCAAGGGGGAACCCGGTCCAGGCGAATGCAAAGGCAAAAAGCAGCCCGCAGGACACGCCCTGGGTGGCAGCCAGGCCATCGGAACCATCCATGAAATTGTGCAGGTTGATCATCCAGACCAGCCCGATCAGCGCCAGCGGATTCCACAGCCACGGTGCGAAAACCGTATCGCCGGCCAGTGGCAGGGCGGAGATCCCGCCCAGGCAGGCAACCAGCACCAGCGCCACCAGCATCTGGAAAACAAGTCGCAGCATGACGGGGATGGACCGGTGGTCTTCGACAAATCCAAGCACCGCAATGGCAGCCAGCGCGCCAAGAAACCCGATCTTCCAGACCCCTGGCAGCGGCAGCAGGTAAAGGCCCAGACCGGCGGCCAGGACGATCGCCAGGCCTCCGCCCCGGGGCGTGACTTCATGGTGGCTTCGACGGGGACCTGGATGATCCACCAGGCCGGCACGGAGGGCATACAGTCGTACCAGGGGAACCAGAACGACACTGAGAACCAGCACCAGCAGGACCGACAGCCACCACTCGACCGGTAACACTATTCCCCCATGACGCCGGTCACCGGCCGGGTCGACTCCCATTGACGGCAACTGGGGCATTGCCAGTGGTGGGTCTGGCCGCTGAACCCGCACTGCTGGCATTGGTACATGGGCTGACCATCGAGGAGGCGCCGAACCATTTCGCCAAGCATTTCAGGGTCCAGATCGACTTCACCCACGCCCCGGTCGATCATAAGCGCTGCAATGTACTGCATGCCCCGCACCGATGGCCGTTTCTGCAGGCGTCGAAGCATGAAATTGGCAGCCTCGCGCTGTCCGTCGGATTCGGCCATCATCCGGGCCAGGGCGAGGGCTGGAGAAATCCCCGAATAGTCCTTGACTACCTGCTCGAGCCACTCCCGGGCCTCATCCATACGGCCGGACTTGCGGAAACACTCGAGCAACTCGTCAAGAATCTGGGTGTAGGTTCCTTCATCCAGATCACAAGCAAAGCGATAGGCCTCGATGGCATCGTCCAGGCGGTCTTCTTCCACCGCGATTCGAGCCTCGATGATCCTGGCGCGGGAGCACTCGGGGCGAAACCGGCGCGCCTGTCGAACCGCGCGCTGGGCTGCGTTGACATCCCCCTGCCCCCGGGCCTGTTCGGCAATCTCGCAATAGAACTGGGAAACCATGACACCGGTGCTTTCACCGGTCAGCCGGCCGAGCCGGATTGCTTGTTCAATGGCCTTTTTCCAGTCCCGCTCCTGCTGGTAAATGGAAAGCAGGTGCATGCAAGCCGCCCTGGAATGTTCTTCATGATCCACCAGCTCGGCAAAGAGCTTCTCGGCCCGATCCAGCAGTCCAGCTGCCATGTAGTCGTCCCCCAGCTCCAGAAGAGCCTGGGTACGCTGCTCCCCGGTCAATTCCGAGCGGCTGATGATGTGCTTGTGAAACCGGATGGCCTTGTCCACTTCGCCCCGCCGACGGAAGAGATTGCCCAGGGCCAGGTGGGTTTCAACCGTCTCCTGGTTGACCTCGGCCAGTTTCAGAAAGACCTCGATGGCCTTGTCCGGCTGTTCGTTGAGCAGGTAATTCAGTCCACGGAAATAATTACTTGAAAGCTGGGAGGTCTGGCGACCGTTCCTGACCATGCTTCTTCGGCGGGCCAGCATCCAGCCACTGGCCGCGGCTATCGGCAGAAGCAGAAACAGCCAGATCAGTTCATTCATCCCGGTCCTTGAGGTCCGGCCCATCTGTCGGTTCAACTGCCTGACCGGTGCTGCCAGACTGCTTTCGGCCACGGAATCGACGCAGACCGCGGGGAATGCCAAACAGCAACCAGGCCAGAAGCAGTCCGGCCAGGATGCCAGCACTGAATCCGGCAAGCAGGACCAGACCCAATGGCAGGCTGGGGGCAAGAAAAAGAAGATCCAGCTCGACGTATTCCGGATTCAGGGTTCCAATCAGCAATCCCGCCAGGGCGGCGAGTATGGCCAGCAAGGCGAGAATGAATCGAAACACCTGGACTCCCTAGAGATTTGCAGCGGCGTTGACCCGTTCCCGCAGGGCCTTGCCGGGCTTGAAATGGGGAACATGCTTACCGGGCAGTGCAACCGGTTCGCCGGTCTTGGGATTCCGACCCATCCGGGGCGGGCGAAAATGCAGTGAAAAACTTCCGAAACCTCGAATCTCGATTCGATCCCCCTCCGACAGTGCCAGGCTCATGCGATCCAGTATGGCCCGTACCGCCATCTCAACATCGGCCTGACTAAGATGCTTGTGCTGCTCAGACAGACTTTCGATGAGTTCCGACTTGGTCATTTTCAAGTTCCCCGTTACTTGTTCTCAACCGGAAAACCGGGCAGCCCCGTGGCTGCCCGGTACCCGGAGCATCAGTCCTTGCCGAGCTGCTCTTTGAGCAGATCACCCAGCTTGGTGCTGCCGCTGGAGGCCTGGGACTGATATTCGTCGATGGCATCGGCCAGTTCATCGTCTTCCTTGGCCCGAATGGACAGGGTCAGTGACCGATTCTTGCGGTCCAGGCCGACAAACTTGGTTTCGATTTCATCGCCTTCCTTGACGAGTTTGGTCGCATCATCGACCCGTTCCTTGGCCATGTCCGAAGCCTTCAGGTAGCCCTCGACTCCATCGGCCAGCTCCACGGTCGCTCCCTTGGGGTCGACTTCCAGGACCTTGCCGGTAACCAGCGAACCCCGGGGGTGCTCGGCCATGAAGGTGGCAAACGGATCCTGTTCGATCTGCTTGATGCCAAGGGAAATCCGCTCCCGCTCGGGATCGACCGCAAGAACCACGGCCTCGACTTCCTCACCCTTGCGGAAATTGCGGATCGCTTCCTCACCCGGGATCATCCAGGAAATGTCGGACAGGTGAACCAGTCCGTCGATGCCGCCGTCCAGGCCAATGAAGATGCCGAAATCGGTAATCGACTTGATCCCGCCGGAAACCCGGTCGCCCTTGTTGTGGGTGGCCGCAAACGCTTCCCAGGGGTTGGCAGTGACTTGCTTCATGCCCAGGGAAATCCGGCGCCGCTCCTCGTCCACATCCAGCACCATGACTTCCACTTCCTGGCCTACGTGAACGACCTTGTTGGGGTTGACGTTCTTGTTGGTCCAGTCCATTTCCGAGACGTGCACAAGGCCTTCGACACCATCCTCGATTTCGACAAAACAGCCGTAGTCGGTGATGTTGGTGACCTTGCCGAACAGGCGGCTGCTTGGCGGGTAGCGCCGGTCGATGTCCTGCCAGGGATCATCACCGAGCTGCTTGAGTCCGAGCGAGACGCGCATCCGTTCCCGGTCGAACCGCAACACGCGAACTTCCAGCTCATCGCCGACCTCAACAACCTCGTTGGGGTGGCGGACCCGCTTCCAGGCCATGTCGGTGATATGGAGCAGTCCATCGATTCCGCCCAGATCCAGAAACGCGCCGTAGTCGGTGAGGTTCTTGACAACACCCTTGACCACCGCTCCTTCCTCCAGGCGGTCGATCAGGTCTTCCCGCTCGGCCGCGTACTCGTGCTCGACAACAGCCCGGCGGGAAACCACCAGGTTATTGCGGCGACGGTCGAGCTTGATAATCTTGAATTCCAGGTCCTTGCCTTCCAGGTAACCCGGGTCACGTACCGGTCGCACGTCAACCAGGGAGCCGGGGAGAAAGGCCCGGATGTCGTCAATATTGACGGTAAAGCCGCCCTTGACCTTGCCACTGATCTGGCCCACCACGTTTTCTTCGGCCTCGTGGGCTGTTTCAAGCTTGTCCCAGACCTTGGCGCGCTTGGCTTTCTCCCGGGAAAGGCGGGTCTCGCCGAAGCCGTCTTCCACGGCATCGAGTGAAACCTCGACCTCATCACCCACCTCGACTTCCAGCTCTCCGTTGGAGCGCTTGAACTGGTGAATGGGTACAACGCCTTCGGACTTGAGTCCGGCGTTGACAATTACAACGTCCTCGCGGATCTCCATGATCCGTCCGGTGACGATGGCACCGGGGCGAAGGTCCGCCTCGGTCAGACTTTGTTCAAATAGTTCAGCAAAAGATTCGGTCATTACCCTTGTGTTTTCCTGCAAGGTCCGGGCCTGAGATTGCATCTAACGCCCACTCGCTCTTGGTTTCCGTGCCGCATAATCGCGTTTCGCACTCGTTGAAAAAACGCCGACCACCTGGGCCGACACCATGTAACTTACTGATTTCAGGTATCTTGCAGGCGGTACTCGACCACAGACAAAACCTGAGCCACGACTTGATCAAGGCCCAGATCCGTAGAATCGATAACCTTGGCATCCGCCGCCGCTATGGTGGGTGACACCGCACGTTCACGGTCGCGCCGGTCACGCGCCTCAAGATCCTGGAAAAGACGCGAGAAAGTAACATTTTCTCCTTTTCCTTTCAACTGCTTATATCGTCTGTTTGCCCTTTCCTCAACGCTGGCGTGAAGAAATACCTTGGCCGTGGCATCGGGAAACACCACCGTGCCCATGTCCCGGCCATCGGCAACCAGCCCCGGGGACTGTCTGAAAGACCGCTGCAATTCCAGCAGGGCCTTGCGAACCGCCGGAAGCGCAGCCACCCGGGAAGCCATGGCACTGACCTGCTCGCTGCGCAGCCGGGAGCCGACGGGCTGCTGGTCGAGATAAACCTCGATTCCATCGTCACCGGGGCGAAACGACAGGGGCAGGCGGTCGCAAAGGCCTACCAGCCCGGCCTGGTCTTCAGGGTTCACGTCTGCTGCCAGTGCCGCCAGGGCCACGGCCCGGTAGACCGCTCCGCTGTCGAGCAGATGCCAGCCCAGTTCCCGGGCCACCCGGGCCGAAACCGCCCCCTTGCCCGCCCCTGAAGGCCCGTCAATGGCCACCACCGGAACCTCTGAATTATTTTCCACCATTCACCTGGTCTCCTGATTCTTCCACCCGAGCTCCGATCCGGCGAAGATCCGCGACAAACCCGGGATAACTGGTCTCGATCCAGCGGGTATCCCGGATGGTCACCGGAGCCTTCGCAGCCAGCCCAATCACCGCCAGGCTCATGGCTATCCGGTGATCACCTCCACTATCGACCACCCCGCCGTCTACATCACCACCTTCAATGACGGCCCCGTCGGGCTGCTCTTCCACCGCCACCCCCAGGGCCTGGAGGCTCGCACACATGGCGGCAATCCGGTCGGACTCCTTGACCCGCAATTCCGCCGCCCCCCGGAACCGGGTCCTGCCCCGGGCAAGGGCGGCGGCAGCCATGATGACCGGAAACTCATCGATT
>SLIZ01000192.1 GCA_007135395.1 Wenzhouxiangellaceae bacterium | reverse complement strand
GCTCGACGAGAACGTGATATTCCGGGTAGTCGGGCAAAACGGTCTCAAGGGCTGCCTTGAGCCCGCCATTCCGGGTACGGGCTTGTTTCATGTGCTCGATCAGCGCCTCCCGGGGGCGCTGGACGTGCCAGCCGGCGTCGACGGCGTCCGCTTTGACCCGGCCGCCCCCCAGGTGCCCGGCCAGGCTGACAAGGGCATCGCTGATGAGAATCTCCAAGTCGGTTACCAGCCGGGGATCGGAAATCTTTCCGGTTTCGGACAGCTCCGACTCGAGAATTTCCTGTATTCGGTCCCGGTGGTAATGGGCAGAATCCAGTCCGTGTTCATCCGCCAGCAAAAGGGCTTCGGAGACTTCGCGCAGAATTTGCCGGGGCCGGCCGTCGTCATCAAGCCACAGGGGTTGCCAGCCCCTGGATTCGTAGATTTCAATCAACGGATCGCCGGCAAACAGACGCTGGTTTCCGGCCATAAGGGAACCGGATTTCCGGGCTGATTCCATACGCTCGCGCAGTCGTTCGACAGCGGCATTTCCGTAGTCTCCGGAGGCCAGTCCGGTCTCGTCCCTGTCCCCTATGGCCGGGGCTGGCAACAGGATCAGAACCAGGGCCCAGACGGTGATCGTCCATGCTGTGCGCATCAAGTGGAATTCCCTTCGGGATTGCTGGATTGGACAGCGGATTCCCGGGAATTGTCCTTCTGGAAGGCCCGGACCAGACCGATTGTTGCCAGGATAAGCAGCCCGACGACGATCAGTCCGAAAATCACGGGAATCAGCAGGGTCAGGGCGATGACCAGGAGGCTGGTGCCCGTCTCCGCCGTGGAAAACAGTGGATTGGCCAGCCCTCCACTGGAGGTGGTGGACAGGCCTCTGCCAACCACGCTGGCGCCCTGGACGATTCCTGCAGAGCCGCCGCCAAGAAGTGCAGCGGCCGTCCACTGGCCAATGGGATTCATTTCAGGCAACAGGGAGGAAACGATGATGGTCCCCCCGGCCATTGCTGCCGGAGTGGCTACCAGGTCCAGGAGATTGTCGACCAGGGGGATGTAGTAGGTTCCAATCTCGACTGCTGCGGCGATGGCCAGGACAATCAGTACCGGGTCGTCGGCCAGCCAGAGAAAGCCTTCGCCCACGTCCATCCAGCCGAGGCGCACGGCCAGTCCGAGGGCCAGCAGGGGCAGGAACACCCGCAGGCCGGATGCCGCACTCAGGGAAATGCCTGCAAGCAGTGCTGCAATCCAGCCCGGATCGGCGCCAAGCTCCACCTGGTTATTCGAACCGGTACAGACCGTTGCGAACGCTTACCAGGGGCGGCTTGTTGTGGCGCTCGAAGTATTCATGGCCCCGGCGCAGGTTGAGCCAGAAGTCATACCAGGGAGAATCCCGGTGCTTTTGCATGTTCTCCCGGGTCATGCGGAAGGGAAACACATGCACCTGGAAGGATTCCTGGCTGTGGCGGAGGGCGGCCTTGGCCAGGGTGTAGATTTCCTCCATCCGGGTGTCGGTCATGGCAAAGCAACCCCGGGAAGAGCACCCGCCATGAACCATGATGGAGCTGCCCGTGCGCCCAAGGGAATGATCCAGGGAATTTGGATAGCCAATATTGAAAGCCAGGTGATATCTGGAATTTGGGTTGAGCCAGTCTGCATTGACGGTGTAGAACCCTTCCGGGGCCTGCTCGTCTCCCCGGTGAAGCTTTGGCCCCAGGTCTCCCGACATGTTGCAGATTCGATAGGTCTTGAAGTGCTGAAAGCCCGACGGGCCCTGGATGTGAACTTCCAGCTCCCGGCTTGCCTTGAACACCCGGATGAAAATCGGTGCGCCCAGCATAAGGCCCTTGGCTTCGAGCTGATGTTCAAGAAACGGCGCTCGTCGCTCCCATGCGGCTTCGGCCCGGTCGCTGGTGGGAATTCGCTCAGGTACGATCAGGCTTCCAGCCACCGCCGGCTGGGCCAAAAAGCCCGCCAGGCAGATGAGAATCGGCAGAAAAAGAATTTTCCCCATGTTGTTCCCCCGATCTAGCTCTCCAGGGTGAATCCGACCTTGAGGGTGACCTGCCAGTGGGCGACCTGATCGTTTTCGATGTGCCCCCGGGTGTCGATAACCTCGAACCAGCGCATGTTCTTGACGGTCTTTGAGGCCCGCTGGATGGCATTACGGATGGCCTGTTCCAGGTTCTCGGTAGATGAACCGGTCAGCTCGATATGCTTGTATACGTGGTCTGGCATTGAATTTCCTGTTTTCCTGGAGACCCTGGACCAAGCATAAAGGGAGCCGGGCCGGCTGTCCACGCCGGACTTGACCGCAAGACCAAGGATGGGCAAATTGACGGACCGGTCGTTGCAAGTGCGCAACCGGAGCCGTTTTCTGGAAAAGGCAGCCTGATTGATGGAGTTCAAGGACTACTACAAGACCCTGGGTGTGGAGGCCGGCGCGGGCCAGGACGAGATCAAGAAGGCCTACCGGCGCCTGGCCAGAAAGTATCACCCGGATGTCAGTACCGAGAAGGATGCCGAGGACCGGTTCAAGGAAGTCGGTGAAGCCTACGAGGTCCTCCGGGACCCGGAAAAGCGCAAGTCCTACGATGAGCTTCGGGCCAGTGGCTACCGGGCCGGTCAGCCAGGTTTCCAGCCGCCGCCGGGATGGTCCGGGCACCGCCAGGAAAGCGGCTTTGATGGCAGCGGGTTTGCCTCTGACCGCACGGAAGGATTCAGCGACTTTTTCGAATCCCTGTTCGGCCGCCGGGGCCGGGCATCCCGGCCGTCCAGGGGGACGGATCTCCACGCACAGGTTGAAATCGATCTGGAAACCGCCTACGCCGGCGGAATGCAACGGGTGACACTGGAGCGGCCCATGGTTACGCCCGAGGGGGCTATCCAGAGGAAACGCCAGTCCATGGACATCCGGATTCCGGCCGGGGTGACCGAGGGGCGTCAGCTTCGCCTCCGGGGCAAGGGGGATGCCGGGGAGGGGGGCGCCGGAGACCTGTACCTGGATATTCATATCCGGCCCCACCGGCAATATGAGCTTCAG
>SLIZ01000222.1 GCA_007135395.1 Wenzhouxiangellaceae bacterium | reverse complement strand
CCGGAAGGCCCGGAAGGCCCGGAAGGCCCGGAAGGCCAGCAGGGCGAGCAAGGTGATCCGGGACCGCAGGGTGATCCGGGGCCTCAAGGTGATCCAGGACCTCAGGGCGAACAAGGCCCCGAGGGTCCACCGGGCCCCGATGGTGAGCAGGGTCCGGAAGGGCCGGAAGGCCAGCAGGGCGAGCAAGGTGATCCGGGTCCACAAGGAGATCCGGGACCCCAGGGTGATGAGGGGCCCCAGGGTGATCCAGGGCCGCAAGGTGATCCAGGGCCCGAAGGTCCGCCGGGTGCCGATGGTGATCAGGGACCGGAAGGACCGGAAGGACCAGAAGGACCAGAAGGACCAGAAGGACCAGAAGGACCAGAAGGACCTCAGGGTGAGCAGGGTGAACCGGGTTCGCCCGGTGCCGCGATTCAGCGCGACCCACCCAGGGGCAACCAGACCCGGCAGATTGATTCCGATGGCAATTACCCCAGGATCACCATCGGTGCCGATGGCCATCCGGTGCTCACCTATTTCCATCCTGGCGATGACACCCTGAAACTCGCCGCCTGTTCCGATTCCAATTGCGCCTCGGCCGAGGTCAACAATATCGGCGGCAGCAATGGAGCGGGTTCGGACCATGACCTGGCCATCGGTACCAACGGGCTGCCGATCATTGCCTTTGTCCATCCGTCAAGCAGCGAACTTCGGGTGATTGCCTGTGCCGATTCGGAATGTTCAACCGGGTCGTTCAACGTTGTGGCCGGATCAGTCAGCGGTGATGGTGACGGGCTTTCCATGGCCATCGGTGTCGATGGCCTGCCGGTCATCAGTTTTCGTTCCAACGATGCCCTGCAGGTGGCAGCCTGCTCTGATCCGGCCTGTTCAAACGCCCAGATCAACCAGGTCGATGATGGCGGGCAGCATTCTTCGATTGTCATCGGAGTTACCGCCGGGGGTCCGGGTTTGCCCCTGATCAGCTATCGGGGTCCGGACGACATGCTGTGGGTCGCGGCATGTACCCAGTCCGACTGCAGCAATGCCATCGTCAATCATCACTCCGGCGGTGCGTCTCCGATCGAGGCGACCTCCATTACGGTCAACCGGGTCGGACGTCCGGCCGTGTTGTATCGAATCGGTGGCGCCTCCGGCTCGACCCGGCTGCTGACTTGCGAGGCAAGCTGTTCGAGCTCGATTGCCAACCAGCTACTTTCTTCCACGGCCATCGATTCAATGGCGTTCAACCGGCAAGGTCTGCCGGTGACATCAACGGGCACCACCGTGGGACTGAGCCTGCTTTTCTGCGAGAACTCCGAGTGTTCGGACCGGCATACGCTGAACGAGATCGGTGGTAATTCCCCGGTTACCAGCGCGATGACCCTGCGCGCCGACGGCCGGCCGATCATTGCCTACCGCAATGACAATGACGGCCATCTCGAAGTGTTCGACTGTGCCAATGAACTGTGTTCGCCCTACTTTCGTCAAAGGTGACCCATGATGAAATCCGGTTTCGACTTGCTTCCCTTTGCCCCATGGCTGGCTGCGTGCCTCGGTCTGGTGGCCGCCGGGCCGTTGATGGCCGGCGAATTTGCTATTGATGCCTACAGCATTGCCGGCGGCGGAGTGATCCAGGCCGAGTCCGACGATGGCCATTGGCGGATGTCAGGCACCCTTGGCCAGTGGGAGGCCACCCGGGCACGGGAAGCCCTTGGCGGTGACTGGGTGCTGACCGGCGGATTCTGGGCACTGAGCCTTCAGCAGCGCGCCGACGAGATTTTCCGGGATCGATTCGAGACCGGGGAGGAACGGTCGGCACAGCCCGGGGCAGGGCACAGGTAGGCCCCGGCCATGCGGTTTTCGGCACAGCAGATCGGGCGGCATTTCTCGACGGTGGGTCTGCTTTTCGGCACGCTGTTTTTTGCCGTATCGCTCACCCCCAGCCTCCTGCCCCGGGATGATGTCGTCCAGGGCGTGTTGTCCGGGTTTGCCCTGACCGCCGGCTATGCCGTCGGGGTGATTTTTGCCTGGCTGTGGGCCAACCTGGAGCTGCCGGTTCCCGGGGAACGCATTCAGCGCATCATCCAGGCCGTGGTGGCCGGACTGTTTGGCCTATTGACGATCAGTTTCCTGTGGCAGGCAAGCACCTGGCAGAACCGGGTTCGTGCCTTGATGGAAATGGAAGAGGTGGCCGGCATCCGGGGCCTGCTGGTGGGAGTGATTGCCATCGGAATTTTTGTTGTGGCCGTTGCGATCGGCAAGCTGTTTCGCCGTCTTTTTCAGTTGTTGTCGGGCAAGCTCGGCCGCTTTCTGCCCCGGCGCATTTCCCGGGCCGCCGGACTCCTGCTGGCCTTCGGCCTTTTCTGGTTGATGGTCGAGGGTGTGCTTTACTCGTTTTTCCTTCGCAGCGCCGATCTTTCCCACCAGCAGATCGATGCGTTGATCGAGCCGGAGATCGAGCGCCCGGCTGATCCTTTCAGGACCGGCAGTGCCGAGTCCCTGATTGCCTGGGAGGATATGGGTCGCCAGGGTCGACGCTTTCTTTCCACGGGGCCGTCCGAGGCGGATATCCGGGATTTTTCACCCCGGGCAATGGATCCGATTCGGGTCTATGTGGGGCTCAACGCAGCCGACACGCCGGAAGAAAGGGCCCGGCTGGCGCTGGAGGAGCTCAAGCGGGTCGGCGGCTTCGAGCGTTCCATGCTGGTGCTCATCGCCCCGACCGGCACCGGCTGGGTGGACCCGGCCGGAATCGATCCCATCGAGTATCTGCAACGTGGTGACATCGCCAGTGTGGCCGCTCAGTACTCCTACCTTCCCAGTCCGATTTCCCTGATGGCCGAGGGTGCCTACGGTGTGGAAAGCACCCGGGCCCTGTTCCAGGAAATCTACGGCTATTGGCGCGACCTTCCCCCGGAGCAGCGCCCGGCGCTGTACCTGTTCGGCCTGAGCCTGGGGGCGCTGCACTCGGATCGTTCCTTCGACCTTTACGACATCATCGACGACCCCTTCGACGGCATCCTCTGGTCCGGCCCGCCCTTTCGTACCGAAACCTGGCAGACCGCAACCGAGCGCAGGGTCCCGGATTCGCCCCAGTGGCTGCCCCGGTTCCGGGATGACTCGGTCATCCGCTTTGCCAACCAGCACGGCGGCCTGGAAACCGGTGAAGCCCCCTGGGGAGACTTCCGGATTGCGTTTTTGCAATACGCCAGCGACCCGATCACCTTCTTCTCGACCGATTCGGCCTACCGGGAACCGGACTGGATGCAGGAACCCCGCGGCCCGGATGTATCCGACGATCTTCGCTGGTTTCCCGTCGTGACCATGCTCCAGCTCGCCTCCGACATGGGGGCTGGCCGGTCTCCTCGGGGATACGGCCATGAATATGCCGCCGAACACTACCTGGACGCCTGGGTCGCCCTGACCGAGCCGGACGGCTGGGAAGAATCCGAGCTGCAACGGCTCAGGCAGCACCTGGCCGATCAATTCGACTGAAGCTCCTGCGACTATTCCGGCGGGCCTGCGTCTTTACAGGTGCGCGGCCGATTTGGGCCCATTTGGAAACCAGCGCAAGGAGCAAGTCATGAAACGATTCCACATTCACGTGGGTGTCCAGGACGTCACCGAAAGCATCGACTTCTACACCCGGCTTTTCGGCCAGGCGCCGACCCGGGAGGAGTCTGACTATGCCAAGTGGATGCTCGAGGACCCGCGGATCAACTTCGCCATTTCCGCCCGGGATGACGGTGGTCTGGGGGTCAATCACCTCGGGATGCAGGCGACAGACACCGAAGAGCTGGCCGAATTGCACGACCGGGCACAAGCGGCCAGACCGGTGAAATCCTGGAGTACCGGCGCAGGGAGCCCTGACGGTTCGGATTAGTCACTCCCCGATGCCCGGATTTTTTCAAGGCACCGGCTTTCCAGATAGCGCCCGGCTTCGGCGAACCCGGCAAAGCGCCGATCGCTGGTTTGCCCGTGGTAATAGCGGTAGTAGATCTGCTGGATGATGGCGGCCAGGCGGAACAGGCCGTAGATCTCGTAAAAGGCGAAGGTCTCGATGGAAAAACTGCTTTTTCCCAGGTAGTAGTCCACCACCTCTTCCCGGTTGAGCATGCCCGGCCGATGGGTGGGCTGGCGGCGCATGGCCTGGAAGGCCGGCTCATCATCGGCTTCGATCCAGTAGGCCAGGGTATTGCCCAGGTCCATGAGCGGGTCACCCAGGGTGGCCATTTCCCAGTCGAGAATGCCGATCACCTGCTGCGGGTCTTCAGGGTCAAGCACCACGTTGTCGAAGCGGAAATCATTGTGGATGACCCGGATGGCAATGTCGTCGGGACGGTGGGCATCGAGCCAGGCCATGACCTTTTCGAAGTCCGCCGCATCGTCGGTCATGGCCTTGCGGTACCGGTTGCTCCAGCCGGTGATTTGCCTTTCCACGTATCCCGCACCCTTCGCCATGCCCTCCAGACCGGCCCGGGCCGGGTCGATGGTGTGCAGCTCGACGAGCCGGTCGATGACCGACAGGCACATCTTTCGGGTCATCCCGGGGTCGAGATCCAGTTCCGGCGGAAAGTCTTCGCGCAGGATGATCCCCTCGAGCCGTTCCATGATGAAGAACGAACAGCCCATCAGCGATTCGTCCTCGCATGCGGCAATGACGGTGGGCACGCAGGGGTAGTGGGGCTTGAGGGCTTCCATGACCCGCGCCTCCCGCAGCATGTCATGGGCACCCCGGGGGATCTGGCCAAACGGCGGGCGGCGGAGCACGAACGCCGTATCGCCATACCGGACTTCGTAGGTCAGGTTCGAGGCGCCGCCGGGAAACTGGCGGATTTTCGGCAGTCCCTCCAGCTCCGGTCGGTGCTTTCTCATGAAGGCATCCACGGCAACCGGGTCGAGTTCCTCGCCGGAGCGCGGGTCGGCAGGCTGGTCGATAAGGGCTTGGGACAAAGGGAATCTCCCGTGATTTGAATTCTCGGACTTAGTGTACTGCGCGACTAGTCCCGGTATTTTTTCAATTCGTGGCGGGCCACCTGGGCCCGGTGGACCTCGTCCGGGCCGTCGGCCAGGCGCAGGCTGCGGGCATAGCCGAACAACCGGGCCAGGGGAAAGTCCTCGCACAGGCCGGCGCCGCCGTGGATCTGGATGGCATCGTCGACGATTTTCTGCAGCATGGCAGGCACGATGGCCTTGATCTGGGAGACCTCGCTCAAGGCCCCTTCAATGCCTTTCTCATCGAGCAGCCAGGCCGTCCTTAGAACCATCAGGCGGGCCTGGTCGATGGCCATTCGGGCCTCGGCGACCCGGTCGACGTTGCCGCCAAGCTTTGCCAGGGGGCGGCCAAAGGCTTCCCGGTCGAGCCCCCGGCGAACCATCAGTTCCAGCGCTCGTTCAGCCGCGCCTATGGCCCGCATGCAGTGATGGACCCGGCCCGGACCGAGCCGGCCCTGGGCGATTTCGAAGCCCCGCCCGGGCCCGGCGATGACGTGGTCGGCAGGCACACGCACATTGTCGAATTCCACTTCCCCGTGTCCGTAGGGCGGGTCGTAATCGCCGAAGACGGTGAGCTTTCGCACGATTCGGACCCCGGGGGTGTCGATCGGAACCAGGACCATGGAATGGCGCTGGTGTCGGGGGGCTTCCGGGTCGGTCAGGCCCATGAAGATCAGGACCTTGCAGTTGGGATGGCCAATCCCGGTGGTCCACCACTTGGTGCCGTCAATGATGACCGTCTCGTCTTCGACCCGGACGGTGGCCTGCATATTGGTGGCATCCGAGGACGCCACATCAGGTTCGGTCATGCAGAACCCGGACCGGATGGACCCGGCCAGCAAGGGTTCCAGCCAGGTTTCCTTCTGGCTGGTCGAACCGTAATGGACCAGGACTTCCATGTTACCGGTATCCGGGGCGTTGCAGTTGAACACCTCCGGGGCCAGGTGGCTGTGGCCCATGGCCTCGGCCAGGGGGGCATATTCCAGGTTCGACAGTCCGGCCCCGAAGTGCCGGTCGGGCAGGAACAGGTTCCACAGGCCCTGGCTGCGGGCTGCCTGCTTGGCCTCTTCCAGCCCCGGTGGCAAGTCCCAGGGATTGCCGCCGTGGTCCAGGGTTCGCTGCCAGCGGGTTTCCAGAGGCGCGACCTGGTCGGCCATGAAATGCCGAAGTCGATCCAGCATCTGGCTGGTCCTGGAGGTATACGAAAAATCCATTGGGGGGCCTGTGGTCGATCGGGTTGCCTGATTGTACGCCACCGAAAATCGGCCGGCGGCTATACTTGATCGAGATTCCAAAAAACCCGGAACCCCATGTCCAAAGCGCTTGAAGTCATTGTCCTGGCCGCCGGTGAGGGCAAGCGAATGAACTCGCGGCTGCCCAAAGTTCTCCAGCCGGTCGGCGGGCGGCCCATGCTGGCCCATCTGTTCGACGCGGTGGCCGGCCTGCAACCGGCACGGGTCCATTGTGTGATCGGGTCCGGCTCCGAGCAGGTTCGCCAGGCCTTCGAAGACCGGGATATCCAGTGGGTCGAGCAGCACGAACGTCTGGGCACCGGGCATGCCACCATCCAGGCGATGCCCGGGATCGATTCCGGTTCCCGGGTGCTGGTTCTGCCCGGCGACACGCCCCTGGTGGAGACCCGGACCCTGTCCCTGGTGGCCACTGAAGGGGCGGATCTGTCGATCCTGGAATTCCGGCCGTCCGATGTGACCGGCTACGGCCGCATCCTGCGGGATGAAGATGGCCGGGTCGTGGGAATCCGGGAGGAAAAAGACGCCTCGGAGTCCGAGCGGGCCATTGGCGAGGCCAACAGCGGCATCCTGTCCGCCCGGGCGGACCTTCTGGCCGGCTGGCTGGAACGCCTGGACAACGACAACGCCCAGGGTGAGTACTACTTGACCGACTGTATCCGGCTGGCTGCCGAGAGCGGAGCAAGTGTCCAGGCCCACCTGGCCGACGACCCGGAGCAATTACTTGGTGCCAACAACCGGCGCCAGCTTGCCGTGCTCGAGCAGGCCTTCCAGGCCCGGGCCACCGGCCGGCTGCTGGATGCCGGGGTCACCCTGGCCGACCCGTCCTCGGTTGTCCTGCGCGGGAGCGTGGAAACCGGCCGGGACGTGTTTGTCGACCGCAATGTGGCCCTGCAGGGGCAGGTGCGTCTTGGCGACGAGGTAACGCTGGGAATCGGCTGCGTGATTGTCGACTGTGATCTGGCCGCCGGCACCCGGGTCCATCCCTACAGCGTGCTCGAAGGGGTCAGGACCACCGGCGCCTGCCAGATCGGGCCATTTGCCCGGCTGCGGCCCGGTTCCGAGCTGGCCGAGGGCTCCCGGATCGGAAATTTCGTGGAAATGAAGAATACCCGGCTCGGGCCCGGGGCCAAGGCCAATCACCTGACCTACCTGGGTGATGCCGAGATCGGGCCCGGGGCCAATATCGGTGCCGGGACGATCACCTGTAATTATGACGGGGCCAACAAGCACACAACCCGCATCGGAGCCGACGCGTTCATCGGCTCCAACAGCGCCCTGGTGGCACCGGTGAAAATCGGGGAAAAGGCCACCATCGGAGCCGGCAGCGTGATCACCCAGGCCGCCCCAGCGGGGGAATTGACCCTGGCCCGGGCCCGCCAGAAGACCCTGGAAGGGTGGAGTCGGCCGGTCCGAAAGCCCCCCCGGGATTGATTTCCGGGTTGGCGCGGGTACCCCGACTGGGGTATTCTCCCGAGACTGTAAATCAATTCAAGATCCTGACTCATGCGTAGACGACATCGCCCTGAAGACGATACCGAGATCAACATCACCCCGATGCTGGATATCGTTTTCATCATGCTGATCTTTTTCATTGTCACGACCTCTTTTGTCCGCGAGCGCGGGCTGGACGTCTCCCGTCCGGCCGATGCCGAGGAACAGGTCGTGGAAACCGATGACGAGCCCATCCTGGTGCGGATTGACTCTACCAGCATGATCATGATCGACGGCCGGGTCGTCGACGAGGCCGCGGTGCGGGCCAACCTGGAGCGAGAAAGTGCCCAGAAGCCCCGTTCCCCCCTGATTATCGCTGCCCACCCGGATTCAGATACCAATGCCCTGGTCACCGTGCTCGATTCGGCCAATGTGGTAGGTATCGAGAACGTTTCCGTGGCGACCGAGAGCCAGTAGCACACCAAAAGCTTTTTCCAAGGGCCTTCACGGGGATGAAGGCCGACTCAGCATGAGGGACTAAATCAATGAACGAAGTGCAGCCGGAAGAAACACAGCCGGGTGGCGAGGCCGGCCAGGAAGCAAAAACCTGGGGAATGGTTATCCATTTGTCCTTGCTTGCCGGATACCTGATTCCCATGGCCGGCCTGATCGCACCCATTGTCATTTACGTGGTCAAGAAGGATACGCTGCCGGAAATCCAGCCCCATGCCTACGCAGTGTTCAACTGGATCATCAGCGCGCTCATCTATGGCATCGCCGGGCTGATCCTGCTGGTGGTGGGCATCGGAGTCCTGGTGCTCATCGCGGTGGCGGTGCTCAGTCTGGTCTTTCCGATCATCGGGGCCATCAAGGCATCCGATGGAGACGTTTGGCCCTATCCGTTGTCTATTAAGGTATTCAAGTAGCGTTCGGGTACTGGAAAGTCCCGACGCCTTTACCATTAGAGGAATTGCATGAATAACTCAAAGCCGCCGGTGGTCCGTTCAAACGCCATCGTCTTCGGCCTTCTCAACCTCACTGCTATCGTGGTGGTGCCCATCTACGGGTTCGCCTACGGTTATCCGGCCGCCGCCTGGATCGCCGCTGCCGTGCTGTTTACGCTAAGCGGCATGAGCATCACCGCCGGGTATCATCGGCTGTGGTCTCACCGGACCTACAAGGCAGCCTGGCCCATGCGCCTGGCACTGGCCGTGTTCGGGGGCCTGGCGCTGCAAAACAGCATTCTCAGCTGGGCAGCCCGGCACCGGGTCCACCACCGTCATGTGGACGATGTGGAAAAGGATCCCCATTCAATCAAGACCGGCTTCTGGCATGCCCACATGGGCTGGATGCTGCGGGCCTGGCCGACCAGCGAGGCCGATTACAGCCAGGTTCCGGACCTGGAAAAGGACCCGATTGTCATGTGGCAGCATCGCAATTACTGGGCGCTGACCTGGTCCATGAACCTGGGTCTTCCCATCGCCCTGGGCCTGATTTTCGGCAACGTGATTGCCATGGTCCTGATGGCCGGGGTTTTTCGCCTGGTTTTGAGCCATCACCTGACCTTTTTCATCAATTCCCTGGCCCACACCTGGGGCCGGCAGCCCTACAGCGATGAAAACACGGCCCGTGACAGCGGCATCGTGGCACTTTTGACCTGGGGTGAGGGGTATCACAACTACCACCACGCCTTCCAGGGAGACTATCGCAACGGTGTTCGCTGGTATCACTTCGACCCGTCGAAGTGGCTGGTCACTGTATGCTCCTGGATGGGCCTGTGCTGGGATATGCGCCGTACACCGCGGTTCAAGATCTATCGGGCCCGGCTCCAGATGCAGTTTCGGGAATTGGAGGCGCGCTTGAAGGACAGGGGGGCCGAGCCCACATGGCGCCAGGTCATCGAGGCCGAGTACCAGCAGTTCAAGGAAACGGTTTCCAAGTGGCAGGCCATACAGGGCGAAAAGGTCCACGCCGGGCGAGAAGCGCTTCGGGACCGGTGGCAGCGTACCCACATGCGCACGCGCCTGAAGGAGCTGGAATACAGCCTGAAAATGCAGCGCCAGCGACTTGCCACGCTGACTGTCAGCCTGGGGTAGCCGGCACGCCGCACGCCTGAATTCGTATATCGCAAGCGCCTGGTGCCACTGGCTCCAGGCGCTTTCCTGACAGCCCTTTCAATCAAGTCTCATATTCGATTCCTCCCATGACCCTTATCGATATCGGCTGCAATCTCACCCATGACAGCTTCGATGACGACCGGGAGCAGGTGATCCACTTCGCCCGGCTCGCGAAGCTCCACGCGGAGGTGGAGGAGTTCCCGCTGGGCTACGAGACCATGCTCGGGGAGCGAGGCGTGAACCTCTCGGGAGGACAGCGTCAGCGCCTGGCGATCGCCCGGGCCATCGCCGCCGACCCCCAGGTCTTGATCCTCGACGACTGCCTCTCCGCGGTGGACTCCAACACGGAGCACACCATCCTGGAGAACCTGCGTCGCGTCTTCGAAGGGCGCACGGGGATCATCATCTCTCATCGGGTCCGAGCCCTGCGCGACTGTGACGCCATCGTCGTCTTCGATGCAGAGGGCAGGGCACAGTACGGCACCCATGAAGAGCTGATGGCCCGGCCGGGCTACTATCAGTCCATCGCCTGGGAGCAGCTGGAAGTAGAGGAGGCGGCGCAATGAAGTCCTCTCAGGCCACGAGCATCGAGAAGAAGGCCATCGCCATCGCCAAGGATCCCGTGCTGGCGAGGATGCTGGAGGAGGAGCGCATCGAGTCCGAAGAGCTCGACTGGACGCTGCTCTTACGCATGACGCGCTACATCCTCCCTCATCGGGCGCTCGCGTTGGGGAGCGTGGGGGCGGCGATGATCGAGTCCCTGCTGATGACTCTGCCGGCCTACATCATCGGGCTGACATTGGATCGAATCATCGGTGGCGAGCGGGACGCCACCTTCCTGGACCGGTGGCTCGACGCGGGCGCCCTGGCGTTCGGCGTCTCCGAGATCAACCAGATGGTGATCTTCCTGGGCCTCGTGGTGGCCTTGGCCTGGGCGTTGCGCTGGGTCGTCGGCGTGGGGTCCTCTTACCTGGTGCAGGTGCTCGGCCAGCGCGTGGTCCACGACATGCGGGTCGACACCTACCGGCATATCACGGGCATGGATCAGGGCTACTTTCACGACAACCCCGTGGGGCGCCTCGTGAACCGCACGACCTTCGACGTGCAGTCCGTCTCGCAGCTCTTCTCCGACGCCTTCGCCCAGGGCCTGCGCGATAGCACCTTTATCCTGGTGTTGACCGTGGTGATCTTCGGGCTCGACCCCGTGCTGGGCGCGATCCTGGTGGGCTCCTTCCCGGTGCTCATCGTCATCGCCTTGATCTACCGGCGGGTGGCTCGGCCGCTGATGCGCACGCGCCAGGCCGTGCTCTCCCGGATGAACTCCTGGCTCGCTGAGAACCTGGCCGGGATGCGGGAGAACCAGCTCTACCTTTGCGAAGAGAAGCGTCGCGCCGAGCATTACGCCCTGACCGAGGCGCACCAGGCCGCCGTCACGAGCGAGATCCGCTCCTGGGCCTTCCTGCGGCCGGCGATGATGATGACCACGGCGATCGCCACCGCCCTGGTGCTCTTCGTGGGCTACGGCCGGGCCATGGAGGGGCTGGTGACCGTGGGGATCCTCCTGACCTTCCTGGAGTACACGGGCCGCCTCTGGGTGCCCATCCGCAACCTGACGGAGAAGATCAACGTGATCCAGGTGGCGCTGACCTCGGGGGAGCGGATCTTCGACGTCCTCGACAGGGCGCCGAAGATGCAGGACTCCCCCGACGCCGACCCGGCGCTACGGGTCGAGCGGGGGGCCGTGGAGTTTCGGGACGTTCGGTTCCGTTACGCCGTGAGCGACGACGACGTCCTGCGGGGTATCAGCTTTGCGGCCCGGCCCGGGGAGCTCATCGCCCTGGTGGGCGACACGGGGGCGGGGAAGACCACCACGTCCTGGGGGATGATCCCGACGCCGGCCCGCAGGTGGGCCAATCGGTAGTCGCCCACCTCGCGCCCGTCGACGAGCACCGCCCCCTCGCGGACGTCGTAGAACCGGGAGATCAGGCTCACGATGG
>SLIZ01000074.1 GCA_007135395.1 Wenzhouxiangellaceae bacterium | reverse complement strand
TTGCTTTTGATACTACGTCAGAAAGTTGGCTCAACCAGCAAACCCAGTATGATCTTTGGAATGCTGAGCAGCACCGTAAAGAGCTGCAGGTCAGACGTCTTGTTGCAGCCTAGCCAACGCCCATCACATAACAACAGGTTCAACTCGGCCGCGGGCAAAGCCCGCGCCGCTTGCCTCAAACTTTAGATGACTGAATCAGGGGAGTCCCTTGCGCCGGCGACAAGCGCTGTTATCATGCGCATTTGATGCGCATGATGTATGCGCATATAATCGCGGGTATCGTTGCGCACCAGGACTGAACCATGCAGCCTTCTGAAGCTACAAAATCCACCCGAAAGCCAACGAACCTGTCGCTGGATAGTGCTCTTCTCAAAGAGGCAAAAGCCCTGGGAATCAATGTCTCACGGTCTGCAGAGGCGGGGATAGCGGAGGCTGTGAAACTGCATAAGCAGGAGATATGGCTGAAGAAGAATGCCAGGGCCCTGGCAAGCTCGAACGCATACGTTGAAGCTAACGGTTTGCCTCTCGCACGGCACCGTCAGTTCTGATGGCCCGTTTCGACATCTTCAGGAATGAAGGTGGGTCGGGCTATCTTCTGGACGTTCAGTCAGGCCTTCTCAGCGGCTTGAACACCCGAGTTGTCGTGCCACTGTTGCCCAAATCCTTTGCACCGACCCCTGCCGAGCGGCTTAATCCTGTATTTGGTATTGAGGGTCAGGAGCTAGTAATGGCCACTCAGTACATGGCTGCTGTACCCGAAGGCGAGTTGCGTTCCGGCGTTGGTAACCTTACTGAGCAGCAGGACGAAATCTCCGCGGCGCTGGACATGCTGTTCCTGGGCTTTTGATACACAGGGTATATGGACTCCACTTGGCCTTCAGCCTTCACCGAACGCCGGATCGATGGCAGAGCGGCTTCAAATGCCGCGAAACAAACATTACCGACCTCTGCCTCAGGATTTCCTTTTGCCTGCCCGAATGATCAGGCCGGTCGCGATCAGCAGGGTCAGTCCACCCAGGGGCATCCACACCGCCGGGTCCGTGACCAATTCGGACATGGGTACATCGCCGGCCTCGACCACCGACCCGAGACTTGTCCCCACTGCTGCATAGACCGTCATGCTTGGAATCAGTCCGATGGTCGTGGTTGCCAGGAACCGGGCCGGGGTGATCGCCAGCAACGCCAGGGAAACATTGACAATCACGATGGGCAGAACCGGCATGATCCGGAGCAGGATCAGGTAGAGGGATTCATCGGATTCGACTTCCTCGAGTACCTGCCGTACATGACGGTTGTTGCGGATCCGGTTGGCCCGGTATTCGGAGAGTCTGGAGGCCAGGGCGAAGGTGATGAATGATCCGATCACGCAGCCAGCCAGGGATGCCGCCGCCCCGGCGACCAGCCCGAACAGCAGTCCGGAGGCAATGGCAAGGGGTGTGGCCAGGGGGATCCCGGAGGCAACCAGTAGTGCGTAGAGAAGGATGAATCCTCCATAGACGATCACCGGATGCTGGCGGGTGTGATCCTCCATGAATTCCAGCACTCCGAGTACGGGCTCGAACAGTTCCTCGGCATACCAGCCGGCCAGTACCAGAATGGCCAGCCCGGCAAGTACCCCGGCGATTCGCAGGTAGCCGATATGCCCGGCATTGGACCGGCCCGGGAGGGAGTGCATTAGCCGCTTCCGGACTTGCCGGAGGGCATCTCGATGGGTTCAAGGGCCGCCCGGGCTTCCCGGGCCGCCGCTTCAATGTCCACTTCCTCCAGGCTCGAGGCATTCTTCGTGGCCTCTTCGAGAACCCGCGCCTGGATGCGACTTCGCTCAAGGGCCTGGGCATAGGGCAGGGTGTGGAACATGACCATGGCATAGCCGGGAATGAACCGGCCGGGCAGACGCCGCTCCAGCTCCCATTCCAGTTCCTTTTGCAGGTGGAAGCGGGGGTCGCGAACGTCCGAGCGCATTTCCCGGTAGTTCTTCAGCGCCAGGTCAGCAATGGCATTGGCATTGGGCTTGCGGATTTTTTCGAAGGCCGGAAAGATCTTCGCCCAGTCATCGCCGTGCTCGGCCACCAGTTCATCGAGGCAGGCCACGTCCTCGAAGGCGGCATTCATGCCCTGGCCGTGAAAGGGCACGATGGCATGGGCAGCATCGCCCAGCAGGACCGCCCGGCCGTCCAGGTGCCAGCGATCCAGGCGCAGGGTGCCCAGAAAACCCACCGGGTTGTCGGCAAACTCCTGGCGAACTTCCGGCAGCAGGGCCATGGCATCGGCAAAGTGTTCTTCCATGAAGGCTTTCTGCTCCGGCCAGTCTTCAAGCTGGTCGAATCCCGGCTCTCCCCGGTCCGGGTCTGCCTTGCGGGCCAGGAACAGGGTGCAGGTAAAGCTGCCGTCGGGATTTGGCAGGGCGATCATCATGAAACCGCCCCGGGGCCAGATATGCAGGGCGTTGGGATCCATCACGTGCCTGCCCCCGGCATCCGGGGGCATGGTGAACTCCTTGTACCCGTGGTCCAGGGGTTCTTCCCGGGCACCGGTTTTCATTACACGGCTCATCGCGCTTCGAAGTGCCGATCCGGCCCCGTCGGTGCCCACCAGGACGCCGAAATCCCGTTCATGCTCGCCGCCGGAATCATCCACCAGAATGCAGCGCCGCCGGTCGAAATCCACCGTCTGGAGGCGGCGATTGAATTCGATTCGGGCACCGGCTTGTTCGGCGGCATCGAGCAGGAAGGTATTCAGCCGGGCCCGGTGGACACTGTAGATGACCTCTTCCTCGCGCTGTCCGTAGCGCTGGAGGACCGGCTCCTTGCCCGGTTCGTGGAGCATGCGCCCGGCCATGGGCAGGGCAAACCGGTCGACCCCGTCGAGCAGGCCGGCCCGGGCAAGGGGCACCCGGCCGCGCTCGGCCAGGGCCAGGTTGATGGACCGGCCGGCGGGAACCGAAACCCGGCGCTGGTCGGCAAATCGTTCGAACACCTCCACGTCGAATCCCCGGCGGGCCAGGACCACCGCCAGCAGGCTGCCTGCCAGGCCGGCCCCGGCAATGGTCACGGTAGATGTTCGACTGGATTGATTCATTCCGACAGCTCCTCGACCCGTGCGACAAACGCCTCGGCATCGGCGAAGCTGTTGTACAGCGGTACCGGGGCAATTCGAATGATGTCCGGTTCTCGCCAGTCACCGACCACCCCGTGGGCTTCCAGGCGCCGGAACAGGGCCTGGCCGTCGGCCTGGCCACCCTTGAATCTCAGCGAGAGCTGGCAACCCCTGCGCTTTTCGTCAAGGGGGGTGAGAATCTCGATGGTCTTTTCCAGCCGCTCCCGGATCAGGCCGGCAAGGTAGCCGGTCAGTTTGAGGGACTTTTCCCGCAGCCGGTTCATCCCGGCTTCCCGGAATACTTCCAGGGAAGCGCGCAACGGTGCCATGGCCAGAATGGGTGGATTGGAAAGCTGCCAGCCGTCGGCACCCGATGCGGGGACAAACTCCGGGCCCATGCGAAAGCGGGAATCCGGGTCGTGGCCCCACCAGCCGGCAAACCGGGGCAGGTCCGGCGAATCGGCATGGCGCTCGTGGACAAAGGCGCCGGCCACGCTTCCCGGGCCGGCGTTGAGGTACTTGTAGCTGCACCACACGGCAAAATCGGCACCGGAGTCGTGAAGACCCAGGGGCAGGTTGCCGGCTGCATGGGCCAGGTCGAACCCCACCGTGGAGCCGGCCTTGCGGCCTGCCCGGGCAATTCGCTTGAGGTCAAAGGCCTGGCCGGTGGCGTATTGCACGCCGGGCCACAGGACCAGGGCCACCTGGTCGCCGTGCTCGTCCAGCCAGGATTCGATGGCCTGCTCGTCGATGAGCCCGTCGGCACCCGGTTCCAGTTCCACCAGTTCCTCGGCCGGGTCCATGCCGTGAAAGGCGATCTGGCTGGCCACGGCGTGGCGGTCGGAAGGAAAGGCACCCTTTTCGATCAGGATCTTGCGGCGGCTGCCACGGGGACGATAGAAGCTGACCATCAGAAGGTGCAGGTTGACCGTCAGGGAGTTCATCGCCACCACTTCCCCCGGCCGGGCGCCGGCCAGCCAGGCCAGGTTTTCCCGGAGGAACTGGTGGTAGGGCATCCAGGGCAGGGGGCCGTCGAAATGCCCGGCCACGCCCAGGCGGGCCCAGCGTTCCAGTTCCCCCTGGACGGCGATGGATACCTCTTCGCTTTGCAGACCCAGGGAATTGCCGCAAAAGTAGATGGATTCGTTGCCGTCGGGACCGTGGGGGATGCGAAACCGCTTGCGAAAGTCCTGGAGCGGGTCGGCAGAGTCGAGATCCCTTGCGGTCTTGCTGGCCTGCATGTTCATGACTCGGGAAAAAACACGGGATTGCTGGGGCTGGCATCCCCGACGATGGCCGAAACGCCCAGGCTCAATAGCCCGGAACCATCGGCCAGTTCATCCGGCGCAAAAATCATCTCGGTAATGGTGCACCGGGCGCGTTCCGGTGACGGTTCCCGGCCGTTGTCGTCCATGCCCCAGAAAATCCGGTGGACCGCCAGGCGGCCCCCGTCATCGGCCAGGTCCACCGAGGGCGTGTCGATCAGCAGGTGTTCGATACCCGCGGCGACCACCGCCCGGGCGGCCTCGATGGTAAGTACCGGGTAGTCCGGTTCGGAAAGGTAATTCCGCCGGCACTTGGCCTCGTCGTTGGGCAGACAGCGGATCACCAGTGCCCGGTAGCCGGCTTCCGGGTCCAGGGCCAGGCCGGTGGCCGGAATCAGGCAGGCCTTGTCACCGGACAGGCCCGGATATTGCTCATCGGTCTGCTCGGCCGATACCGGCGAAACGCTGACCAGCCGGGCCGGCAGCAGCCCGGGCGGCAGGGCGTCCTGGACCGGACGGCGGTCCTCGCTCAGGTGGCCACAGCCTTCCGTGTGGGTGCCGTGGCAGTGCGGGGCAAAGCGGATGACCCGGGCATTGCAGCTCCCCCCGGTATCCACCTGCCCCCGGAAATTCCCGATGACCAGGGGTTCATCGACGGCCGGGGTCTCGGTGAAAAACCGGGGGCCCGGGCCGCCGGGTTCCAGCCGGATGCCCAGGGAGACCCCCCGGGCCAGGTCGAAATGCCGGTTGCTGCCGGCCAGCCGGGCCTGGGCGATCATTGGGCGGATTTTGTGATGAAGCGGTCTTCGGGCAGTTTCAGCCAGTCCAGGGCATTCTTCCAGAAAAGCTTCTGCCGGGTGGGCTCGGGCAGGTCCAGGGCATCGATGACCGAGCCCGGTTCCTGTTCGCCCAGGGGGAACGGGTAGTCGGTTCCCAGGGCGATCCGGTCTTCGCCCACCACATCCAGCAGGTAGGCCAGGGCCTGGGGATCGTGGGTGACCGAGTCGATCCAGAAGCGCTTGAGATATTCCCGCGGGTTGACCTTGTTATGCGTGGCCACCAGGTCCGGGCGCATCCTGAAGCCGTGCTCGATGCGGCCGATGGTAAAGGGAAAGGAGCCGCCCCCGTGGGCATAGCAGACCCGCAGGCCGGGCAGGCGCTCGTGGACGCCGCCGAAGATCATGCAGCAGATCGCCCGGGTAAGCTCGGCGGGCATGCCCACCAGCCATGGGAGCCAGTACCGGGGCATCTGGTCGGTACCCATCATCTGCCAGGGGTGAATCATTACGGCCATGTCCTTTTCCACCATGGCCTCGAAGACCCGGAACAGCTCCGGATCGTCCAGGTTGCGCCCGTTGATGTTCGAGCCGATCTGGAACCCGGCCAGCCCCAGGTCCCGACAGCGCTCGATTTCCCGGATGGAAGCATCGGCATCCTGCAGGGGCAGGGTGCCCAGGGCAATGACCCGGTCCCGGTGCAGGGATTGCTGCTCGGCAATATGGTCGTTGAGAAAACGGATGAAGGATTCGGCCGGGTCCAGGGGCAGGTGATAACTGAAAAGCACCGGTACCGTGCAGACCACCTGGACCTGAACACCGGACTTTTCATAAAGGCCGATGCGCTCTTCCACGTCCCAGCTGGTGGAGCTCACGGCTCGGAAGAACTCGCCGTTGATCATGATATTGCGCTTTTCTCCGTCTTCTTCGAGCACGGGAAAGCCCAGGTTCCGGTTGCCGTTGAAATCCGGCCACTGGCCTGGCAACAGGTGGCTGTGAATATCGATTTTCAGGGATGGTCGGGTCATGGATTCACTATGATTGGCACGGGCAATGAGTCTGCCCCAACAGGTGGCAGAATTCCACAGTATCATGGCCGATTGATCCGGCCATGTGGAGCATCCGGTTGCCACCGGAAGTCTTGCCCAAGGTATTCATGCAGGTATCCGATTTCAGCTTCGAGTTGCCAGAGCACCTGATCGCCCAGCACCCTTTGCCTGGGCGGTCCGACAGTCGCCTGCTGGCCATGGACCGGGAAACCGGAAGGGTCCAGGACCGGCAATTTCGCGACCTGCCGGAGCTGCTCGCCCCGGGTGACCTTCTGGTGTTCAACGACACCCGGGTCATCCCGGCCCGGCTTCATGCCCGCAAGTCCAGTGGCGGGCGGGTGGAGATACTGATCGAGCGATTGCTCGATGATCAAAGTGCCAGGGTACAGATGAAAGTCAGCAAGAAGCCGGCACCCGGCTCCCGGCTGGTGACCGTGGCCGGGCATGAGCTGGAAGTGGCCGGCCGGACCCCGGAGGGCTTCTGGGACCTGCACATTGTCGAGGGCCCGGGATGGCTGGAACTGCTCGAAGGCGAGGGACACATGCCCCTGCCGCCCTACATCCAGCGCAGTGACGAGCCCGAGGACCGGGAACGCTACCAGACCGTATTTGCCCGGCAGCCCGGTGCGGTTGCCGCCCCCACCGCCGGCCTGCATTTCGACCAGGCCCTGATGGACGCCCTGGATGCTCGGGGAATCCAGCAGGCCTTTTGCACCCTTCATGTAGGTGCGGGCACCTTTCAGCCGGTACGTGTGGAAAGACTGGAAGACCACGAAATGCACGCCGAACAGGTGGGCGTCAGCGAACGCCTGGTGGAAGCCGTGATGGCAACCCGGGCCCGTGGAGGGCGGGTGATTGCCGTGGGCACCACCGCCGTGCGCAGCCTGGAAACTGCCGCAGCCGGCGGGCGGCTCGAGCCGTATTCCGGGGAGAGCCGGATATTCATCTATCCCGGCCACGAATTCCGGGCCATCGACGGCATGATCACGAATTTCCATCTCCCCCGGTCAACCCTGCTCATGCTGGTTTCAGCCTTTGCCGGCAGGACCAACATCCTGGCCGCCTACCGGCATGCGGTCAAACGCGAGTACCGGTTTTTCAGCTATGGCGACGGAATGGTGATTCTCTAAATGACCGGCAAGGACAGGCCCATGAATTTCGAGTTGCTGGCAACCGACAACAGCGCCCGCCGGGGCCGCCTGGAATTTGCCCGTGGTACGGTGGAGACACCGGCCTTCATGCCGGTGGGAACCTACGGCACGGTCAAGGCCATGACACCGGAAGAGCTGGTCCGGGACGGCTCGGAGATCATCCTCGGCAACACCTTCCACCTGATGCTGAGGCCCGGCACCCGGGTCATCCAGGCCCACGGCGACCTGCACGATTTCATGGGCTGGCCGGGGCCGATCCTGACCGACTCCGGCGGCTTCCAGGTCTGGAGCCTGGCCAAGCGCCGCCGGATCACCGAGGAAGGCGTGACCTTTTCCTCCCCCGTCGACGGGGCCCGGGTCTTCCTGGGCCCGGAGGAATCCATGGCCGTCCAGCGGGACCTGGGCTCGGATATCGTCATGATCTTCGACGAATGCACCCCGTACCCGGCCGACCGGGAGACGGCGGCTTCATCCATGGAATTGTCCCTGCGCTGGGCCGGGCGCTCGAAGACCGCCCACGGCGACAACCCGGCGGCACTGTTCGGCATCGTCCAGGGCGGGATGTACGGTGAGCTTCGCCGGCTCTCGGCCGCCGGCCTGGTCGACATCGGGTTCGACGGCTACGCGATCGGCGGCTTGTCGGTGGGCGAGCCGGAAGAAGATCGGATACGGGTCCTGGAGGAAACCCTGCCCGAATTGCCCGCCGACCGGCCCCGGTACCTGATGGGGGTGGGCCGTCCCGAGGATATCGTCAAGGCGGTCGGCCGGGGGGTGGACATGTTCGACTGTGTCATGCCCACCCGCAATGCCCGCAACGGCCACCTGTTCACCCGCTTCGGCCAGGTCCGGATCAAGCACGCCCGGTTCGAGTCCGACACCCGGCCGGTGGACCCGGATTGTTCCTGTTACACCTGCAGCAAGTACTCCCGGGCCTATTTGCGCCACCTGCACCGGTGCAACGAGATTCTCTATTCCCGACTGGCCACCATTCACAACCTTTATTACTACCAGGAGCTGATGGCCGGATTGCGTTCGGCCATCGAAGCCGGGACGCTGGCCAGGTTCGTCCGGGACTTCTACGCCGGGCTGGAGGGCGAATAGGGGGCTGCAAGGCGGCCCCCGGCGGGTATGGCCCGGGGGCAGCGGCCTGTCCCCTGCAATTTGCCAGCCATTTGCCATGGCCCCGCCGGGCCCTTTGTGCGATAATCCCGCGATTGTTTTTCGGCCATTTCGGCCCCATACCCAAAAAATCGAGTTTCCACGAGGTTTCGTTATGGATTTTTTCATTGCCAGCGCCATGGCGCAGGATGCCGCTGCCGGGGAAGGGAGCATGCTGGGGGCCTTTCTGCCCCTGATTCTGATCGTTGTGATCTTCTGGTTTCTGCTGATTCGTCCGCAGATGAAGCGCAACAAGGAACACCGTGAGCTGGTAGCCGGTCTTAGTGTTGGTGACGAGGTGGTAACCGCCGGCGGCCTGCTTGGCCGCATTACCCAGGTGGGAGAAAGCTTCGTGACCGTTGATCTGGCCGACGGAATTTCCGTCAAGATCCAGAAGCAGTCCGTATCCCAGGTCGTGCCCAAGGGCACCTTCGACTCTGCCAGCTAAGACATCATGAACCGATACCCTGCCTGGAAATATTTGCTGCTGATCGGCGTCATCGCCTTCGGCATTCTTTATGCACTGCCCAACCTCTTCGGCGATGATCCTGCTGTCCAGGTGTCCTCTGCCCGCGGGTTCGATGTCCAGACCGAGCTCGTTGAGCAGGTCCAGGACCACCTGGACCGGGAAGGCATTTCCTACCGCGGAATGGATATCACGCCCCAGGCGATCCTCATCCGCTTTGACGATTCCGACCGGCAATTGCGTGCCTCCGATGCCCTCAGCGACGAACTGGGTGATGAATACGTGGTCGCGCTCAACCTGGCACCGTCAACGCCCAACTGGCTGCGGGCGATCAACGGTGAGCCCATGGTGCTGGGCCTTGATCTCCAGGGAGGCGTTCACTTCCTGATGCAGGTCGACATGGACTCGGCCCGGGAACAGAACCTGGACCGGTACGTAAATGACCTGCGCAACATCATGCGCGACAACCAGCTCCGTTTCCGCTCGGTACGCCGGGATCGCAGTGCCATCATTGCCGAACTGCGCAGCGAGGAAGACCGGGACCGGGCCTATGATGCGATCTCCCGGGAGCTCGACGAGATCGAGCTGGAGCGTACCCGGGGCAGCGAAACATGGAATGTCCGGGCGATCATTCGCGAGGATGTACTCCAGGAGCTCCAGGAAACCGCCCTGGAACAGAACATCACCACCTTGCGCAACCGGGTCAACGAACTCGGTGTGGCCGAGCCGGTCATTCAGCGCCAGGGATCGGATCGAATCGTGGTCCAGTTGCCCGGTGTGCAGGATACCGCCGAGGCCAAGCGGGTACTGGGCGCAACTGCGACCCTGGAATACCGGGGAGTGGATGAGCAGAACGATCCCTACGAGGCCGAGCGCACCGGCCGGATTCCGGCCCAGTCGCGGCTTTATTACACCCGGGAAGGTCAGCCCATCCTGCTGTCCCGCCAGATCATCGTCACCGGTGACCAGCTTGTCGGTGCAGCATCCGGGTTCGACCAGCAGTCCGGCCAGCCCAACGTGTCGGTGAACCTGGACGGGGCCGGTGCCCGGCGCATGATGGAATTCACCCGGGAAAATGTGGGCAACCGAATGGGTGTGGTTTTCATCGAAGACCGCCCGGTCACCCGGACCGAGAACGGTGAGGAAATCCAGGAAACCCGGCGGGTCGAGGAAGTCATTTCTGCCGCCGTGATCCGAGAGCCATTCGGGCGCCGCTTCCAGACCACGGGCCTGGGCTCGTCCACCGAGGCCGGCCAGCTTGCCCTGCTGCTGCGCGCCGGTGCCCTGGCTGCTCCCATGCAGATCATCGAGGAACGTACCGTTGGCCCCAGCCTGGGTCAGGACAATATCGAGCAGGGTTTCCGGTCGGTCATCATCGGCTTTGCCCTGGTGCTATTGGTGATGGCCTTCTACTACCGGGTCTTCGGGCTGGTGGCCAACCTGGCACTGACGGCCAACCTGGTGCTGGTGGTTTCCCTGCTGTCATTGCTCGGCGCCACCCTGACCCTTCCGGGTATCGCCGGAATCGTGCTGACGGTGGGTATGGCGGTGGATGCCAATGTTCTGATTTTCGAACGAATACGAGAGGAAATCAGGAACGGGAATACACCCCAGGCGGCCATCCGTTCCGGTTATGACAAGGCCTTTTCAACCATTGCCGATGCCAACGTCACAACCCTGATTGCAGCCATCGTGCTGTTCATGTTCGGCACCGGCCCGGTGCGTGGCTTTGCGGTCACCCTGAGTCTGGGAATCGTGACTTCCATGTTCACCGCAATTCTTGGAACCCGGGCCGTGATCAACCTGATCTACGGTCGCCGCCGCAAGCTCAAGTCGCTGGCGATCTAGAGGACTATCGAAATGTTTCAAATCGTCAAGCCAGACACCCACATCAACTTCATGGGACATCGGAAGATGTTCCTGTTCATCTCCGCCGTGGTCGTGGCCCTTTTTATCGCAGCCATCGTGCTGCGGGGGTTCAACTTCGGCCTGGATTTTACCGGCGGAACCCTGATCGAAGTGTCTTACCCGACTGCACCGGAAATTTCGGAAGTCCGGCAGGTACTGGAAGAGGAAGGTTTCGGGGATGCCACGGTGCAGACCTTTGGCACCGCAAGGGATATCGTTGTCCGACTCCAGTCCGAGGAGGGCGAGGAGGCTGCTGCCGATCTTTCCACCCGGGTACTGGCCGCCTTGCAGACCGCCGAACCGGATATCGAGATGCGACGGGTGGAATTCGTCGGACCCCAGGTAGGCCGGGAACTGGCCGAGCAGGGCAGTCTGGCCCTGCTCTATGCCCTGATCGGGGTCCTGATCTACGTATCCTTCCGTTTCCAGTGGCGTTTTGCCGTGGCCTCGGTGGCCGCGCTGTTGCATGACATCGTCCTGGTTGCCGGGGTCCTGGCGCTGTTCCAGGTCAGCTTCGATCTCACGGTGGTCGCCGCACTGCTTGCCACCATCGGTTACTCGCTCAACGACACCATTGTGTTGTTCGACCGATTACGGGAAAACTTCCGAACGGTGCGCAAGAAGTCGCCCCTGGAACTGACCAACCTGGCCATCAACCAGATGCTTGGGCGGACATTGATGACATCACTGACCACCCTGATGGTACTCCTTGCCCTGTTCTACTTCGGTGGCGAGATCATCCATGCATTTGCCCTGACCCTTATTGTCGGCGTGATCGTGGGTACCTATTCGTCGGTCTACATCGCCGGAAACGTGGCCAACCTGCTCGGCGTGTCCAAGCAGGACCTGATGCCGGTGGAAAAGGAAGGCGAGAACCAGGAAGACGTGACCATGGACCTGCCGGAGC
>SLIZ01000138.1 GCA_007135395.1 Wenzhouxiangellaceae bacterium | reverse complement strand
GGCGGCCGGGTGCTGGGGGCCGAAATTCATGGTGTAGTTGTGAATCTGTGCAGACACGACTTCAGGCCTCCCTGGCTGCCTTGCGGTCAATCTTGTCGGGTACATAGCGGGAATCCCGGCGGATGACCCGCGGCACCAGCACCCGGGGCTCGATTTCCACCGGCTCGTAGATCACCCGGCGCCTGGTCTCGTCATATCGCACCGTGACATTGCCGATAAGCGGGAAATCCTTGCGGAAGGGGTGGCCGACAAATCCGTAGTCGGTAAGAATCCGGCGCAGGTCCGGATGGCCCTCGAAAATGATTCCGAAAAGGTCGAAAGCCTCGCGCTCGTACCAGTTGGCCGAGTTCCAGACATCGACCAGGGATGGCAACACCGGCAGCTCATCGTCCGGGGCGTAGCACCGCAGCCGCAGGCGGCGGTTGTGCTTGAACGAAAGCAGGTGCACCACCACGGCGAAGCGGTTGGGGATGTTTTCGGCTTCAGGCCGGTCTTCCCAGGAAAACCGCCCCGGGCCAAAGCCTTCCTCAACGCCACGGGAGAACCCGGAGCCGGTGGCCTCGGCGGTCTCCCATTCGCTGTCGCCGTAGCCCAGGTAATCCACGCCGCACAGGTCGGAAAGCTGCTCGAAGGCAAGATCCGGATCATCCTTGAGCGACCGGGCCACATCGTGCCAGTGCTCGGCGGCCACCACGAAAGTGGTCTCCCGATGGTCGACCTGGATGCTCTCGACCCGGTCGCTGAATTTCTCGGCCAGCAGTTCGGCCAGCGGATTGTTGCTGTCGCTCATCGGGCCAGCCTATCGTGCAATGGTGTGGGTTCGGCGAATCTTCTTCTGAAGCTGAAGAATGCCGTACATGAGGGCCTCGGCGGTGGGAGGACAGCCGGGAACGTACACGTCGACGGGCACGATCCGATCGCAGCCCCGTGTAACCGCATAGGAATAATGGTAGTAACCCCCGCCGTTGGCGCACGAACCCATGGAAATCACCCAGCGGGGTTCCGGCATCTGATCGTAGACCTTTCGAAGAGCCGGGGCCATCTTGTTGACCAGGGTTCCGGCCACGATCATCACGTCGGACTGGCGGGGGCTCGGGCGAAACATGACCCCGAACTGGTCCTGGTCATAGCGGGCTGCACCGGTATGCATCATTTCCACGGCACAGCAGGCCAGGCCGAAGGTCACCGGCCACATGCTGCCGGTGCGCGCCCAGTTGACCAGTGCATCCACGCTGGTCGTGACATAGCCCCGGTTGCTCAGGGGATTGTCCCCGCCCGGGCGAAGAATGTCGTCTACACCACCACTCGGAGCCGGATTGTTGAAACTGATTGGCATTTCAGACCTCTCGAAGTGACCACCACCGGTCAAAGGTAAAACACGCCTGCCGCGGCGCTACTCCCATTCCAGCGCGCCCTTCTTCCATTCGTAGATGAACCCGATGACCAAAAGCAGCAGGAAGACGGCCATGGCGATCAGACCGGTCATTCCAATAGTGTCGAGCACCACCGCCCAGGGAAATAGAAAGGCAATTTCCAGGTCGAAGATGATGAACAGGATGGCCACCAGGTAATAGCGCACATCGAACTTCATGCGCGAGTCCTCGAAGGCCTCGAACCCGCATTCATACGGAGACAGTTTTTCGCTGTCCGGGCGCCGGGGACCAAGTATGCCCCCGGCGAGCAACAGGGCTACGCCCATGCCCGCTGATATGCCCAGAAAGATCAGGATCGGAAAATATTCCGCCAGCATTGCTTTGGTCCTTCAGGTGCGGGCCGTTCCGTTCTGCCGGATCCGCCCGAGAATCTATGGTGCCGAAGGCCGGACTCGAACCGGCACGGCTAATAGCCACTGCCCCCTCAAGACAGCGTGTCTACCAATTCCACCACTTCGGCAAGTCTATACAAAGCTTCAGGAGTCGGGACCCTGCAGGGGTTCCGGCTCACCATCGGTATCGTTGTCATCCTCGGGGATGTCGGGGAATCCTTCCGGCTCTTCCTCGACCGCCCCGGCGCCATCTTCTTCTGGAATTCCGGGGAATTCGCCTTCATCGGCTGCCGGCGGATCCATTTCATCAGGAGCCACCGGCTCCTCGATTGGTGCACCAACCACGCCGAGATCGTCCTGATCGACAATGCCCCCCGAGCGGGCGGCCAGTACCGCCATGGACAGGCTGATGGCAAAGAAACCGAATGCCAGCACACCGGTTGCACGGGTCAGGAAGTTGGCCGCTCCCCGGGAGCCGAACACGGTTCCAGAAGCACCAGCGCCGAAGGCTGCGCCCATGGTCGCCCCGGGGCCACGCTGAAGCAGTACCAGGACCACCAGTGAGATGGCCATAATTACGTGAAAAACGACAAGAATCGTCAACATGACCGAAAAAACCTCAAAAAAATAAGCCGCCCCGATCGGAGCGAACCCGATTATTGGCAGCGGCAGTGTTCAGTCAGCAGCCCGATAGATGTCCATGAACGCATCCGATGAAAGGGATGCTCCACCAATCAGGCCGCCATCGATGTCTTCACGGGCAAACAGATCCATGGCGTTTTCCGGCTTGACACTACCGCCGTAAAGGATCCGAACCCGGCCGGCTATTATAGCATCCCGTTCTGCGATCTGCTCCCTGATGAATGCATGAATTTCCTGAGCCTGCTCGGGGCTTGCGGTTCGGCCGGTGCCGATGGCCCAGACCGGTTCGTAGGCAATCACCGAATGACCCAGGGCTTCGATGCCCACCCGGTCGACGACTGCGCCAAGCTGGCGACCCACCACATCCCGGGTCCGGTCAGCCTCCCGATCCTCAAGGCTCTCGCCCACGCAGAGAATCGGCTTCAATCCGGCCGACTGGGCAGCCTCGAACTTGGCCGCCACCTGTTCATCGGACTCGCCGTGAATGCTGCGGCGCTCGGAATGGCCGACCAGCACGAACCGACAGGCAAACTCGGCCAGCATGGCTCCGCTGATTTCCCCGGTATAGGCACCGGATTCATGCTCACTGAGGTCCTGGGCACCCAGCCGGACCGGGGTATCCTCGATCAGG
>SLIZ01000078.1 GCA_007135395.1 Wenzhouxiangellaceae bacterium | reverse complement strand
TGACACCCAAGAGCCTGCTGCGCCACAAGGCCTCCGTTTCCAGTCTCGATGACCTCACCGAAGGTCAATTCCAGCTGGTCATCGACGATCCTTCCGTACCGGATCCAAAGTCGGTCAAGCGGCTGGTCTTTTGTTCCGGCAAGGTCTTTTTCGACCTGGCCAAGATGCAGGAAGAAAAGAAGGTCGACAACGTTGCCCTGGTCCGGGTGGAACAACTCTATCCATTCCCCCGGGAAGAGGTCAGCGCCATCATTGAGCGTTACGGCAAGGCCAAGGAAGTCGTCTGGTGCCAGGAAGAGCCGATGAACCAGGGCGCCTGGTTCCAGATTCGCCACCACCTCCAGGCCTGCACCGGCGAGAAGCGGCCTCTGAAATATGTCGGCCGGCCTGGTTCGTCCTCGCCGGCTGTCGGTTACTATCAAATCCACCTGGAAGAACAGGAAACCCTGGTCACCCATGCATTGACTCCGGGTGAAGGGATCGCATAAGGAGCAAAGTTTCAATCATGTCTACGGAAGTCAAAGTCCCCGTTCTGCCCGAGTCCGTCTCCGACGCCACTGTAGCCACCTGGCACAAGAAGCCCGGCGAGTCCGTCTCCCGGGATGAAAACCTGGTGGACCTGGAAACCGACAAGGTCGTCCTGGAAGTCCCGGCGCCGGCCGACGGTGTCCTGGAGGAAATCAAGTTTGATGCCGGCGAGACCGTCACCGCCAACCAGGTGCTCGGACTGATCAAGGAAGGTGCTGCGCCGGAAAAGGATGAAAAGTCCGACAAATCCGGCGATGAGGATTCTGCCGAGGAGTCCGGCAAGAAGGACTCGAAGGGTGACAAGCCCGAAAGCAAGGCCGGAAAAGCCGGGAAATCCGACTCGAAGGACAGCAAGCCGGCCAAATCCGGCAAGGGCAAGGATACCGGGGACCTGCCGCCGGCGGCGCGCAAGATGGCTGCCGAAAACGATGTGGACCCGGACGATGTCAAGGGCACCGGACGGGATGGGCGAATCACCAAGTCCGATGTGGCTGACTACCTCAAGCAGGCACCTTCCGGCGAGCGACCGGAAGAGCGGGTCAGGATGTCCCGGCTGCGTTCGCGAATCGCCGAGCGCATGAAGGAAGCCCAGAACACCGCCGCCATCCTGACCTCCTTCAACGAAGTCGACCTCAAGGCGGTCATGGATATCCGCAAGCAGTACAAGGATGCCTTCCAGAAGGCACACGGGGTCAAGCTCGGCTTCATGTCCTTTTTCGTCAAGGCCTGCTGCGAGGCCCTGCAAAAGCACCCGGTGGTCAATGCAACCGTGGATGGGGATGAAATCGTCTACCACGGTTACCAGGACGTGGGTATTGCCGTTTCCACCGACCGGGGCCTGATGGTTCCGATCCTGCGCAATGCCCACCTCATGAGCCTGGCCCAGGTCGAGGCACAGATCAACGAATACGCCGAAAAGGCCCGCAAGGGCGCCATCCAGCTCGAGGATATCCAGGGTGGCACCTTCACCATTACCAATGGCGGCGTATTCGGCTCGCTTCTGTCCACGCCGCTTCTCAACATGCCCCAGAGCGCGATTCTCGGCATGCACACGATCAAGGAACGCCCGGTAGTGATCAACGGGGAAATCGTGGCCCGGCCGATGATGTACATCGCCCTGTCCTACGACCACCGGATCATCGACGGCAAGGACGCCGTGCAGTTCCTGGTCGCGGTCAAGGAAGCGCTGGAAGATCCCAACCGGATGCTGCTGGGGCTTTGATCGCCCCGGGGCGCCAATACTTACCGAATCGGTTTTTTGAAGGAATCAAGCAATGGCTGACAAGTATGACGTGATCATCATCGGTGGCGGACCCGGCGGCTATGTAGCCGCCATCCGGGCTGCACAACTGGACATGAAGGTGCTTTTGATCGACGACCGGCAAGGCGAAGACGGCAAGCCGGCCCCTGGCGGCACCTGCCTGAACGTGGGCTGCGTACCCTCCAAGGCGCTGCTGGATTCATCCAAGCACCTGCATCACATCCAGCATGACTACAAGGCCCACGGTATCAATGTGGAGAAGGTTTCCATGGATATCGGCCAGATGCTGAAGCGCAAGCAGGGCGTGGTCAAGCAGCTCAACAGTGGACTGATGCAGCTTTTCAAGGCCAACAAGATCGAATTCATCAACGGCCGCGGAAAACTGCTGGCCGACCGCAAGGTGGAAGTCTCCCCGAACGACAGGGACAAGGTCACCCACACCGGCGAGCATGTAATCCTGGCCGCCGGGTCAGTGCCCATCGAGATTCCCGGCGTGAAGTTCGACGGCGAGCACATCATCGACAACGTGGGCGCCCTCGAACTCGAAAAGGCGCCCGAGCGGCTCGGTGTCATCGGCGCCGGGGTGATCGGCCTGGAGCTCGGCAGCGTCTGGAAGCGGCTGGGCTCCGAGGTCGTCCTTCTGGAGGCCATGGATACCTTTCTCGCCGCCGTTGATCCGGACATTGCCAAAGCATCGGCTCGCGAGTTCAAGAAACAGAAGCTCGACATCCGGCTGGGCAGCAAGGTCTCCGGGGCCAAGGTCAAGGATGGCAAGGTTGAAGTCACCTACGAAGACGCCAAGGGCGAACACAGTGAAACCTTTGACCGCCTGCTGGTTTCCGTGGGCCGCAAGGCTGCCAGTGATGGCCTGCTAGCAGAAGATTCCGGGGTCAAATTGACCGACCGGGGCCAGGTCGAGGTCGACGAACAAAGCCGCACATCGGCAGACAACGTCTGGGGCATCGGTGACCTGGTTCGGGGACCCATGCTGGCCCACAAGGCTTCCGAGGAGGGCGTTGCAGTGGTCGAAACCATTGCCGGCCAGGCCGGCCACCTGAACATGGACACCATTCCCTGGGTGATATACACGGACCCGGAAATCGCCTGGGTCGGTCCGACCGAATCTGAGCTGAAGGAAAAGGGCGTGGACTATCGAGTCGGCACTTTTCCCTTCGCTGCCACCGGTCGGGGCCTGGCCATGGGCGAGGCGGCCGGCATGGTCAAGATGATGGCCGATGCCGAAACCGACCGGATCCTGGCCGTGCACATTGTCGGCCCCCAGGCCTCCGAGTTGATCGGCGAATGCGTGGTGGCCATGGAGTTCGCCGGATCCAGCGAAGACCTGGCGCGAATCGTCCATGCCCACCCGACCCTGTCGGAGGCGATCCACGAAGCCGCCCTGGCAGTGGACAAGCGAGCCATTCACAAGGCAAATTGATTGACAGACAATCTGTCACCAACCGGACTCATCATGTCCTTAGAAACTGGCCAGAACCCGATGACCGAAAAAATTCCCGACAGCTTCCGCGCCTTCCGGATCCGTGATGACGAAGACGGGTACCGGGCAGCCATAGAAAACCAGTCCATCGACGACCAGAGCGAAGGGGACGTGGTCATCCGGGTGCATTATTCCAGCATCAATTACAAGGATGCGCTGGCGGCAACGGGCAAGGGCAAGATCCTGCGGGATTTCCCCTTGAACGGCGGAATCGATGCCGCCGGCGAAGTGGTAACCAGCGAAAGCGAGCACTTCTCTCCTGGTGATCCGGTCATCCTTACCGGTTGCGGGCTCTCGGAAACCCGGGATGGTGGCTACAGCGAATACCTGCGAGTCCCCTCGGAATGGCTGGTGCCCTGCCCGGCTGAGCTGAGCCTGGAAGAAACCATGGTGCTTGGAACCGCCGGATTCACGGCGGGCCTGAGCCTTTACCGGATGGAAGCCAACGGCCAGCTCCCGGATATGGGGCCAATCCTGGTAACCGGGGCGACCGGGGGGGTGGGTTCACTGGCTGTGGACATTCTCAACGTGGCCGGCTACGAGGTTCATGCCCTGACCGGCAAGATCGACCGGTTTGAATGGCTGGAATCCCTGGGTGCTGCCCAGTGCATTTCCCGGCATGATATTGAATGGGGAAAGCGACCCATGGAATCGGCCCACTGGGCCGGTGCCATTGACAACGTGGGCGGGGAAACCCTGTCGGCCCTGACCCGGGTCATCCGTCCCTGGGGGAGTATCGCCTCGTGTGGCCTGGCCGGCGGAATCGGCCTGGAGACCACGGTCATGCCCTTCATAATTCGCGGCATCAGCCTGCTCGGCATCAACTCCTCAGGTTGTCCATACGCCCTGCGCCGGGAAATCTGGGCCCGGCTGGCCAGTGACTGGCGCCCGCAACACCTGGATTCAATCCTGACCGGAAAAACCGACCTGGACGGGATGGAAGCCATTTTCCCCGGGATGTTGAAGGGTGAATCCCTGGGCCGGAAAATCGTTCAGCTCAACGGATCGGAGCAATCGTGACGAACCGCCTTCATGCGGGTATCATAGAGAAGCAAGCAAAAAATCAATACTGGAAAACTGAGGGGAGCCCATGGCCAAAATTCTGATAGTAGACGACTCCGAGGCCTACCTGCATTCACTTGCCAAGCTCGTGGAAGCCGAAGGCCATGAAGTGATCACGGCCAGCAGCGGAGAGCAAGGTGTAGAGGAAGCCAAGGCGGGTCGACCCGATGTGATCCTGATGGATATCGTCATGCCGGGCATGAGTGGATTTCAGGCAACCCGGAAAATTTCCAAGGATGACGCAACCAAGAACATCCCCATCATTTTCGTGACCACCAAGGACCAGGAAACCGACCGGATCTGGGGCATGCGCCAGGGCGCCATTGCCTATATCACCAAACCGGTCGACAAGAAAGAACTGGTCAATGCCATCAACAAGGCGTTGCTGTCCTGACCAGCCGCCCACAGGAACTCCCGAACCGATGACGATTCAGCCCGGGGACGCGCTCCCCGAGTCCACGCTCATGCTCATGGGACCCAACGGACCTGAGCCGAGCCCCGCTTCCGGGCTGTTCGGGAAGGGCCGTACAGTGCTTTTCGCTGTTCCCGGCCCGTTCACCCCCACCTGCTCGGCCCAGCATCTGCCCGGCTATCTGGAGCACGAAGGTGCAATCCGTGCATGCGGGATCGACCAAATCGCGTGTACGGCGGTCAGCGACATTTTCGTAATGAGTGCCTGGGCCCGGGACAACGAGGTAGGCGACCGGATCACCATGGCCGCCGACGGCAACGGGGATTTTGCCCGGGCCATGGGCCTCGAACTGGACGGCACGGCATTCGGCATCGGGTTCCGGACCCAGCGCTACTCCATGCACATCGAAGACGGCCAGGTTCGACAGCTTTTTGTGGAGCGCCCGGGAGAGTTCAAGGTCAGCAGTGCCGAACACATGCTTGCCAGCCTTCGGGGTTCGGGCTCCTGAATCACTAGTCGTCCAGCTTCAGGAGATTTCAGCAAGACTTTAAAATCCGAAGGCTCCTTGCATTCGCGTCAGGATTCCGGCGAGGTTTCAGACGGATACTGGACCGGATTCACGCCCCGGGGCTCGATAAGGCCCGTGTGAATCCCGACCCACAGGAACAAGAGCAATACCATGGACAGGCCAATGCGCCAGCTCAGACGGCGCACGGTCCGATCCCCCTCACCTGCATCCTTGACAAGAAAGTAAAAACTGCTGGCCAGACTGTAGAGAATGGCAATCAGAAACCCCACTATTAAGACGGTAGACAGCAAGTTCACGAACCCCATTGGCAAAAACCGATTATAACCCCTGACCCATGAAAGCCGTGTTCCCGACCCTGGTTGCCATTGCCGTGATCCTCGCCTGCCTGCGCCTGGCCTTCTGGCAGCTCGACCGGGCCGATTACAAGGCGGAGCTACTAGACGGATTCGACCAGGCCCCCTCGATTTCACTGGACGTCGTGAATGCCGAAACGCCTCGTTACACGCGGGTTGCAGGCCGGGGAACCTTCCTTGAGGGCCGGGATGTGATGCTGGACAACCAGGTCTTCCAGATGCAACCCGGGGTTCACGTCTTCACCCCGTTTGAGCGCCACTCCGATGGCCGGATTTTCATGGTCAACCGGGGCTGGCAACCCCTGGATTCAAGCCGCCGGGCGGCAGCTGCCTGGGATACTCCGACCGATGTCATCACCCTCTCCGGACTGCTCAATGAGCCGCCGGAGGTGGGCTTCCAGCTTGGCAGCCAGGAAGCGCTTGATTCAGAAAACTGGCCCAACATGATGACCTACTACGATAGCGAACTGATCGACGAAGCCCTGGAAGGGCCGGTGGACTCCCGGGTCATCCAGCTCGATCCGGACCACGAGGCCGGATTCGCCGGCCGGGACTGGCAGCCGGTGGTCTTCGGCCCGGAACGGCACCGGGCCTACGCGTTCCAATGGTTTTCCATTGCCCTGGCCGTTTTCATCCTCTGGCTGGTACTTTTTGTCCGGTTTTTGAGAAAAACATGAAAAAGACAAGCCTGATCCTGCTTTTCCTGGTGTTTTTCATCCCGGTCCTGCTGGCCATTGTTCTTCACAGCCAGTGGCTGGAATGGCAGCCGGAAAGCAGCCGCGCCCATGGTGAACTGATCCAGCCAGTCGTTCCCCTGGGCGATTTTGCTCACGAATCCAATGACCGGACAGTGGACCAGGACGACCTGCTGGACAAATGGCAGCTTGTCCATGTCTCACCCGGGGGTTGTGGACCCGACTGCCTGGAATTCCTTTATTGGTTGCGGCAGATCCGCACCGCCCAGGATCGCCATCAGCCGGAAATCGGGCTTTTGGTCATCAGCGGCACGAGTCTGGCGGCCGAAATCCGGGCCGAGATCCACGAGTTGAGCCCGGATTACCGGATTATCGACGGGGCGACCGGAGCGGAACTGGCCGAACGCTTTCCCGGGCCCCGGGACCCGTCTGGATACATCCTTGACCCGGAGGGCAATATAATACTGCGCTATCCTGCCGATGCCGATCCAAATGGCATTCGCAGGGACCTTCGACGCCTGCTGACCTGGACCCAACGCGACTGATCCCATGATCAATCCCCTTTTTCAACGCCTGGCCCTGCTGGCCACGGTACTGACACTCATCGTTATCGTCCTGGGCGCCTGGGTCCGGCTGACCGATGCCGGACTGGGGTGCCCGGACTGGCCGGGCTGCTACGGGATGGTGACCTGGCCGTCCACCCAGGAAACCATCGAGCGAGCCGATCTCGTCCGGGCCGACCGGGCAGTCGATTCCGGTGCCGCATTTCGGGAAATGCTGCACCGCTACGTGGCCGGGTTTCTCGGACTGCTGGTCCTGGGGCTGGCCATCCTGGCATGGCGGGAACGGGCCAATCCCCTTCAGCAGGTCGGTCTGCCACTTGTTCTGCTGGGCCTGATCATTTTCCAGTCGGCCCTGGGAATGTGGACCGTGACCCTGCTGCTCAAACCGGCCATTGTGATGGCCCACCTGCTTGGGGGGATGGCCACCCTGGCCCTCTTGCTTTGGATGACCCTGCGGGCCTATCACCCGGAATTCAGCCCATCGGTCCATACCCGGCGCTACCGGTGGCCGGTCATCATCGGCATCGGACTCGTTGCCATCCAGATCGCCCTGGGGGGGTGGGTCAGCACCAACTACGCGGCCCTTTCCTGTGCCGATGATTTTCCCACCTGTCTGGGCCAGTGGTGGCCGGAAATGGACTTTCGCGAGGGTTTTGTCCTCTGGCGGGAGGTCGGTGTGGACTATGAAGGGGGCATTCTCGACCAACCTGCCCGGGTTGCCATTCACATGGCCCATCGCATCGGTGCCATCGTGGTTGTGGCATGGCTTGGCTGGCTGGCCTACCGGCTGATTCGCGAGCCCCTGCTGCGCGGCAGTGGATGGCTGCTGGCCGGGGTACTGGCAACCCAGCTTGTCCTGGGTGTACTCAACGTCGTCCTTGGTCTGCCCCTGGCCATCGCGGTTGCCCACAACGGAGTGGCCGCATTGCTGATCGGGGTAATGGTCTACCTGCTCCACCGAACCATCCCGAGAATGCCGGGCCGGTGAATTCAACCATGGCAGCAAAGATTGGACAATACGTGGACCTGGGCAAACCCAAGGTGGTTGCCCTGATCGTGTTCACGGCCGTTGTGGGCATGGCCCTTGCCTCGCCGGGCATGATTCCGTTCAATGCCCTTGTCTGGGGAACCCTGGGTATAGGGCTGGCCGCCTCGTCGGCAGCCGCGATCAATCATCTGCTCGACCAGCGAATCGACCTCAAAATGGCCCGCACCCGGGGCCGTCCCCTGCCAACCCGTTCGCTGAGCGAAACCCAGGTCACCGTCTACGCCGGAACCCTGGCTGCCCTGGCCATGCTGATTCTCACTCTGCTGGTCAATCCACTGACCGCCATCCTCACCTTTCTGAGCCTCATCGGCTACGCGGTCATCTACACGGTCTGGCTCAAATACGCCACGCCCCAGAATATCGTCATCGGTGGCGCTGCCGGGGCCGCACCGCCCCTCCTGGGCTGGGTGGCGGTAACCGGCGAGATTCACGCCTACGCACTCATCCTGTTTCTGATCGTGTTTGTGTGGACACCGCCCCACTTCTGGGCACTGGCGATCTACCGGAGGGATGACTATGCATCGGCCGATGTGCCCATGCTGCCGGTGACCCATGGTGTGGAATTCACCCGCTGGCAGATACTGTTTTACACCGTGCTGCTGGTGCTCGTAACCCTGCTGCCCTGGCTGACCGGAATGAGCGGGCTGGTATACTTGGCCGGTTCCATCGTCCTGAATGCCGGTTTTGTCGGTTACGCCATTGCCCTGCTCAAGACCCGAAACGAGCTGCTGGCCATGAAAATGTTCAATTTTTCCGTGCTCTACCTCATGGCCCTGTTTGCATTCCTGCTGGTCGACCACTACCTCCAGATCATGACTCAATCAACCCCGGGACCCGTATAACCCATGACTCAACGCCTGATTCCTGACACCCCCCTTCGCCATCTCGAGGCACACGGCGAGTTCGTTGCCCGCCACATCGGGCCGGACGAGCATGAGATTCGGGAGATGCTCCAGACCCTGGGTTCGAAGTCCCTGGAAGACCTCATGGTTGAAACCATGCCGGCCAGCATCCGCAACAATCCGGAGCTGGACCTGCCCCGGGCCCGCAATGAGCGGGAGACCCTGGCAACCATCCATGAATTGGCCGAAACCAATATCGTCCAGCACAGCATGATCGGCCTGGGCTACCACCCGACCATCACGCCGCCGGTCATCCAGCGCAACGTGCTGGAAAATCCCGGCTGGTATACCGCCTACACCCCCTACCAGGCCGAGATTTCCCAGGGGCGGCTGGAAGGGATGCTCAATTTCCAGCAAATGGTCATGGACCTTACCGGCATGGAACTGGCCAATGCCTCCCTGCTCGACGAAGCAACGGCGGCAGCAGAGGCCATGGCCATGCTGCGGCGGGTCAACCGGAAAAACAAATCCAGTGTCTTTCTGGTGGATGCAGCCTGCCTGCCCCAGACCATCGATGTGGTCATCAGCCGGGGCCGGCACATGGGCGTTGAAGTCCGGGTCGCCGATGACCTGGAGGCAAGCCTGGGCGAGACCGAATGCTTCGGTGTGCTGACCCAGTACCCGACCGCCGGCGGAGAGATCCGGGATCTGTCGGCCACGGTCCGGGCTGCGGAGAAAAGGAATGCCAAGGTCGCCGTTGCCACGGACCTTATGGCCCTGGTCATGCTCAAGCCGCCAGGGGAGTTCGATGTGGATGTAGTCATCGGCAGCGCCCAGCGATTCGGTGTGCCCATGGCCTTCGGTGGCCCCCATGCGGCCTTTCTGGGAACCCGGGATGCCTATCGGCGCAATGTCCCAGGCCGCATCATCGGGGTTTCCAAAGACCGGCACGGCCGAACAGCGCTGCGCATGGCCCTGCAAACCCGGGAGCAGCACATCCGGCGGGAAAAGGCCATGAGCAACATTTGCACTTCCCAGGCCCTGCTGGCGGTCATGGCCGGGTTCTACGGTGTCTGGCATGGTGCCGACGGGCTCAAGCGCATCGCCGGACGGATTCACCGGATGACCTGCCTGCTCGCCGAGCGCCTGCGCAAGGCCGGGCTGGATCTGGAAAGCGACGCCTTTTTCGACACCCTGATGGTCCGTCTGGATGAACCCCGGCGCAGTGAGATCCTCAACGAGGCGCTGCGGGCCGGCATCAACCTGCGCACCGACGATCCCACCGGCCTGGGTCTGAGCGTGAACGAACAGACCGACCGGCAGCACCTTGCAGCGCTTGTGGAAATCTTTACCAACGAGGCGGTCGATATCGCCGAAATCGACGCCGCAATGAATCCGGATACCAGCGCCATTCCCGAGGAACTGCGCCGACAAAGCGGCTTTCTCGAACATGAAGTCTTTTCCCGCTACCGGTCGGAGACGGAAATGCTGCGGTATCTCAAGCGACTGGAAAACCGGGACCTGAGCCTGACTCACGCCATGATTCCGCTGGGCTCGTGCACCATGAAGCTCAACGCCACTGCCGAGATGATTCCGATCACCTGGCCAGGCTTTTCCGAGTTGCACCCGTTCTGCCCCTGGGAGCAGGCCCGGGGCTATCATGAGCTTATTGACCAGCTCGAAGCCATGTTGCGAACGATCACCGGATTCGATGCGGTATCCCTGCAACCCAACGCCGGGTCCCAGGGAGAGTATGCGGGACTTCTGACCATCAAGGCCTGGCAGGAAGCCCGGGGTGAGGGGCATCGGGATGTTTGCCTGATCCCGTCTTCGGCCCATGGCACCAACCCGGCCAGCGCCCAGATGACCGGCATGGAAATCGTGGTTGTGCGCTGTGATGACCAGGGGAACGTGGACCTGGAAGATCTGGATGCCCGGATCGACCAGCATGCAGACCGGCTTGCGGCCCTGATGATCACCTACCCGTCCACCCACGGAGTTTTCGAGGAAGCCGTGGTTGAGATCTGCGACAAGGTCCGGGATGCCGGCGGCCTGGTCTACCTTGACGGGGCCAACATGAATGCCCTGGTCGGATGGTGCCACCCGGCACGTTTTGCCGATGTCTGCCACCTGAACCTGCACAAGACCTTCTGCATCCCCCATGGTGGCGGTGGCCCCGGTGTTGGTCCCATTGGCGTTCGCGAGCATCTTGTAACCCACCTGCCGGGACATGCCACCGGCCTTCTGGGAGGCGATTACGGCCAGAATCCCGCGGTGGCCGCTGCCCCGTGGGGCAGCGCAGGCATTCTGCCGATTTCCTGGGCCTACATCATGATGATGGGCCGGGACGGGCTGAAGAAAGCCACCGAAGTGGCCATTCTCAATGCCAACTACATTGCCCGGCGCCTGGAGGAACATTTCGACATCCTCTACACCGGACGCAACGGCCGGATTGCCCACGAATGTATCGTCGACCTGCGCCCGTTCAAGGATTCGGCCGGCATCACGGAAGAGGATATAGCCAAGCGGCTGATCGACTATGGCTTCCACGCGCCCACCATGTCCTGGCCTGTACCGGGCACCCTGATGATCGAACCGACCGAAAGCGAATCCCGGGCCGAACTGGACCGATTCGTCCAGGCCATGATCGCCATTCGACAGGAAATCGCCCGGATCGAGTCCGGTGATCTGGACCGGGAGGACAACCCCCTGGTCAACGCCCCCCATACCATTGAAGCGGTATCGGGCAACGAGTGGAATCATTCCTACAGCAGGGAACAGGCCGTGTTCCCGGTAAACGGCCTTCGCGAATCCCGCTACTGGCCCCCGGTTGGCCGGGTGGATAACGTCCATGGGGACCGGAACCTGGTCTGCTCATGCCCCCCGATGGAGGAATGGCTGGAAGCGGGGTAGGGTACCCGGAAGACGGCAAGAATCGGGCAGCACAAGGGCCGGCTTTGCAGCCGGCCCGTTTCGTTTTGAACCCGGCCTTGCCCGGAGCCGGCCGGGTATGCAAGATAGAAAGAGGGAACCAG
>SLIZ01000142.1 GCA_007135395.1 Wenzhouxiangellaceae bacterium | reverse complement strand
GGCAAGGGCAGGCGTGCTGATATCGGCAAAAAAGGTGCCCTCGACGGGCAGTCGGGGCCGAAGGCCGGGCCCGGCTTCCAGGCGGAATTTTGCCTGTCTGGCAAGGGGGGAAATGATCGGCCAGGTGTTGAATCGATCCGGTTCGACCAGCCGGGCACCGGACCACAACCCATCGTAGAAGCGCTGATTGATCTCGAGCACCTGCTGACCCGTCGGTTCCGGATTGTTTGCTCGCCCGGCCATCTACAGCTTTGCCGCCAGCCGGGTCCCCTCGTCAATCGCCCGCCGGGCATCCAGTTCGGCTGCAACGCTTGCCCCCCCGATCAGATGGGCGGTGAGCCCGGCCTCTTCCAGCGGTCCGACCAGATCCCTTCGGGAAACCTGGCCGGCACAGATCACTACATTGTCGACGTCCAGGCACCGGGGCTTTCCATCCACGGAAATGTGCAGGCCCTCGTCGTCGATGCGCTCGTAGGTTACCCCGCCGATCATTTCAACGCCGAAATGCTTCAGCGAGGCCCGGTGGATCCAGCCTGTGGTCTTGCCCAGGCCGGCGCCGGGCCGGGTGGTCTTGCGCTGGAGCATCCAGACCTCCCGGGCCGGGGCCTCGAAGGCCGGCTGCAATCCTTCCACGCCGCCGCGACGGTCCAGGCCCATGTCTACCCCCCAGCGGTGAAAGAACGCTTCAGGACGGGGGCGATCCGGGTCCGGCTCCTCGGTTGAGGTGTCGTGGACCAGGAATTCGCTCACATCGAAACCGATCCCGCCGGCACCGACCACCGCCACCCGCCGGCCAATGGGCCGATTGCCTGCCAGGACATCCAGATAACTGGCAACGCAGGCATGATCCTGGCCCGGGATTCCCGGGTCCCGGGGGATCACGCCGGTGGCCAGGATGACCTGGTCGAACCGGCCGCCGGCCAGGGTGTCGGCCTCCACCCGGGTGGAAACCTCGAGCTCCACGCCGGTCAGCTCGATCTCCCGCGTGAAATAGCGAAGGGTCTCGACGAATTCTTCCTTGCCGGGAATCCGTTTTGCCATATTGAACTGGCCGCCGATCCGGTCGGCGGCCTCGAACAGGGTGACCCGGTGGCCCCGGCGGGCGGCCGTGGTGGCCGCTGCCAGCCCGGCCGGACCGGCGCCGACCACGGCAATCGACCGGGGCCGGTCGGTCGGTTCGATGACCAGCCGGGTTTCATGGCCGGCCCGGGGATTGACCAGGCAGGAGGCGATCTTGTTCTTGAACACGTGGTCCAGGCAGGCCTGGTTGCAGGCAATGCAGGTATTGATCCGGTCGGCGTGACCCAGCCGGGCCTTGTTGACCCATTCCGGGTCGGCCAGAAAGGGCCGGGCCATGGAGACCATGTCGGCGTCCCCGCGGGCCAGGATGTCCTCGGCGGTGTCGGGCATGTTGATCCGGTTGGTCGTCACAAGCGGCAGGGAAACCGCATCCCGGAACTTGCGGGTAACCCAGGTATAGGCCCCCCGGGGCACCGAAGTGGCAATGGTGGGAATCCGGGTCTCGTGCCAGCCGATGCCGGTATTGATGATGTTGGCGCCGGCTTCTTCGATGGCCTGGCCCAGGGCCACCACCTCCTCCCAGTTGTTGCCGTCTTCGAGCATATCGAGCATGGACAGCCGGAAGATGAGGATGAACTCCTCGCCCACCGCCTGACGGGTCCGCCTGACGATCTCTACCGGCAGGCGGAGCCGGTTTTCCAGGCTACCTCCCCACCGGTCGGTGCGACGGTTGGTCCGGGGCACCAGAAACTGGTTGATGAAATAGCCTTCCGATCCCATGATCTCGACCCCGTCGTAACCGGCCTTGCGGGCCAGCCCGGCGCAGCGGACAAAGTGGTCGATCTGCCGTTCCACGCCCCGGTCTGAAATCGCCGAGGGTCGAAAGGGGGTAATCGGGGACTGGATGGCCGACGGGGCCAGGGAGAAGGGATGGTAGGCGTAGCGACCGGCATGCAGGATCTGCATGCAGATTCTTCCGCCGGCCTCGTGGACACCATCGGTGAGCTTGCGGTGGCGGAAGGCTTCGAACCGGTTGGTGAGCTTCGAAGCCAGGGGTGCCAGGGTGCCCCGACGGTTGGGTGCTATGCCCCCTGTGACCATCAGGCCCGCTCCGCCCCTGGCGCGCTCGACGAAATAGGCTCTCAGCCGGTCCCAGTTCCAGACCCGGTCTTCCAGGCCGGTATGCATCGAGCCCATAAGGATCCGGTTGGGCAGGGTGACAAAGCCCAGATCCAGGGGCCGGAACAGATTGGGATAGGGCGCTTGTTCGGGTGCTGCCGGTGGAGTGCCGGAATCGAAAGTCATCGCCATAGAAGGGCCCCGAGGCTCAGGCGGCCCTTTCCAGAAAACGCCCGGGGAATCCGGCCAGTACCGGTTGTTCGCCGGGATCCTGGAAAATGTCCAATCGGTCGGCCAGGGATAGAGGGGCCATCAGGCGAATCTCCCCGGCCAGTCGCTCCAGCAGGTTGAAATTGTCCGCCAGGCGCTGATCCATCCCCGAATCGTCCAGCTTTTCGCCAAGTTCCCGGTTGAGCCGGGCCATCACCGGCAGCCCGGCAAGGTCCACGAAAAGGCCCGGAGGGGCTTCCGGCTCTGAAGCTGCCGCCCATTCCCGCAGCAGCTTCTGGACCTGGCCGTTGAGCCGGCGCATGCGTTCAAGCCCTTCTCCGTGACGGGCCATCAGCGACAAGTCGGTCATCCGGTCCTGGCAGAACAGCAGGGCCAGCACACCCCAGTAATAGGTGTAGTCCCAGACGGTTTTCAGGGACATGCAGCGGGGATGACCGAACAGGGGATACTGGGACTCGTAGAGTTCCAGGGAGCTGTGGTAGAAGGAAAAATAAAGGCGTTCATACAGCCGGGTCCGGCGGCGAAACTCTTCCCCGGCAAGGTCCCGGGCAATAAGGTCGGTGATGTAGCCGTTGGAAATGCCGATGAAGTCCGAACCGGGAGAGTAAAACGGGTCCAGGAAAACCCCGGCCTCGCCGGTCAGGGCCCAGCGGTCGGAGGAAAAAACCTGCTTGCAGCCGTGGGAGTAGTCGCGCAGAAACAGGAAATCCTGCAGGCCATCCCGATTCGCTTCCACTTCCCGGGCGCAACGGGGCTGGTGGGCCTCCAGCCAGGTCAGGCACTTGTCGAAACTGTTCATGGTTTCCAGGGGGTGCATTTCGGCATCGGCCACGATGCCCACGCTGGTCGAACCGGAGGCCAGGGGAATGATCCAGACCCAGTAGCCGGGTCCCATCAGGTGATTGGTGGACATCCAGCGCGGCAGGCCGGTGCAGCGGTCTTGCCAGTTCTGGCACTGGCTCCAGTCGGCGATGTCCAGGCGCTTGTCGATTCGAAACCAGGCCGAGTTGGCGCTGTGCTCGTTCGTTTCGGCCAGGCCGAGCTTGCGTTTGATCAGGCTGGCCCGGCCCTGGGCATCGACCACCCAGCGGGCGCTGATTTCACAATCCTGATCGTCGTGCTGATATCGCACCCGGTGGCCGTCCCGGCCATCCAGATCCAGGTTCCGGCAGCGGGCGCCGTGGATGAATTCCACACCGAGCCGGGCTGCCTCTTCGCCCAGGTAGTTTTCGAATCGCCCCCGGTCGAGCTGATAGCTTGGGATGGTGAGCACTTCACTGGCACCGAGCTCTACAGTGTCGGCCAGGTCGTCGACTTTGCCGGCATTGAAAAACAGCCGCAGGCCGAACTTCCGCAATTGTTGTTGCTGCAGGTGTCCGGTCAGGCCCAGGACTTCGGAAAAATAATGGGCCCCGATCTCCACGGTGGACTCGCCGACCTTGTGGGCTGCCTCGGGTACCGGGTGGGCCTGGCGTTCGATGACCGCGATGCGGGCATCGGGCATTTCCTGTTTGAGTTGCAATGCCAGGCTCAACCCGGCCAGACCACCACCGAGTATGGCGACATCATGAGAAGGAGTTGAAGTCATTTTATTGGCTTGATCCGAATGCTTGACCTTTCAGGCACCGATGATACGCCATGGTGGGTGAGTACACCTCCGGATTCAGTCCGGCCGGTGGTCGTCGGGAACCGGCCGATGCATGCGTGCAGGATGCCGAATCACCTGCCACAGTCCCGGCAGGTAGAGCCCGCGAAACCAGATTTTCCACCATACCATCCAGAAGATTTCCCATACATCCCGGCCCGGGCGAAAATAGCTTGGCCTGGAGACATCGCCATAAATGGCCCGGATGGGTACACCCACACAGGGGAAACCGGCCCGGGCACCGTCGATAAGCATCTGGCTTTCGAACACGAATCCGTGACGCCGCCGGGTCGACGGGCGAACCTTCTCCACCAGCCTGCGGGGATAGATTCGAAACCCGGTCTGGCTGTCGGGAACCCGCTGGCCCGACGCCCAGGAGATCCAGAAGTCGGCGAACCGATTGGCAAACCTGCGAATTCCGGGCTGGCTGTTGCGCTCGACGATGCGGGCTCCAAGTACCAGGTGCTCCGGGAAGAATTCCAGGGCCTCGACCAGGTCCGGTATGGCTGCTGGATCGTGCTGGCCGTCCCCGTCCAGGGTCAGGATCCCGGTGGCATCGGTGGCCAGGGCAGCCTCGAAGCCACTGGCCAGGGCGGCGGCCTTTCCCCTTGGGGCTTTGTGGCGAATGACGGTGACGTCCAGCCCGGCCAGGATTTCGGAAGTGGCATCGTCGGAACCGTCATCAACCACGAAAAGATAATCGACCAGGTGCCGGGCTCCCGATACCACCGAACCGATGGTTCGGGCTTCGTTGCGGGCAGGAATGACAGCGGCGAGGGTCACCGCCGGATCCTGGCGATCCGGACCGCAGGACCTCGCTCCGGCCGCAGATCGCAGGATTCGGCGGCCGGGGGGTCTGCAACCAGTGCCAGGACTTCCAACAGGCGGCCAGCGGGGTTGTCCCGGGCCAGTTGTTCCAGGCCGTCGGGCAGAATGGATGGCCCGCCCGGCGATTGGCCGGTGTCCAGGCGCAATCGGGCCATGGCGCCGGAGTGATCCGGCCCGGCGATGACCAGGGCAGCGGCGAAGGGATGTTCTGCCGGCCAGACATCCCGGATCGGGCTGGAGGCCGCCAGGTCATAGCAGACCAGCAGGACCGGGTCCGGGCTTTCAACCAGGCGCAGGACCGACTCGGTCAGGCCCAGGCAGGCACTGTCGGCATGGGCGCTTATGGCCGTGATGTCCCCCCGGGCCCTGGCACCGATACTCCAGTAGCCGGAGGCGGCATTGTGAACGGAGTTGTGAAACCGGGTCGGGGAAAGATGCTCGGGGGCTTCGGCCAGGGTGGCGCACATGTAGTCGGTAATTTCCAGGTCCCCCATGGCCGAGGCAAACACGGCCCGGGGTTCGGCCGGGTCCAGGCTGGCCTGGGTGCAGGCGGCCTCGGCAACGGCCAGGGACAGGCGAACGGTTCCGGGGCTTCGCCGCCTCTCCCGGGCCGACAGCAGCGAGGTGGGGGGAAGGTCGTTGGATTCACCGGGTACCTGCCCGGCCAGGCGGGCACAAAAGGCCGACCAGCCGGAAACTCCGAAACCGGAAACCGAGGCGCCCAGGACCGAAAACTCCATGCCCTTCATGAAGCTTTCCCGAAAATCAGTGTGCAGTTGCTGCCGCCAAAACCAAAGGAGTTGGTGGCCACGTAGTCCACCGCACATTTCCTTGGTTCAGTAAGCACGAAGCCGCTGGCCTCGGCCTCGACCTGGTCGCAGTTGAGGGTGGCCGGCAGCAGGCCATCGGTCAGGGCGAGCAGGCTGAAAACCGATTCGGCAATACCGGCAGCACCCAGGGTATGGCCGGTCCAGCCCTTGGTGGAACTGGCCGGGGTGGATTCGCCGAACAGCCCGCGGATCACCCCGGTCTCTGTGGCATCGTTCTGGGGCGTGGCCGTGCCGTGGAGATTGATGTAGCCGATGTCGGATGCCTCCAGCCGTGCTGACTTCAGGGCAGCCTCCATGGCCGCCCGGGCCCCGGCCCCTTCCGGATGGGGTGCGGCCATGTGCCAGGCATCGGAGCTTTCCCCCCAACCGGCCAGCATGGCCACCGGATCGGAAGCCTGGCGCTCGAGCAGGGCAAAGCCCGCCGCCTCACCCAGGCTCAACCCGTCCCGGCGCTGGTCGAAGGGTCGACAGGGTGAGCCGGATACCAGTTCCAGGGCGTTGAACCCGTACAGGACCGACAGGCACAGGCTGTCCGCGCCTCCGACGATGACCGCATCGGCCAACCCGGCCTGAATCATGCGCGCCCCGCTGGCAAACACCTTGGCGCTGGAGGAGCAGGCGGTTGAAATGGTCCAGACTGGTCCATCGATGCCGAGCAGGGCGGAAATGAAATCGCTCGAGGTATGGGGGGTGTGGACCCTGGGGAGCCGGTACTCTTCCGGCATGTGGCCGTCTTCCACACCGGCCCTGTAGGCCGCCTCGGTTGCCGATATGCCGGCAGTCGAAGTGCCAAGAATACAGCCCACCCGTTCGCTGCCGTAACGCTTTTTCGCGGAATGAATCCGGTCGACGAAGCCGTCCTGTTCGATGCCCAGCAGGGCCAGTTGATTGTTCCGGCAGTCCCGGTCGGCCAGGTACCCTGGCAGTTCAACCGCCTCGGTTCCTTCCACCCGGCCGATCCAGGTTTTCAGGCTGCAATGGGGGAAGTCATTGGATCTCAGGCCCCCGCGCCCCATCGACAGGGCCTTGCGGTGGGCATCAAGGCCCTGCCCTGCCGCGCTGGTGACGGTCATGGCGGAAATCGGGAAAGTCTGCATTCTGGATTGAAGTCCTTGGCGGTCGGACAGTATATTGAGCCTTGCAACAACGGGCAACGGAACGGGAAATTTGAAAACCAGTCGCCAACGGCAATTGGCCAGGGACCGGGATGTGGTCGAGACGCTGGTCGTCACTGCCATTGTGTGCCTGTTGTCCCTGGGATGCGCCCTCGTGGTTGCCTGGCTGCGGGTTGTGATCGTGGCTGCGGGCGCGGCACCGATCAACGATGGCCGCCGGGTCCTGGTCTGCGGACACCGCCTGGAGCGCGGAAAAGTTTCCGGGGACTACCGGCGGCGGCTGGACGAACTTGCCCGGGTGATGAATGCCGACCCGGAAGTCCGGGGTGTTCTGCTTGGTGGTGGCCAGCCCAGTGAAGCCCGGGTGGGCCTGGATTATCTGCAGTCCGCCCACGGTATTGATCCGGCCCGGGTTTGTCTCGAAGAGCACTCCCAGGACACGCTGGAAAATCTTCGTCATGCCAGGAACCTGGTCGGGCCGGGCACCCGGGAGGAACCCTTGCGGATTGTTTCCAACCGCTATCACCTGGCCCGACTGACGGCTTTGTCCGGGACCCTGGGGCTGAAAGTGCGGCTGCATCCGGCCGACGGAAGGGTTTTCGGAATCCCGGGGCGCCTGCCTGCAACCCTTGTTGAGGCGGGATTTCTCTGCTGGTTTACCACCGGAAGGGTCTGGGCCAGGCTGATGGGAAGGCGGCGCATGCTTGCGCGAATCCAGTGACCCGGCAGCTGGCAGACCCTGCCGGGCAAATGCAAACCCCACTCTTGCAAGGAGAGAGCGAATGAAACTATCGAATTGGATTCTTGTGCTTATTCTGCTGGTTCCCATGGCAGCAATGGCCCAGCTACGGGCAACCGACCTGGAAGACCCCAGCCCGATCTCCATACCCGACGGTGTTGATGCCGAGGCGGTTCACGATGCCATTGTAGATGCCCTTTTTCGTCGGGACTGGGACGTTCACAGCGAGGAAACGGGCAATATCGTGGCCGACCTTCATGTGAGAGACCACTGGGCCCGGATCGGAATCACCTACGATGAAGACAGCGTCCGGATCGAGTATCAGGATTCGGAAAACCTGCATTACGACCGCCAGAACGGGCGGGAGATCATCCACCGCAATTACCTGGGATGGGTGGATCGCCTGGTCACCGAGATTCGTCGGGAGCTCAGACAGGCATCAAGAAACCGCTGAAGGGAGTGAGGGGCGGTCCTGTGGCGCTCCGGACAGACAGTCCGGAGCGCCACTGGACGGCCACGGGCGTCGACTGACTGAGTCAATTCGACGCTGTATGACAAGACTTTGACCGGTCGAATAACCACGGTTCATCATCCGGGTTGTTGATCCCGCGCTCCAGCCCATGATCGTCTGCCGATTTCGAGAGTTTGGTCCCGTTGCCGATCTGTATTGGCATGAAGCTTGCATTAATATCGGGTACAAGCATGCGCCGAGTTGTTAATCCGGCCGATTCGAAAGTAAATAGAGAGGGATGAACCGGTGACTTTCTACAACGATCAATCGCAATTTCAGCAAAGAATGTCGGACTATTTTTCGGTACTCGATGCCGGTTTCAGTTTTGCCTTCCAGCCCATCATTGATATTCAAATAGGCAAGCCGGTTGGCCTGGAGGCCCTGCTTCGGGGGGTATCGGGAGAGATGGCAAATTCGATCATCCGGCGGGTGAGCGATGAAAACCGGTTTGCCTTCGAACAGGCATGCCGGATGCGGGCCATTGAGCTGGGCACCGGACTGGTCGGCCGGAGCGCATTGCACTTGAATTGCGGGAGCGTTTCGGCCCAGGACATCGACTTGATTACCGAAACCACCTGCCTGTCTGCCGAACAGGGCGGGCTTTCACCGGATCGCATTTTCATGGAGTTCGGTGAGCTTGAGAAACTCGGTAATGCCCGAACCCTGGCGGGGATCGGGCAGCGGGTCCGGGATGCGGGTCTGAAGGTAGTGGCCGATAATTTCGGGTCCGCCGATACCGGCCTGAAGCGACTGGTGGTATTCCAGCCGGATGCGGTCAAACTGGATCGAACCCTGGTTGCGGGAATTCAGAAAAGCCCGAGGCGCCAGGCCATCGTCCTCGGACTGATCGCAACCTGTGGCGCTCTGGATATCCAGGTCATCGCGACGGGCGTGGAGTCCCGGGAGGAGGTTGATTGGCTGCGCGATGCGGGGATCAAGCAGTTCCAGGGGTATTATTTTGCCCGCCCGGCACTGGAACGCGCGCCGGATGTAGCCAATCTGGAGGAACTGCACATCCCACCCAGGACGGCTACGATCTCCCAATTGGCAGGCACGCTTGCTGGTTGATTGCACAAACCGGGCCCGGTTTTGTGACCATTTGTGTATCATGATCCGTGCAAGATCCGAGGTGCTTGAGGAGGCTGTTAATCATGACGCCTGAATCGACGGGAAACGACCCGCTTGAAGGGGTGTTCCGGAATCTGGTCAGCGGCTATCTCAAAGCCGTTGAATCCGATGTCCGGTTTGCCTTCCATCCGGTGGTCAGTGACTCCACCGAGGGTGTGACCGGATTCGAAGCACTGGTTCGTGGCGAAGATTCAGTGACGGCAGACAGCATAAACCGGCAGGTTTCGCCGGAAAACCGGTTCGCCTTCGATCAGGCTTGCCGGATTCTCGCGATTCGCGCTGCCGGCCAGTTCGAAATCGAGGGAAACCTCCACCTCAATTGCACGCAAGTCAGTGCCCAGAATGCAGAGCTTGTCAGCACCGTGACGGGCAAGATTGCAAGACAGAACGGCTTCGAGAGCAATCGAATCGTGCTTGAATTAAGCAACCTGGAGGAAATGCAGAACTTCGAGGACCTCGGCCAGATCAGGAAGATATTCAAGCAGGCCGGCTTTCAGGTACTTTTCGACAATTTTGGTCGCCACGACTCAGATCCGGACCGGCTTGAGCACCTTGCCCCGGACTGGGTGAAATTCGACCGGGCTCTGATTGAAAACATCCAGGACAGAACCGGTGCCCAGGAAACCGTGCGCAAGTACCTGGACATTTGCCGCAAGCAGCACATTCAGCCCATGGCCGCGGGCATTGAGCGTGGCGAGGAACTGAAGTGGCTTCGAGACGAAGGCGTGGTGAATTTCCAGGGCTATTACTTTTCCCCCCCGGAAATGGATCAGGAACAGGTCTTTCGCCCCAATTGACAAACCTACCCCCGGGCCGGGGATGCATTAAAATCCCTCACTTGTCCCGTCTCTACAGGCCCAAAATGAACGATGCCCGAATGAACCTTGAGTGTTTCAAGGCCTACGATGTTCGCGGACGGGTCCCGGACCAGCTCAATGAGACGATTGCCTGGCGGATCGGCAAGGCCTTTGCGGCAATCATTGAGCCCCGTCGAGTGGTGGTCGGTCATGATATCCGCTTGAGCTCACATACCATCCAGTCTGCCCTGGTCGAGGGATTGCGGGATTCCGGAGTGGATGTTTTCGATATCGGGCTATGCGGCACCGAGGAAATCTATTTTGCAACTGCCCATGGGGACATGGACGGTGGCATTGTGATCACCGCCAGTCACAACCCGGCGGATTTCAATGGCATGAAGTTTGTCAGGGAACAGGCGCGGCCGGTAAGCGGCGATACGGGTCTGAAGGAAATCCGCGAACTGGCCGAGGTCGGTCGGTTTCCTCCTGCGAGCCGGCGTGGCGGGCTTGAGCCACTGGATTTTTCATCCGCCTACATCAGCCATCTGCTTTCCCAGATTCATGTCCCCTCCCTGAAGCCCCTGAAGATCGTGACCAACCCGGGCAACGGCGGGGCCGGCCGGGTCATCGACCGGCTTGCCGATGAGCTGCCGTTCGAGTTTATCCACCTCCAGCACGAACCCGATGGCCGATTCCCCAACGGTGTGCCCAACCCGATGCTGGAGGAAAACCGTGCGGTGACCCGGCAAGCCGTGCTCGATAACGATGCCCACATGGGCATTGCCTGGGACGGGGACTTCGACCGGTGTTTCTTTTTTGACCACCAGGGCCGGTTTGTCGAAGGTTACTATCTGGTCGGTCTGCTGGCCGAGGCCTACTTGCGCGAACATCCCGGTCAGGCCGTGGTTCACGACCCCCGGCTCGTATGGAATACCCGGGAGATCGTGAAGCGCCATGGCGGGCGGGCAGTTCAGTGCAAGACCGGCCATGCATTCATCAAGGAAAAAATGCGCCTGGAAGATGCCGTCTACGGTGGGGAAATGAGTGCCCATCACTATTTTCGGGATTTCTACTACTGCGACAGCGGCATGATTCCCTGGCTCAAGGTGGCCGGTCTGGTCAGTCGCGATGAAAGACCCCTGGCTGACCTGGTTGCCGAATGCCAGGCCCGCTATCCCTGCAGTGGCGAGATCAACCGGAAGGTCCAGGACCCGGCTGCCACCCTCAAAACGGTTCAGGATCACTATCGCGACACCGCCCGGGCCACCGATTTCACCGATGGACTCGGCATGGAGTTTGCCGACTGGCGCTTCAACCTGCGCCTTTCCAATACCGAGCCGGTGGTTCGCCTTAACGTGGAATCACGGGGTGATGCGGGATTGATGAAGTCGAGGACTGCCGAGTTGCTGGCCATGGTGGACGGCACAGAATGAGTGGCGGGGTACACTAGTGGGCCACTAGTCGCCTGACCGGTTACCGGAAACCGGGATGATCAGGTTGCCAACCATCCGGCCGAGTTGCCGGAAGTAGCCGCCACCGGGGGAAGGCGGATTAGGATCGGAGGTGATGACAATCGTCAATTCACTGTCCGGCACGACATAAAGCATTTGCCCTCCGAAGCCCCGGCCGTAGTAGACGGTTTTGCCGCCGAGCTCGGTGATGAACCAGCCGTAGCCATAATCATCGCCGGTCCAGGGGGATCGCCCCCTTGGTTGCCAGGATTGCTCGATCCATCCGGCGGGAATGATTTGCCGCCCGCCCATTGAACCGCCCTTGCGCCAGGCCTCCCCGAAGCGCGCGATGGCCCTCGGCGAGAGCTCCATTTCGTTGCCGCCGAAGTGGATGCCCTGGGGGTCGGCCATCCACTCCGGGATGTTGATCCCGAGCGGTTCACCAAGCCAGTTTCGGGCCAGCTGCCAGGTGGTCTTGCCACTGGCCTCGTGCAGTGAAGCGGAGACCAGGTGAGTGGTTCCGGTGGAATAGATCATGCGGGAACCGGGCCGGGACACCAACGGCCGGGTCAGCACATGGCCGACCCAGTCCTCGCTCTGGACCCAGCGGCCGTAGTTGGCCCCGGATGTGCTTTCCAGGCCGGCCTGCATTGAAAGCCCATGGCCGAAGGTGATTTCCCGAACCCCGGAATTGGCACTCTCGGGAACCCGGCCGCCAAGCAGATCAACCAGGGCCTGGTCGGTTCCTTCAACGATTCCCTGATCAATGGCAATGCCGGCCAGGCTGGCCAGTATGGTCTTGGAAAGGGACTTGATATTGGCCGGTCGGTCCAGGCCCGGCCCCCCCTGTACCAGCTCGACCTTCGTCTCGCCCCGATGGACGACCAGCAGGCTGTGGAGCCGGGAAAACTGCCCGGCCTGGTCAGTGATCGCCTGGATTTCGCGTTCGGAGAAGGCATCCGCACCTTCGGATAAGGCCCAGGGGCTGAACAGCAGGACAAGAACGACCAGGCTGGTCCGAGGCAGCCAGCGTGGCCTACATTGGGAGATGCCGTCCTGGCCCTCAGGCACCGGGCTTGTCTTCGATCAGCTGGCGTACCCGGTCTTCCAGCCCGGTCAGACCATGGTCCCGCCCGGTCTCGATCGCCGTTTCCGGATCGGCCCCCTTGATCCAGGCTTCCCTGAGGGCAAAAAGGGCACCCACCCGGTTGCCGGAGGCACAGTGCATCAGGGCCGGTTCGTCGCCGATCTCCTTGACTATCCGGTCGAATTTCTCAACGGCGGCCAGATCCAGGTCATCCTCGCTGCCAATCGGGATACGGTGAGTCTCGAAGTCGAGTTGATCTGCCAGGCGGGCCTGGTCCCAGTCGGTAAATTCACCCTCGCCCCGAAGGTTGACCAGGTGTCGGATGCCCGACTGCCGGGCCTCGACCAGTTCATGCGGTTCGGGTTGGCCTCCGATAATCAGTTCGTTTCCGGTATCAATCCGGCCATCGAGCTCGGGCAGAACCCCGGATTCGGCCTGGATCGGCGGGGCGACAAGAATCAGAAGCAAGAGTGACACTGGCAGGGTGGTGGACTTCATTGAAAAGCTCCGTGAGCTGATTGAGTATGATTGTATTCCCGGTTCCGTCGGCTGACTGCCTCGGTTCGGAAATCCCGCTTCCGGGCCTTTGTACTTGATCAATGTCAAAATACTACCGGGTCGGGGCATCGTAGGATGCCATCTCTCACTGAACAAGGAGTGAAACCATGGGTGAGTCCAGCATTGCTGTTGCTGTCGACGGTTCGGATGCATCCATTCGAGCTGTCCAGTCCGGCAACCGGTTGAGTCGGGCAACCGGGCGCCGCCTGAAACTGCTGCATGTCCACCCCGACCCGGGCAAGAATGCGCCGGGTCTGGAGTTTGTCGGCAGAAAGCGGCTACGGGAAGCCGGACAGGCCTCGGCCCGGGAAATTTTTGACCAGGCCAGAAGTGCTCTTGGCGCTGCCGACAATGCTCCAGAGGAAGTCTTGTTGTGGGGCGATCCGGCCGAAGAAATCATCAGTTACATGACTGCGAATCCGGATTTCCACCTGGTGATGGGAAGGCGGGGGCTTTCCAGGCTGAAATCCCTGTTGCTGGGGAGCGTGACCGACAAGGTTATTCGTCATTCACCGGGACTGGTCACCGTGGTGGACTAAGACGTTCGAACCCATGCGGCCGCATTCTTCTAGGTCAAACGGTCAAGCGGTTATACTTCCGCCTCACCTCAGACGCTTAGCTGGTTGCATTTGGCCATGAATACCGAAAACCTCCGTCGCTGCCTTCGAGTCGGTGCGATAGCCATGATCGTGAAAATAATGGTCGCCTGTGCGCCGCTGGCAGCCGACAAACCGGAAACGGAGCAGTCTGGCAAGGCCCAGTCCGCCCGGCTTGCAAGTGACTGGACCCATCCGATGGTCCTGCCTCCTCCCGGTCAGGCCGTGGTGCACGTGGACGGACGGACCTACCATATCGAAGAACTCAATGTCTGCGAACTCCGGGAAAACGACAACAGCTTTCTGTTTCGAGGTACTGGCCAGGACGAGGAAGGCCGTTTGCTGATTGTCCGAATTTACAGGCGTCTTGCAGGGGAACGGACCATGGCCCCGGGGGAAGATGAGCTTATCCAGGTCTCGGTGCGAGATGGCCAGAGCGATTGGTCCAACTCGATCCTGCGACTCCAGCGGGACACGCCGGACGACCGGGTCCGGAGGGTTCACGGATACTCCGAATCAATGCCTGCCGTGCATGTGCGACCGGACGGGAGAGCCGCCTGGGCTTCAGGATGGATTCGCCCCGAACACGGTTCCGGTGATCTCGTCGGGCACGGCTGGACCTATGTGACCGTGCATTGCCGGGGGCCGGGCTGAACCTGGTCCTGGTCCGGCTTTCTGCAAGAAAGGTCCGTTCGACTTAAACTCCTGGAAAACCCAAAGCGGTCCAGGGAGGCAGTCATGGCGCGACCCATCATCTATGTCCGGGGTTACTCCCGCAATTACTCGGCCATCGAGAATACGGTGGACCTTCCCTACTACGGTTTCAACGTCGGCTCGACCCGGGTACGGACGGGCCCGGACCGGAATGCGGAATTACTGATCTTCGAAAGCCCCCTGGTTCGCCTGTTGCGTGACCACGGCTACCAGGATTATTTCTGCCATATTGATGACTCCCGCATCGAGTTTCTCAACCAGCCGAAGACCCCGGAGAAGCTGCCTGACAAGTCCCTGGTGATCTATCGCTACTACGACGACACTTCCCGGGAACTGGGCACCGGCCAGCGCCTGAAGATCGAAGAGTTGGCCGAGAACCTGGCAAGCCTGGTGGATCTTGTGCGTGCCAGCAGCGGGGTCGACCGGGTTGACCTGGTCGCCCATTCCATGGGCGGACTGATTTGCAGATCACTGGTTCAGCGTACCTGGGCGGATGGCCGGGCCACCCGGCGGATCGGGCGGATCTTTACTTTTGGCACCCCCCACAAGGGTATTTCCTTTCAGCACATTTTCAGTATCGGTGAAGCGGTCCGGGACCTGTTTGGTCGTTACGATGCCGATACTTTTGGTGCCCGAAGAATGCGGGAGTACCTGGGTTTCGACGAGGACTTTCCCGCCGACAGGCTCCACGAGCTTGGCGGGAGCTTCCCCCCCTCCCGTGTTTTTTCCCTGATCGGTACCAATCCGGCTGATTACGATGTAGCCAGGGGCTGGTCCAGGCGGGCGGTGGGCAGTCAAAGCGATGGACTGGTCCAGATTCGTAACGCCTATGTAAAGGGAAGTGCCCGGGCCTATGTTCACCGGGCCCACAGTGGGCCCTTGGGAATTGTCAATTCCGAGGAAGGATTCCAGAACCTGGAGCGGTTTCTTTTTGGCACGACCCGGGTCAAGCTTACCTTGACCAACGTTGCTTTCGACCGGGACTGGGACGGGTTTGAAGACCTGAAATTTGTTCTGCTGGAAAGCGAGATCGCCATCCGGGGTCTGCCGGTCCATGTTCACCAGCGCCGTGAAGAGTATCTTTCAGCCGAGGATATTGAACCCGGGGAACTGGAACGGCATGGAGAGACGATTTTCGAAAGTTTTCTAATCCCGGCACGAAAGACCCGTCGAGGTCGTTACTCCCATTTTCACCTTCGCTTTCGGCTGGTGCCCCGTTATGTTCGCCAGGGACTGATTCGCCGGGATACCCTGTATGCCGGTCAGGCGCTTTTCGATATTGCCATGGTGATCGGAATCGGCGATCTGGGTGTTGACGGGAGCAGCCGGTTACGGTGGGGGCTTGGCGATTCCGACGATGCGATCCGAACCCGAAGCCTTGCACTGGAGCCGGATGACGAGGGGCGGTGCGAGCAGGTGCTGGATCTTCCATGCACCACAGGCGGACTGAAAAAGGCCGCAGTACGCCTGGAGCTGGCCCGCCACAAAATCGAGTGATGGTTCAGGAATAAAAAAGGCCGCCTGTTTCCAGGCGGCCTTGCAAGCCCCACGTCAACTGTCGTAAATACTTTACCGGGTCAAATTCATGGAATAGGTGGAGTGCTCGACCAGTCCCTCACTGGTAAGCTGGTAGACCACCACGTAGGCCACATCGTCATCAACGGCCACTTCGGCCACACCCCAGAAGTCCGAGGCAATCGGGTCGCCGGAGCCGGCCACACCGGTACCGGAACCATTGACCGGATCGGTTTCACCATTGGTCGAAGATCCGGTACCGGAACCATTGACCGGGTCGGAATCGCCATCGGTTGAAGAGCCGGTACCCGAGCCGTTGACCGGGTCGGAATCGCCATCGGTTGAGGCGCCGGTACCGGAACCGTTGACCGGGTCGGAATCGCCATCGGTTGAGGCGCCGGTACCCGAACCGTTGACCGGGTCGGTTTCACCATCGGTTGAGGCGCCGGTACCCGAACCGTTGACCGGGTCGGAATCACCGTTGGTCAAAGCGCCGGTACCGGAACCATTGACAAGCGTGACCATGCCGTAGCCGGAGTCGAGGACGGATTGGCCACCGACTTGCTCACTGGAAAGTTTGACGGAAAGCTCGAACTGGCCATCGTCAATTGCGATACTTGCGGAAGGCGATGAAGCCAAAGCGCCTGTCCAGGCCACTGCTGTAAAAAGGCAGATGGCGCTGGCAAGACCCAGCCGGAGACCCCGCCGGATGCCGGTACCGGATTTTTCGATACCGGTTCCTTGCTTCTCGATTCCCGTTCCTTGCTTTTCGATTCCGGTGCCCTGCTTTTCAATCAGGGAGCTCATCGTGCTGGTTGAAACTTCATTCATGACTTGCCTCCTTAGGCGTTAATTGGGTGTAACAAATTATTCTTCCGGTTCTTCCCAGTAGTACCAGCCCACTCCTGCACAGATATGGTTGGACTGCTGGACCGGTGCTTCGAATTCTTCCATGACCTCTTCTGCTTCCACGATGTGTGATTCGAGCAGGGCCCTGAGGTCCTTGCGAAATTGCTCGCGCTTTTCCGGCGGTAGTCGATGGGTCCATCGGTCCTGCTGAAGCCAGCGGTCGTCCGGGTCAAGATCTTCCGTGGCGTTGTGGGTAACCGCCTTGCCGAGTCTCGACCAGGAAGCCGAGAGGATTTCGAAGGTCGCCTGTTGGGACTGGCTGAACGGGAAGTAAACCCATTCGCGCAATTCCACCTGGCCATCCTCGGTCATCGCCACATTGCCGCTGTCGAGCAATTTCTGAAGTACCGAATGGGCCGTCACACTGCGCCCGGCACAGCGCATGACCAGGGTCTGGAAGGTGATTCCCTTGCCCAGAACCGGCAGTAACCGGGGTGCATCGGTTTCCGGATCACGAAAGGTTTCTTCGCGATACCAGGTCGAAAGAATGCTGGCCTCCGGCGAGATATCGGATGATTCGAACTGATCGCCTTGTTCTTTCTCGATGCCCTCAATGGCCCGGTAATCCAGGCCGGTCAGGAGCGAAAGGGCTGACTTTGTCTGTTTGCCATTGTTTTGCCGGCTAAGCTCTCTGCGCCCCTCCTCGATATACAACTGCCGGACCACGGCAACCAGATTCGGGCATGAGAGTCTCCCAACACACAGCCGAATCACGGGCCGGAGAATCCGGCGAAGGGCTGCAACAAGCCAGCTTACGTCCGGTGAACGGGAAATATTGCGAACATTCGTGGTCATGGTTTCTCCTAAAGATTCAGATATCCACGACTTCAGGTGAATGGATAGCGAACCCCTGTGCGTAATGCAGACCGGAATCCTGCACCATGGAAAGTACGGCCCGGCTCTCGACCCCTTCGGCGACGAGTCGGCAACCGGTATGTTCGGCCATGGAGACCAGCCCGGTGAGCAGATTTCTGTGGCTTTTCGAGTGAACCAGGGGTGCAATCAGTGACCGGTCAATCTTGATGATCTCGATCAGCCCGGTACTGCAAAGAGGAATCTGGCCGGCACCCCGCCCGAAATCATCAATGGCTACAAGCACTCCATTGGCCTTGAGCCTTTCCATTCCGCATCGCAGTGGAGCCACTTCTTCGGGGATGCGGTTTTCGAGCAGCTCAAGGCAGATCTGGCCCGGCTTGAGACCGGCGAATTCGACGGATCTCAGGATATGGTGAATGAATGTGGAGTCGGTCAGCGCCAGCGGATGGACATTGACGCTGACTCGGTCGTCCGGCCCCTTGCCGGCCAGCCAGTCGATGGCCAGGTCGCACATCATTCGGTCGAATCGGAATGCCGGGAGTTCGCCATAGGCCATCTGGACGAAATCCGGCGGCGTGAGGTTTCCGTAGATCCCTGTCGGGCGGGCCAGAAACTCCCACCATTTCGAACGCGACCTTTCCAGTTCGTTGATCGGCACGATTTCCTGGCGGGCAATCGCACACTCCAGTGGCGAGTAGAAACCGATCTGGTCTCTTATGCCCGGTGCGACATCATTGGCCGCAATTTTCATTAGGATGCTCCCGTTTGACAATCCTGTCAATTGACATTACTGGCAAACAGGCCGAAAAGCAAGTGCTAATTTCAGAAATCTTGTCAGCGGGGTCCGACCCGGTCCCCGGTGCCGGGCCCACTAATCACCCCAAGACGGCCGCATGGGCTGCAATTTCATGTAGGTCAGGCTGCGCCAGAGCCACTCGGCAGGTCCGAACCGGAAGCGGGCCATCCACCAGCCGCTGAACAGTACCTGCAAGGCAAAGAAGGTCGCGGCCAGTACCGGGTGCCAGACCCGGGGAATCTGTTCCCACATTCCCAGTCCGTAGCCATAGAAAAAGGTGCTCCAGAACAGCGACTGCAGGAGGTAGTTGGTCAGCGCCATTCGTCCGGTCGGAGCAAGCCATCGAAGGCTGCGGCGTGTCCGGACAACGAGGCTGAGAAAACCCAGCATCAGCAGGGGCGCACCGGCGGCCATCAGGGTGGAGCCCAGGGCCAGCTCGATCGACGGCAACTGCAGGGAGTGGCCGGCCTGAAGCCAATACCCGGCAAGACTGAGAGTTCCTCCGGCCAGGAAACCAATGGCCGTCCAGCGACGGAAGAAGCGGTGGCTGCCATCCGGGTCGCGCAATTTGCCCGAGGCCATCAGCCAGCGTCCGAGGAGGAAGAAACCCAGCACCGGCGGAACCCAGAACAGGGCATGGGAGACGGTGTAGCGGAAATCCGCTACCCGCTGGCCGGTAACCTCCAGCCAGGAGCCGGCCCCGTAAACGCCGGCGGCCTTATCGATTTTCGCCGCCAGGCTGGCCTTGTTGGTTGCCAGCATTTCCCGCAGGTTCTCATGGCCTGCCGGATCAGCCTTCGACATCTCAAAGGAGATCAGGAACAACCAGTTGAGCACCACCGGAACGGCTACGAACACCACCATCCACTTGGGCAGGCGGGATACGGCTGTGCGGCTGAACAACAAGGTCATCACGAACCCGCACAGTGCATAGACCAGCAGGATGTCTCCGGACCACACCAGGGTGCCGTGGGCCAGACCGATAAGAGCAAGAATCCCGAGCCGGCGCAGATACAGTCCGTAAAACCCCCCGCCGGCAGCGGCCGATTTCTCCCAAAGGAGAGCGAAGCCGGCCCCGAAAAGCACCGAAAACAGGGCGTAGAACTTGCCTTCGGCCAGGGCGCCGATCGCCCAGTCTACAGCCCGGTCCGGGCCACTGAGCCCCGGGTCCCCGCCCAGGGCGATGACCAGTATCGGCCGGGTGAAATACTCCATGTTGACTGCAAGGATGCCGAGAAGGGCAAAGCCACGCAGGATATCCAGGTGCTCCAGGCGTTGGTCGGCGGCGACCGGGCGGATGTATTCGGAACGGGTCACGGACAGCACTCCCTGGGGTGATCAGGGCTTGATTGTATGGCGATCCGGCGAAAAGTGGGCTGTGTGGGTTCCAGCAAGCAGCACCGAAAACCGGCCCGGACCGAGGGGATACCCGGGCCAATCGGGCGTCAGCGGTCCAGGGTCGAAATGGGAATGGTGATGATCGGCAGGCCCAGGGCATCGGTGCGTGTCCGGGCCTGGTGGACCTGACTGCGGACTTCGGATCCCGTCTCCCCCAGGTAGTAATACATTTCCGAGACGCCGTGAAACTGCTCCAGGGTGATCAGGTTGATCCGCGTATGTTCGGAAACGCCGGGTACGAAACCCAGGGGCAGGTAGAAGCCCAGTAGTCCATGGTCGGTGCCCAGGGAAGTGTAGAAGACGTTGAGAATCCTGTCGGCGGCCAGGGGGCTGGCAGCCGGTTGAATGGCAAACCGGCTTTGCAGCTCCACTTTCAGTCGCTGATCGGCGTAGTCCCGGAATTCCGAACGTTCGATGAAATGGGAGTTGACGTAAACCGACTTTCCTTCCAGGCCAGCGAAGTCTTCCTTGGGCAGGCCGGAGATCAGGTCGTCGATGCTGTGGGTGACAAGTCGCTGGGCGGTGGAGCCGGTCAGGGACTCCTGTACCTGGCGGGAGCCGCAGCCGGTCGAGAAAACCAGTGCGACCAGCACGACCAGCGCAGCTGCGGTTTGCATCAAGGGATATTCCGGTTCTTGCTTTTCCATGAGTAATGCCTGATTCCGGTTCGCGAAAGTCATTGTATGACAAGGAACCCCGAACCCGTTGTGACGACGGGCTTTACGGCGATGATTCATCGCTTCTTCCCATGCCTGCCTGCCAGTTCTGCGATCACATCTTCGAAGCCCACGCCGCCGGCGGCCAGCCCGACCAGCAGGTGGTAGAGAAGATCGGCGGACTCCGCAACGAGCCTTTTCTCATCGCCGGATGCCGCGGCCAGGGCAACCTCCACACCCTCCTCGCCGATCTTCTGGGCGCAACGCTCGATTCCCTGAGCGAGCAGACCGGCGGTATAACTTTCCTCCGGGCTGGCCTCCCTTCTCGATTCGATGACTTTTGCCAGGTGCCCGAGAAATGCGGCTGGCGGTGGCCGGGTATTGCCAAAACAGGTTTCGGTTCCAAGGTGACAGACCGGACCTGCCGGGCGGGCGCGCACCAGCAGGGCGTCGAAGTCGCAGTCGGGGACCAGATCGACCAGTTCCAGCGTATTGCCGGAGGTTTCCCCCTTGGTCCAGAGCCGGTTTTTGCTTCGTGAATGGAATGTCACCCGCCTGGATTCCAGGGTTTTTTCCAGAGCCTGGGCGTTCATGTAGCCGAGCATCAGCACCCGGCCGTCATCGGCATCCTGGACGATGGCCGGAAGCAGGCCATTCATCCTGTTCCAGGCAAGGTTTTTCAGGTCCCGTTGCTGGTCCATCTTCTAGTCTCTCCTTGCCGGGTGAACCCGGATTCCCTGTTGATCCAGCCAGTCCTTGAGTTCGGGGATGGCAATCTGGCCGGAATGGAAAACGGATGCGGCCAGGGCGCCATCCACATCGGCTTTCCGAAACACGTCGAGAAAATGTTGCCGGCATCCGGCGCCGCCGGATGCGATCAGGGGCAACCCGGTTTCTGCCCGGATTCCAGCCAGTTGCCCGGTATCGAAGCCCTGGCGAACCCCGTCGGCATCCATACAGTTGAGAACGATCTCGCCGGCTCCCAGGCGCGTAACCTCCCGGACCCATTCCCGGGTATCCCGGCGCGGGTCCACCATGTTGTCCGGGTCACCGGTGTACTGGCGCACACGGAGTCGGGGACCCGCCCGGATGCTGTCGATGCCCACTACGACACACTGGCTGCCGAAGGCATCGGCCAGTTCACCGATCAGCCCGGGTCTTTCCAGGGCCGGGGAGTTGACCGAGATCTTGTCCGCCCCGGCCTTGAGCACGGCCCGGGCGGTGTCAACGGAGCGGATCCCTCCGGCCACGCAGAAAGGAATGTCCAGGATTTCGGCAAGTCGCTCGATCCAGTCCATGGCCACGCTTCGCCGCTGGGGGCTGGCGGTGATGTCGTAGAACACCAGCTCGTCGGCCCCGGCATTGCGGTACAACCGCGCCAGTTCCACGATATCGCCCATGTCCCGGTGATTGCGGAAGCGCACGCCCTTGACCACCCGGCCATCGCGTACATCCAGGCAGGGAATGATTCTTACGGCGACCAACGGTCGATCTCGTCAAGTTCGATCCGGCCTTCCAGCAAGGCTCTTCCGACGATCACGCCGGCCGCACCGGTGGCGGAAACCCGGACCAGATCCCCCCGGGAACGGATGCCACCCGAGGCCTGGACCCGGAGTCCGGGGTGGATTTCGACCAGTTCCCGATACAGCCCCAGATTGGGGCCGGTGAACATGCCGTCACGTTCGATATCGGTACAAAGCAGATGCTGCAAACCGGCCTGGATCAACCGGTGGCTCAGGCTGAACAGGTCCTGACGACCCTGTCGTGTCCATCCGCTGGTCCGGGGCAGCCAGCCACCGTCGGTCCCTTTCACGACATCCAGCCCGGCCACGATGCGTTCCCGGTAGGTGCCGTTCAACCACCGACAGACCTGGTCGGTATCCTCCACGCACAGGCTTCCCACCACGACCCGGGACACCCCGGCATCAAGGCGTTTTTGAAGGTCGGTTTCCGATCGCACACCACCTCCGGTCTGGACCGGAATGGTTACCTGCCGGCAGATTTCCCGAATGACGGCCAGATTGGCCTGTTCACCGCTCCGGGCGCCGTCGAGATCGACGATATGAAGAAGGCTTGCGCCGGCGTTCTGGAAGCCCAGCGCCAGTTCCACCGGATCCCGGGCATAGGCGGTTTCACGGGAATAGTCCCCCTGTTCGAGACGGACCACCCGCCCGCCGCGCAGATCAATGGCCGGAATGACAATCATGCAGCACCTCCTGACAGGATTTCCGGTTGCGCAGAGGAGGCCCGGGGTTCAAGGAAATTGGCGAGAAGGCGGGCTCCCGCACCACCGGATTTTTCCGGGTGAAACTGGCATGCGACAAAATTGTCTTTCCGGACCACGGCACCAAAGTCCCGGCCGTGGGAGGCCACCGCTACGGCGCGGTCTGCCGGTGCCGCGTAGCCGTGAACAAAGTAGAACCAGGCATCCGAAGCCAGCCCCCGGGACAGGGGATCGTCCGTATGCCACCGGAGCTGGTTCCAGCCCATGTGGAGCAGTCGGATCTCCGGCCCGGAGGGCAGCCGGGTCACCTGCCCGGGAACAATTCCCAGGCATTCCACATCGCCTTCGGCGGAGGATTGGAAGAGCAACTGCAGGCCCAGGCAAATGCCCAGCACCGGTTGTTCAAGGGTCCGGATCACACCGGTCAGGCCGGCTGAGCGAAGGGACTCCATGGCCGGTGCCGCCGCCCCGACCCCGGGCAGGATGACCCGCTCGGCCTGCCGGATGACATCGGCATCACGGGTCAGTATCGCTTCGACGCCCAGTCTGCCCAGGGCGTGGACCACCGAGGCCAGGTTGGCCCCGCCCGAATCGATTACCGCAACAGTCATTACAGGCTTCCCTTGGTCGACGGGATAGCCCCGGCCTGACCGCCCCCGGGGGTTCGGCCAAGGGCCGGCCGCAACGCCCGGCCCACGCCCTTGAAGGCGGCCTCGACCATGTGGTGGGTGTTCTCGCCGGTGACCCGCACATGGATGGCGGCACCCAGCGTCTGGGCCAGGGACCGGAAGAAATGGCCCACCATTTCCGTATGCAAACCGCCTACGCTGGTTCGGGGAAACTCACCTTCCTGGACGTAGAAAGGTCGCCCGGAAAGATCCACGGCCACTTCCGCCCGGGATTCATCCATGGCCAGAACAAACCCGTAACGCCCAATGCCCGAGCGGTCACCCAGGGCCTGGTTCATGGCCTGGCCAAGGGCCAGGGCGCAGTCCTCCACGGTGTGATGCTCGTCGACGGTCAGATCGCCTTCGCACTCCAGTTCAAGCCCGAAGCCGCCGTGGAAGGCGATCTGTTCAAGCATGTGGTCGAAAAAGCCGATGCCGGTACGGGTGAAAACCGGTTCGCTGCGATCCAGGTCGACCGCCACCCGAATCCGGGTTTCCCGGGTCCGGCGATGGACCTCGCCGGTACGCGGGGTCGACAACAGCTGCCGGGCGATTTCCGGCCATGGCTGGCCCTGCGGGCCTACGCGGATGCCGGTCAGTCCCATGTTCGCAGCCAGTTCCATGTCCGTTTGCCGGTCGCCGATGACTGCCGAGCGACGGGAATCGAGCTGTCGGTCCCGCAAGTAGGTCGTGACCAACCCGATTCCAGGCTTGCGGGTAGGTGCATTGTCCCGGGGATGGCTTCGATCGATGAGAATGTCGTCGAACTCGATGCCCTGGCTTGCCAGGATGCCGAGAAGCATTTCCTGGGCGGGCCGGAAATCGTCCTCGGGAAAACTCTCGGTGCCCAGTCCGTCCTGGTTGGTCACCATCACGAACCGGTAGCCGGCGGCCTTGAGCGTGAGCAGGGCGGGGATCACCCGGGGCATCAGGCGGAACTTGTCCAGGGAGTCCACCTGCTCGTCGGCCGGCTCCTCGATCAGGCAACCATCCCGGTCCAGGAACAGATACTTCTTCAGGCTCATTGAAAACTCCAGGTTTCAAGAAACCGGGCCAGTGCCCGATTTTCCTCAGGGGTACCGACGGTTATGCGAACACAGTCTTTCAGTCCCGGCTGGCTTGACTGGTCGCGCAGGCGAATCCCGGCCCGGGCGGCATCGGCCACGAGTTTCCGCCCTTCGGTGATTCGCACCAGGATGAAGTTGGCGTGACCCGGCCATACGGTCCGGACTGCCGGGTGGGCGTGCAGGATTCTGGCCAGGGCTTCCCGCTCCTCTCGCAATTGCCGCACCCGGGCGGTCATGCGAGCCAGGTTTTCCGGGTCGAGCACATCCAGTGCGGCCTGGATGGAGGGCGTCGGCAAGGGGTACGGGGGCATGATCCGAGCCAGCAGGTTGATGATGTCCGGGTGGGCGGCGACAACGCCGACCCGGCAGCCGGCCAGGGCAAAGGCCTTCGACAGGGTCCGCAGGACCACCAGGTTGGGCAACCGGTCCAGCAGGCGAATGGCCGATGGTTGCCGGGTGAACTCCTGGTAGGCCTCGTCGACGACGACCAGGCCCCGATCCGTGCGCTCGCCGGCCAGGCGGATCAGCGCCTCGGCATCGATGATGGTCCCGGTGGGATTGTTGGGGGAACACAGAAAGGTCAGGCGGGCATCGGCAACCTTGCTCAAACCTGCCTCGTCCAGGCCAAATTCTTCCCCATGCTCCTGAAGGGGAACCGATACGGTTTCCGCCCCCTGGATGGACGCGCTTGTGGTGTACATGCCGAAACACGGCGGGCACACCGCCACCCGGTCCTGGCCGGCGGCACAAAAGCCCCGCACCAGCAGGTCGATGCCCTCATCGCTGCCCCGGGTGATCAGAAGGCATTTCTCGGGCACGCCCAGGTATTCGGAAAGGCGCCGACGCAGTCTGGCCGGTTGAGGTTCCGGGTACCGGTTAAGGGAAAGCCCCCGGTCACCGGTCGGCGGCCAGGGATTCTCATTGGCATCGAGCAGGATCCCGGTCCCGTTGGCCACCGAACGGGCCGATGAGTAAGCGACCAGAGAGCGGATTTCCGGTCGGGCCAGGTCAGCCGGAGATTTCACTGGTCCAGCCGGTCCAGGCGCAGGGTCACCGCCAGTCGATGGGCATCGAGTCCCTCGTGGGCGGCCAGCCTCGCCGCATGGGGCCCCAGCTCGGCTATGCCTTCCGGACTGGCTTCCTGGACGGTCATCCGGCGCATGAAGTCGCTCACCGCGACACCGCTCAGACACCGGGCCCATCCCCCGGTGGGCAGGACATGATTGGTGCCGGAAATGTAATCACCCAGGGCCTCGGGTGTGTAATGACCGAGAAATACCGACCCGGCCGTATGAATCCCTTCTGCCAGCTGTCGCGGGTAGGTGGTGGCAATAATCAGGTGCTCCGGGGCGTAAGTATTGGCCAGGCTTACCGCCTCGGCCAGGTCCGGCACCACGATGAGGGCACCGCAAGCCAGGGCCTGACCGGCGGTTTCTGCCCGGGGCAGGTCGGACAAATGGCGTTGCACGGCCTCCCCGGTCGCCCGGGCCAGTCGTTTGCTGTCGGTGACCAGGAAGACCTGGGAGTCCGGGCCGTGTTCGGCCTGGGAGAGGAGGTCCATGGCAAGAAAATCCGGGTCGGCGGTCTCGTCGGCGATGATCATGAGCTCCGAGGGCCCGGCGGGCAGGTCCATTGCGGCACCTGACCGGTCGGCAGCCACCTGGCGCTTGGCTTCGGTCACGAAACGGTTGCCGGGGCCGAAAATCTTCAGGCACCGGGGGATGGTTTCGGTGCCATAAGCCAGTGCCGCCACGGCCTGGGCTCCCCCGGCCAAATAGACCTCTTCGATTTCCAGCTTCCCGGCCACTCCCAGAACGGCCGGGTCGCCCCCTCCGGTGGGACCCGGCGGTGTGACCAGGACCGGCCTGCGGCAGCCCGCCAGCCGGGCGGGAACGCCCAGCATGATGGCTGTCGATGGCAGGGGTGCGGTTCCCGCAGGCACGTACAGGCCGACCGGGTCCAGGGGCAGCCAGCGGGACTCGCACACCACTCCGGGGGCTGTTTCCACCCGGGTATCGGCGGGCGTGCCGGCGGCATGAAAGCGGCCCACGGTTTCGATGGCCCGGTCGATGGCCCGGGACAGGTCTTCGGGCAGGGTCGTGGCGGCCCGTGCAAGTACATGGTCGGGCACACGCAATGCTTCCGGGGCCTGCTGTCGGTCGAAGCGCCGGGTCAGATCGGCCAGCGCCCGATCCCCCCCGTGTCGGACCTGTTCGATTATGGCAGCCACCTGGTCGGCCAGTTCCCGGGAAGTCTCCGGTTCCGGGCGTGCCAGCAGTGCCTTTTGGCGGGAATCGCCCAGGTCCTTCCACACAACGGTCCTGATCATGCCAGCATCTTCTCCACGGGCAGGACCAGCACGGCCGAGGCGCCGGCACTCTTGAGCTCTTCCAGATGCTCCCAGAATACCGCTTCCCGGCAGACCGCGTGTACGGCCACCCGATCCGGCTGGCCATCCAGGGAAAGTACGGTTGGAACTTCCGCGCCGGGAAGTATTGCGGCGATGGCCTGGACCCGTTCCCGCGGCGCGTGAAGCATGACGTACTTGGTCTCCATGGCCTGCTGGACGCCCTCGATGCGCTGGATAAGCTTGTCGAGCAGGGCGTCCTGCTCGGCGCTCAGGCGGCTCGGGGTCCGGTACAAGGCAGCCTGGGAATCCATGACGGTCTCCAGGGCCACCAGGTGATTGGCCCGAAGCGTGGTACCGGTGGAAACCAGGTCCACGATGGCATCGGCCGTGCCCAGGCCCGGGGCGATTTCCACCGAACCGTTGAGCAGGACGACTTCGGCCTCGATCCCGTTTTTTTCCAGGTAGCGGCGGGTCAGGCCGGGATAGCTGGTGGCAATCCGCCGGCCTTCCAGATCGGCGACAGTTGCCACAGGCCCGTCCTGGGGTGCGGCCAGCATGAGCTTGCATTGGCCGAATCCGAGATGCTGCAGGCTTTCGAGCCGGGGTCCAAGCCGATGGGCAGGCTTGCCCTTCAGGGCTTCGATGACTTTTTCTTCGGCCACATTCTCGCCGACGATGCCGAGCTGGCACACCCCTTCGAGAAGCAGGCGGGGAATATCCTCGTCGCGGACCAGCAACAGGTCGACGGGCAAGTCCCGGCCGAACCAGAAGAGTTTGTCCTTGCTTCGGGCAAACTTCAGGCCGCACTTTTCCAGTAGCTTGAGGGAAGCCTCGGACAGTCGTCCGGACTTCTGGATGGCGATTTTCAGGCGCATGAAATGGGGATTTTCCTTGGCTTGTGGGATTCAGGAATCTGCTTGCGTGGAAGCGGCCCGGAGGCGATCCAGGGCCAGCCGATACCCGCCGTTGCCCTGCTCGATAAAACGGGCGACCCGACCAACGGTGGTGACACTGACCCCGGTGCGTTCATTGATTTCACGGTATGGCAGCCCCTCGTCGAGCAACAGGGCCACCCGCCACCGGTCCACCAGGGCTTCGAGTTCTGCCGGTGTGGTCAGGTCCTTCAACAGGGCTCGGCATTCCTCGGCTGTTTCAAGGCTGAGGAAAGCTTCTGCAAGAGAGCCGCGTGCGGCTCGATTGGCCGCCCGGACACCATGGTCTCGCTGTTTCATGAAGTGGAATGCTCCAACGTATTAGTGCGTTAATACATTAGAGCAAAAAAGCTCCCCGGGCAAGAGTTTTCTGGTTTTCCGCAGGTTTCAGCTTTCCGGTTCGGTGCCTGAAGCTTCAACCAGCCGGTTGCGTCCCCCCCGTTTGGCTTCGTACAGGGCGTTATCGGCCTTGTGCCGAAGCGCTTCCAGGGTTTCTTCGGGTTCGGCCACCGCCATGCCAAAGCTAAGCGTCAGGTGCATTTTTCCGGCGCTTCCGCGAAGGGTTTCCAGGCGCTGGCTGAAAATTCTCACCAGTACCCGGACCTTGTCCGGCGCCACGCCGTTCAGGGCGACGGCAAATTCCTCCCCCCCGATTCTTCCCACCGGGCCCAGGGGGCTGAACACTTCCTGGAGAAGGCGGGAAACCGATTGCAGGGCCGAGTCTCCCTCAAGGTGGCCGTAGCGGTCGTTGAGCGTCTTGAAGTGATCGATATCAGCGATAAGCAGGACGAAGGTTCGGTTACCGGACCGGGCCGCTTCCAGGTCAGACTCGGCCAGCCGCAGGAACTGGCTGTGGTTGTACAGTCCGGTAAGACTGTCCCGCTGGGACAGGCGCATGAAGCGTAATCGATCCGACCGACTGCGGTGGAGCAGCAAGAGCAGCAGGCCGGCAATCACGATCGCCCCGGCAATCGCACCGGTCTGGTAACGCCGAAGCTGCTCCCTGCCACGCTCTTCCCGTTCAAGGGCCAGGTTTCGTTCGGAAAGCAGCTCGATCTCCTGCAGCTTGCTCAGGGTATCGAATTCCAGTTGCAGGTACGCCAGCAGGATTTTCGATTCCCGTTCCCTGTAATGGGTCTCGGCCATTCGGGCCTGGCGAATATAGGCCAGAGCCTCCAGCGGACGCGCCATGGCTTCAGCAGCTCTGGACTGAAGCTCCAGCGTCTCGGCCAGATGTTCCCAGCGTTCCTGGTGCCTGAACTCTTCGGCCAGATCACCGGCCCGATCGTACACGATCGGCCATTGGCCACTGGCTGCAAATACTCGCACTTGCTCCAGGCGGGAATAAAGTACGCCGTTGCGGTAGCCGGCAAATTCGGCCAGTTCTAGGCCCTTACGGGCGTTTTCCTCGGCTTCTTCCAACTGGCCAAGGGACGTCAGGATCCGGGCCCTGGAGGAATTCAGCGCGCTTGTAAATACAGGATCGCCGGACTGGTCACAGATTTCCCCCGCCGAATTCAGGTCATTGAGCGCCGCCGTCTTGTGACCCAGACGGAAACGGGCTTCACCCAGCCTGGTCTTCGTAATGCAAAGCCAACGCAGGTTGCCGGAAAGCCGGGCCAGATCGGCCGACCAGAGCCCGTACTCGAGCGCCTTGTCAGTCAGCCCGGCCGCCCGGAAGAAATTGGCCGCCATGCTCAGAATGGCGACCCTGTAATCCACGCTGCCCATTTCCGGAACCAGGTTAAGGGCTGATTTCAGGTATTCAAAGGCGGCAGTATATTCGCCCAGGTTGAAGTGCAGATTGGCGATCAGTTCGTAGGCACGGAGCTTCTGGTCGGGGTCGGTGACCTGCTCCAGCAACGGGATCATCAGGCCGATTGCCGCCCGCTCGTTTCCGGCCAGGGCCAGGTTGCGGATCTGGATGAATCGAATCTGGTTTCGCTGGCGTTCCGTGGCATCTTCCAGCTCCGGTTCCAGCGCGGCGATGAGCGCTTCGGAGGTTTGCCAGGGCGCTGTTACGCTGATCTCCTGGATGTGGTCGATCCGCTCTTGCAGTCCATCGGCCAGGGTCGAGCCGGGTGATAGTAGCAGCAGGAGGGCCAGTACACGTGCGGCAGCAAGGTCCATGGTCACCCGAACGGGCAGGCCTCCATCCGGCCGGCTGTGTACCGCCGTGTCTCGAGTTCATGCAGTTCATGATATTCGCGCACAAGTGCCTCCCGCACTTTGCAATAGCAGCAATTATAGGGGGCTTTAAGGCCTGTTGTATTGTCCCGGCCCGACAACCGCCTTGCATTTTTGCGTCCGGGCGACGGAAATTGCCTGGTTATTCAGGATTGCTACACACGACCCTCGCCTCATCTTACACGTTCCGGAAATCCCGGCGATAGCGGGCGGAAGAACCATTCAATCGCCGGATTTTCTTCAAATATTGGCCCCGCCCCGACCGAGCCAGTAGCGAAGCCCCCATTTTTCTGCCTCGATAATGAAATAGAGCACCAGGCCGAAAGCCAGGATACGCAGCCATTCGTTTGTGCCAATAGCTGCGGTCGAAAACAGGGTTTGAAACGGCGGTGCATAGGTAAAGAGCCCCTGGAGTACCACGAGCACCCCGATGGCCAGCAATACCGACCGGCTTCCCAGCAGTCCCTTCAGGTTCAGGGTGGGCGCAAGAATGTAACGACTGTTCAGAAGATAGAAGACCTGGCCGGTGACCAGGGTATTGATGGCCACGGTGCGGGCGAAGTCCAGCTCGAAATCCGGCTCCTGGGTAACCAGCAGGTAGTGGCCGAAGGTGCCGGCCAGCAGGAGCATGGATACGAAACCGACCCGCCAGATCAGCAGTCCGGTCAGCAGGGGGGTCCCCGGGTCTCGCGGGGGCCGCTTCATAAGTCCCGGTTCGGCCGGCTCGAAAGCCAGTGCCAGGGCCAGGGTCACCGCCGTGACCATGTTGACCCACAGGACCTGTACCGGGGACAGAGGCAGGGTCATGCCCAGGGCGATGGCACATACGATGGTGAAGGCCTGACCAAAATTGGTCGGAAGGATGAAAAGAACGGCCTTTTTCAGGTTGTCATAGACCGTCCTTCCTTCCTGCACCGCCGCGGCAATGGAGGCGAAATTGTCGTCGGCCAGCACCATTTCCGAGGCTTCCTTGGCCGCCTCGGTGCCCTTCTGGCCCATGGCAATCCCCACATCGGCCCGCTTGAGTGCCGGGGCATCGTTGACCCCATCGCCGGTCATGGCCACGATCCTGCCCCGGGCCTGGAGCGCGCGAACCAGTCGCAGTTTGTGTTCCGGGGTCGTTCGGGCAAAAACATCGACCCGGTCTGCCTGTTCTTCCAGCGCCTCATCGTCGAGGCCTTCCAGGTCCCGACCGGTCAGCCCCTCGCTGCCGTCACCAATCCCCAGTTTCTTTCCGATGGCACGCGCGGTGGCTGAATGGTCTCCGGTGATCATCTTGACCCGGATTCCCGCCCTGGCACAGTCGGAAACCGCTTCAATCGCCTCGTCCCGCGGGGGGTCGATAATGCCTACCACGCCCAGCAGCACCAGGCCGGACCCCAGGTCCCCGGCATGGATGGAGTCTTCACCCGGCTTTCCGTCGGCTACCGCCAGGGCCAGCAGGCGCTCGCCGTTGGCAGCCACCTGGTCGAGGATCTTGTCCCAGTATTCCCGGTCAAGATCGGTCGGGCCATCGGCGCTTTGCTGGGTACTGCAACGATCAAGCAGGGCCTCGGGTGCCCCCTTGATGAAGACCTTGCGGTCATTGTCCGGCCCGTCGTGGAGGGTAGCCATGTACTTGTGGTCGGAGTCGAAGGGCAGGGTATCCAGGTGGGGCCATTGTGACTCCTGCGCGGATTTGTCCATGCCCGCCTTCATCGCCAGGGTTACCAGCGCCCCTTCGGTTGGCTCCCCTTCCAGCTTCCACCGGCCGTCGTCTTCGTAGACGGCAGCCTCATTGCACAGCATTCCGGCGCGCAAAAGCTCCTGGAGCGGTTCGTCGTCACCGAGTTCGTCGGTGTCTGCCTGCCGGTCATCGATCCGGAACTGACCCGCGGGCTCGTAGCCGGTTCCCGAAACCGTGTAGCGTTGCCCGGCGGTGATGACCTCCTGGACGGTCATCTCGTTACGGGTCAGGGTCCCGGTCTTGTCCGAACAGATGATCGTGACCGACCCGAGGGTTTCCACGGCCGGCAACCGCCGGATGATGGCATTGCGGCGGGCCATGCGCTGAACCCCGATGGCCAGGATGATGGTCATGATGGCCGGCAGCCCCTCGGGGATGGCGGCAACGGCCAGGCTGACAGCGGCCAGGAACATGTCCAGGGCCGGGTAGTCGCGTAGCCACAGCCCCACCATGAAGGTGAATGCGGCCAGCACCAGGATCACAAGGCTCAGACGGCGTCCAAAGCTGTCCATTTGTTTCAGCAGGGGCGTGGTGACGGAGTCCACCCGGGACAGCAGCTCGCTGACCTTGCCGATCTCCGTGTGCTCCCCGGTTTCTACAACCACCCCCTGCCCTGTGCCTGCCGTTACCAGGGTGCCGGAAAAGGCCATCGAGATTCGGTCCCCCAGATCCGTGTCCCCGGGCACAGTTCCGGTTTCCTTGGCTGCCGCCATGGATTCTCCGGTGAGCACCGCCTCGTCGATACTCAACGAGCGTGCCTGGAGAATCCGGAGGTCCGCCGGGACCCGGTCACCGGCCTTGAGCAGCACCACATCGCCGGGAACGAGATCCTCGGCATCCCGGGTCTCCCGGCGCCCGTCGCGAAGTACCCTGGTTCGGGGGGAAAGCATGGCCCGGATGGAGTCCATGGCCCGTTCGGCCCGGCCCTCCTGGATAAATCCGATGGTGGCATTGATTACGACCACGGCCAGAATCACTCCAGTGTCGATCCACTCACCCAGCAGGGCCGTTCCGGCGGCGGCGACAATCAGGATGTAAATGAGCACATTGTGGAACTGCACCAGGAACCGTTTGAATGCGCTGTCCTGACTGGTTTCACCCAGCCGGTTCGGGCCATGGCGCTGGAGGCGGTTTTCGGCCTCCGCAGACGAAAGTCCCTTTTCTGAGGTCTCCAGCCTGTCGAGGCATTCTTCCCGGTCAAGTTCGTGCCAGGCGGTCTCTTCGTGACTCAAGTCGTGATTCCTTCGGTCGCTCCAGGGCGGTAGTGTAGCGACTGAATCAACTTTGCTGGCCGATCATGCATGCTCGCCGGGAATAGCCCCGGCCTGCGCTGGCCGGCCCATCGAATGACCGAAGATACTAACGAGATCACAAATCAGCAGACATTCAGCTTGTCTCTCAGCGTTCGTGGCAAGGCGTCGGCGCGCCAGGTGTAGCATGGTCTACATCAAGCGCCGAGAACGCAGTCCACGGACACTGAGAGGCAAGCCCCTC
>SLIZ01000196.1 GCA_007135395.1 Wenzhouxiangellaceae bacterium | reverse complement strand
CCTTGCCGGACTTCTTGCGGCGGAAGATCGAGAACATTCATCGGGCCGGATGGTAGATGGGCCGTTATGCTAACCGGAATCGAGCAAAGGTCCCAAGCATGGCGAGCAGAATTCGAATCATCGGTGGCCAGTGGGGCGGCAGAAGGCTGACGGTGGCCGACCGTCCGGGCCTTCGACCTTCCGGCGACCGCAGCCGCGAAACCCTGTTCAACTGGCTCGGCCCCGGGCTTGCCGGAAGCCGGTGCCTGGATGCCTTCGCGGGCACCGGGGCCCTGGGCCTGGAAGCGGCTTCCCGGGGGGCCGGGGAAGTGGTACTCATCGAGCGGGACCGGCGCGCGGCCGGGGTATTGCGCGAGACGGTCAGCACCCTGCAGTCCGACCCGGTTGAATGCCGGATCCGGGTGCTTTCCAGCGACAGCCTTAAGTGGATGCCTGCGAGCACCGAGTCTTTCGACCTGATCTTTATCGACCCGCCGTTCAACACCGATCTGGCCTGCCGGGCCCTGGACTCGATTCGCGACAACGAATTGTTGGCAGCCGGCGGCCGGGTCTACCTGGAAACCGGTCTGCGGGAACCCGATCCGCTTGCCGGCCGGGAATCGGACTGGGAAATCGAGCGGGACAAGGTGATGGGCGAAGTGAAGATGCGGGTCCTGCGCCCGGCCCCGTCCCCGGTATAATTTCCCCCACTTCCATCAGGCCGGTGCCCATGACCGACAAGCCCCGTTACACCACTGCCATCTATCCCGGCACCTTCGATCCGCTGACCAACGGTCATGTGGACCTGGTGGAGCGGGCCGCGCGCATGTTCGGTCACCTGATCGTGGCCATTGCCGAAAGCCCCCACAAGAAGCCCCTTCTCAAGATGGATCTTCGGATCAGCCTGGCCGAGGAGATCCTCGGCGAGCGGGGGCTGGACAACGTGGAGGTGACCGGTTTCGACGAGTTGCTGGTCCATTTCGTCCGCAAGCGCGAGGCCGGGGTGATCCTGCGTGGCCTGCGGGCGGTTTCGGATTTCGAGTACGAGTTCCAGCTTGCCTCCATGAACCGGCACCTGGACCGCCACGTGGAAACGGTATTCATGACCCCGGCCGAGGAGTTCAGCTTCATATCCTCAACACTGGTCAAGGAAATTGCCCGCCTCGATGGAGATGTCTCGGAGTTTGTCGATCCCCGGGTCGAGGCGGCACTGAAAAGGGAACTGGCATGAGACGTTCATTAATTGGAATCGCGGGCCTGCTGTTCGGGCTCGTACTTGCGGCCCCCGGCATTGCCGAAGAGCCCCGGCCGGGCAAGGCAGCGGTGGCATCGGCCCACGGGCTGGCCACCGATACCGGCCACGAGATTCTCCAGGCTGGTGGAAACGCCTTCGATGCCGCCGTTGCAGTCTCGGCTGCTCTGGCGGTGGTCGAACCGGCCAGCTCGGGAATCGGTGGCGGTGGTTTCTGGCTTCTGCACCGGGCCAGTGACGGGCACTCGATCATGGTCGATGGCCGGGAAACGGCCCCTTCCGAGGCTTACCGGGACATGTACCTGGACGAGGACGGGGAAGTGAACCGGGACCTGGCCATCAACGGCCCATTGGCTGCCGGTATCCCCGGTGCGCCGGCGGCCTGGGCTCATATCGTGGAAGAATACGGCCAGCTTGATCTGGCCACCGTCCTGGCCCCGGCCATCCGCCTGGCCCGGGAAGGCTTTCCCGTGGACGAAAAGTATCGGCGCCTGATGGGCTGGCGCGACGATGTGGTCAAGCGTTACCCGGAAGCCGCAGAGATATTCCTGGTTGACGGGGAGATCCCGGAGCTCGGCCACACCCTGGTCCAGGAAGACCTTGCCCGGACCCTTGAAAAACTGGCCGAGAATGGTCCCGATGGATTCTACAAGGGGGAACTCGCCCGGAAGATGGTGGAATCGGTCCGCGGTGCCGGCGGCATCTGGTCGGCCGAAGACCTGGCTTCCTACCAGGTCGCCGAGCGCGAGCCGGTCCGGACCAGTCTACGTGGTCATGAATTGCTCACTGCCTCACCGCCGTCGTCCGGGGGCATTGCCATTGCCCAGATTCTCAACATGGTCGAGCCCTGGGACCTTTCCGAAAAAACCCGGGTCGAGCGAATTCACCTGTTGTCCGAGGCCATGCGCCGGGCCTACCGGGATCGGGCCCTTTACCTTGGGGACCCGGATTTTGCCGAGATCCCCTCGGAGATGCTCTTGAGCCCCCACTACGCTGCCGGGTTGCGGTCGACCATCCGGACCGACCGGGCCACGCCGAGCGCAATGCTGGCCGCCGATGCGGAACTGGAATTTGCCGAGAGCGACAATACCTCCCATTTCTCGCTGATGGATGACGACGGCAACCTGGTCTCCGCCACCCTGACCATCAATCTGCCCTACGGGTCCGGGTTCGTGGCCGAAGGAACCGGCGTTCTGTTGAACAACGAGATGGACGATTTCGCCGCAGCCCCGGGCGAGCCCAATGCCTACGGCCTGATCGGCTTTGCCGCCAATGCCATCGAGCCGGGAAAGCGCATGCTCTCCTCGATGAGCCCGGCAATCGTGTTGGGTCCGGAACGCACCGCAGTGCTGGGAACCCCGGGCGGGTCACGCATCATCACCATGGTGCTGCTGGGCATCCTGGATTTCATGGATGGCAACGGGCCGGAATCCTGGGTGTCCAGTCCCCGCTTTCACCACCAGTATCAGCCCGACGAGATTTCCCTGGAGCCGGATTTCCTGACCGAGGAGGAAATTTCCGAACTCCAGTCCCTGGGCCATGAAGTAACCACCCGTGACCGCACCTGGGGCAACATGCACGGGGTCATGTGGAACCGTGAGACCGGCCAGGTCGAGGCAGCCAGCGACCCCCGGTGGGAGGAAGGAAGCAGCCGGGTGGAGTAGAGGACGCCTTTTGGAGGTTCGATGGTGGGTGTCCAGGAGGTCGAGTGAGCCAACCAGATTTGCACCTCCCCATATTCCTGCGGTAGGGTTGACCCGGCGCTGGGAGCAGGGGAACCGAACATCGCCCCACCTCCCGTAACCACCAGAACCAGCCTCACCGCCGCATGTGCCGAAATTTT
>SLIZ01000250.1 GCA_007135395.1 Wenzhouxiangellaceae bacterium | reverse complement strand
CATGGCCACCAGGTGGTGGTCGGGCGCCTCAAGCCATTCCAGCCCGGCCCGGAAGGCTTCCCGGTCGGGTTTGCGCAGCGCCCCGATGAGATTCCGGTCCAGCCCGCCTTGCTCCAGTTCCCGGTCACTGGCCGCCAGAATTCCGGGCCCGTCACCGAATCGCTCCAGCAACGGCTCCAGCCCGGCCGGCCCCAGACCGGGGGCCAGGCTCAATGTCAGCCAGGTCTGATCCCTGTCCCCTGCCATCCTTTCCCCCGGAGCCGGGTCTGCCTGGACCCGGACCCGATCAGAGGCGCTGGTCCGGGTGTTTCAGGACATCACCCATCCGGACTTCCCGCCTTCCGTCGAGGATGATGCCGTAACTGACTTCATCGAAGGTCCTGAAAACCATGATCTCGCCACTGTACTCATCGGGAAGGTCGACAAAACGGCGGTCCCAGTTGTTGATCGCAGCCCTGCTGTGCCAGGGGTACTTGATCTCGTCCCGGATGGTCTGGCCCGGATGGAAGCTGGAAAAGACGTGTCCGGCTTCCACTCCGTCCCGCTGACCAACGCTCAGGCCCACGATCTGATAATGACCGGCTCCGAAGTAGGCCTCGCTCAGGGACAGGACCCGGGCGTTTTCCGGGACTTCGTCCATTGCCCGAGGTTCGAAGTGGGGACTGTAGACATGATCGTCGATGGGCAGGATACGATCGCCTTCCTTGACTTCACGCCTGCCCTCGACGATCTGGAGGATTGCCGGGTCGCCGGCTTGAAGCACCTGCGCGACCGCCGCTTCCCACATCTCGTAACCCAGTACAGGCCAGGGTTCCCATTGCCGGGATTCGACCACCTGCCAGAACCGGTTCGGCGGCCGCTCCTGAAACCGGACCTGGCCCCGGGTGCCTACCCGGCTCCGGCGGAGTTCGCGGGCTCCGGTATCGTCCTCGGTGCTTGGAATCTCGTGAAAAATATAGTTGAGCTGACCGATGATCACCTCGTCGCCAGGCGAGACGCCATGCAGATCGCGCACGTAAACCCGGTCGCCGGTGGCCGAATAAAACCGCCGTTCCTCGTTGGAGACTATATAGGGAAGGTCGTCGTACTCATCCTCGGATATGACCCGGGGGCGACGGAGGAACTCCTCGATGGCGTCCAGGGGGATAGTGGTAATCGGTCCGACCAGGGGTTCCCGGCGTATTTCCGGTGACAACCTGCGGGTTTCGTCCACCATGAGCCGCGGTTCGCCGTCGATATAGACCAGCGAGATCACGTCTCCCGGGAAAATCAGGTGCGGATTGTCAATCTGGGGGTTGGCCTGCCAGATTGCCGGCCATTGCCAGGGGCGGGTGAGAAATCGCGCTGCGATATCCCACAGGGTGTCCCCTTCTTCAACCACGTGTTCCCTCGGATGGTCCTCGCGCAGCTCCACCTCCTGCGCTGCCAGCGATGCGGCCAGGAACAAACTAGCGATGAGCAGTGTCAATCGGCTCACAGGGCGTCTCCCTCACTTTGGGCCAGTATAGTTAACATTTTGTCGCTATCATAAACATTCTTGTTGTAAAACGCACCTTTAAAAAGGTTTTCTAAGTCAATGGCCAAACTGGATATTCTCGAATTTCCCGACCCGCGCCTCCGGAAAGTGGCCGCACCTGTGAGCCAGGTCACCGATCAACACCGGGAACTGGCGGCCGATATGCTTGAGACCATGTACTCGGCTTCGGGTATTGGCCTGGCCGCAACCCAGGTCGACCAGCATATCCGCATGCTGGTCATGGATGTCAGCGAAGGTCGGGACGACCCCCTGGTTTTCATCAACCCGGAAATCATCGACCGCTCCGGGGAACAGACCTGTGAGGAAGGCTGCCTTTCGGTCCCCGGCATCCAGGCCGAGGTCAATCGCTCCGCCCAGGTCCGGGTCCGTGCCCTGGATACCGGGGGAGAAACCTTCGAGCTTGACCTGGATGGGCTCAAGGCCGTCTGCGTGCAGCACGAAATGGATCACCTGGAGGGCAAACTGTTTGTGGATTACCTTTCGCCGCTCAAGCGCCGCATGGTGGAAAAGCGGCTGAAGAAGCAGCGCCGGGAGGATGCCCGGGAGGGACAACCGGCAGCAGCCCGGTAACCGCCTTTCGGCGGATTTCCCCATGGCCTCGCTGCGGATCATTTTTGCCGGCACGCCGGAATTTGCCTGTCCGGCCTTGTCCGCGCTGGTCAACCGGGGTTGTCCACCGGGACTGGTGCTCACCCAGCCTGATCGCCCGGCGGGCCGTGGCCGGTCGGTTCGCCCACCGCCGGTCAAACAGCTGGCACTCGACCACGGTCTGGAGGTTTTCCAGCCGGTGAGCCTGAAAGAAGGTCGCACGGTGCAGGTTTTGCGGGATTTCCAGCCCGACCTTCTGATCACCGCCGCCTACGGCCTGATCCTGCCGTCGACTGTTCTTTCCCTTCCCCCCGGGGGCTGCTGGAACCTGCATGCATCCCTGCTGCCCAGATGGCGTGGTGCCAGCCCCATCCAGCAGGCCATCCTGGCCGGGGACCGGCAAACCGGCATCAGCCTGATGGCCATGGACGAGGGCCTGGATACCGGACCGGTGATTTTCTCCCGCAGCCTGGAGATCGGGCCGGAGGAAAATGCCGGGACCCTTCACGACCGGTTGGCGGAATTGGCCGGTCAGGTTGTCGACCAGGCCCTGGATGCACTGACCGATGACCGGCTGCCCGCCCCCCGGGCCCAGGACGATTCCCGGGCCACCCATGCACCCCTGATCAGAAAGTCCGATGCCCGGCTGGAATGGAACCGACCGGCCGAAGAACTCGCCCGGGCGGTTCGGGCCTACAATCCCTGGCCGGTGGCCCACGGCGAGGTTGGCGGGGAGCCGGTGCGCGTGTTCCGAGCCCGACCGGTCGAGGCCGCTGGTCAGCCGGGAGAATTGATTACCGGACACGGGGTCGATGCCATCCGAGTTGCCTGTGGCCGGGGTGCCCTGGATCTACTGGAACTGCAGCGTCCCGGCAAGCGCCGCATGGCGGCAACGGAGTGGCTCAATGCCCGCCCGGACTGGCGCTAGCAAACCCCCATCGACCCGGGATGACGGGGCGGCCGCCCGGCTGGCCGCGGCCCGGGCCTGTCGGGCGGTACTCGATAACGGCCAGAGCCTGGGCCAGGCATCGTCGGAGCACTGGAAGGGCATGGCGACCAGTCAGGACCGGGCCCTTGCAAGACGAATCACCCTGGAAGTGATGCGGTGGCTTCCGCGGCTGGAATGGCTGCTATCGGAGTTGCTCAAGCGGCCCCTGCCCCGGCGGGAGCGGCTGGTTCATTTTCTGTTGCTCGGAGGCCTCGCCCAGCTCGAAACCCTTCGGCTGGCGCCCCACGGTGTGGTCCACGCGACGGTCCAGGCCGCCCGCATGGCCCGGCAGGAGCGGTTGACCGGGCTGGTCAACGGGGTGCTCAAGGGTTACTTGCGCCAGCAGGAGACCCTGTCCGGGCAGATGCCGGAAACCGATTCCCTGCGTTACGGGTTGCCGGAGTGGATGATCAAGCGATTGCGCAGCGACTGGCCAGAACACTGGTCGGCGATTGCCAGTGCCTCGAATGAAACCCCGCCGCTGTGGCTGAGGGTCAACCGGCAGCGCACGAGCCGGGACGATTACCTCAAGGCTCTGGAGGCGGAGGGGATCGGCAGTCATTCGGTATCGGGGCTGCCCGATGGCCTGGTACTGGACCAGCGGATGGCCATTGGCCGGCTACCCGGGTGGGATGCGGGCAAGGTTTCGGTCCAGGATGGGGGCGCCCAGGTTGCCACCGACTGGGTGGACCCGGCCGATGGAATGCGAATTCTGGATGCCTGTGCTGCTCCCGGGGGCAAGGCCTGCCACCTGCTCGAGCGGGCCGAGGTGGATCTTGTGGCCGTTGAATCGGATTCCACCCGGACCGGCCGGATCGAGGAGAACCTGCAACGACTCGGGCTTTCGGCTCAGGTTGTTACCGCCGATGCGGCGGACGTGGATGCCTGGTGGGACGGCCGGCTGTTCGACCGGGTCCTGGTCGATGCGCCGTGTTCTTCAACCGGCGTCTTGCGTCGCCATCCGGAAATCCGGTGGCTTCGGCGGGAATCCGACCTGGCCGAATACGAACAGGTCCAGGCCCGGCTGCTGAACAAGCTCTGGCCGTTGGTCAAGCCCGGCGGTATGCTTGTCTACGTTACCTGCTCGGTCTTCCACTCGGAAAATGCTGCCCAGACACGCCGCTTTGTCCAGACCCATGACGATGCCCGACCGGATGAACCCCCCGGGGCCATCGGTGAGCCGGCCGGTGAGGGTCGCCAGATTCTTCCTGGTCACGATGGCATGGATGGGTTTTATCTTGCTCGGTTTGTCCGCACCGCTTCTGGCCAATGACGATACCCGGTCGTCGATCGCACTGGTCGAACCGACCATGGACCGGAACAACGGTTTGCTCGAGCTTTCGGCGGGTGTGAATTTCAATCCCGGGGCGGAGCCCCTGGAGGCCCTGGAAAACGGGGTTGCCCTGGTGATCGCCCTGCAGGGCCGGGCCAGCCGGATCCACTGGTTGATCGCCCGGGAGAAGTACCGGGAAACCCGCCTGTTCGAGATCCGTTATCTACCCTTTTCCCGACACTACCAGCTGACTGACCTGGGCAGCGGCGAGCGGGAGACCTTCCCCCGTTTGTCGATGGTGTTCGATGACCTGCGCCGCCCCCGAACCCTGGTGCCCGGACTGGATGCCGACGAGGCGGAGGCCGGCTCCTGGCAGGTCCAGGTCCGGGTTTACCTGGATATCACCCGATTACCGTCGCCCATGCGTCTGCCGGCATGGTTTTCGAGGGATTGGCGGTTGTCCAGCCGCTGGCACACCTGGCGCTTCGAAGTCCAGTGAAACGCCTTCTGCGAGCCATACCCTTTGTGGCCGCCCTGTCGGTCCTACTGTCGGCGCTGTACCTGGTTTCCTCGGTCGAGCAGGAATCGACCCAGCTCGGGCGACTGAATCTCTCGGTTTTCGTGGCAACAGCGGTGGCCCTTGTGGTTCTTGCCGGCGTCATCCTGGGCCGGCTGGTCAGCCTGGTCGGCAGTGTCCGCAAGCGTCGCCCCGGTGCCCGGCTGACCGCCCGCCTGGTCTGGGTGTTTCTGGCCCTGGCGTTGCCACCGGTCCTGGTTGTCTACCTGTTTTCAGTGGAATTCATCGGCGAGACCATTGAGGGCTGGTTTGATGTGGAAACGGAGCAGGCCCTGGCCGATTCCATGGAGATGGGAAGGGTATTCATCGATATCCGGACCCGGGAGGTGCGGGGGCAGACGCGTCGGGTTGCCCGTGCAGCCGGGGGGGTGGAAGACGAGTTGCTTTTCGGCGAGCTGGTCGGCCGGGTCAGCTCTGCCGGACCGGTTGAACTGAGCGTGTTCGACACCTCGGGCCAGAACCTGGCGTTTGCCCATATCGATTCCACCGAACTGTTGCCCGACCTCCCCTCCGGGTTCGCCCTTTCCCAGGCTTCCCGGGGGGACGTCTATGCCGATGTGGAGCCGGTGGGAGACACCGGGTTGCAGATCCGGGTACTCCATCCGGTTCCCGCCGGCCGCCCGGGACAGACCGGACGAATTCTCCAGGCCATCTACCCCTTGCCCGAGGATTTCAGCCGCCTGGCCCAGTCCGTGGAGGAGGCCCATCACCGGTACGGCAATGTGGCCTATCTGCGCGAACGCCTGGAGCAAAGCTTCATCCTGATCCTGTCCCTGGTATTGCTCCTGACCGGTCTGCTGGCCATGCTGCTGGCCTTGAATGCCGCCAGGCGCCTGGTAGCCCCGGTTCGCGACCTGGCTGAGGCCACCGAGGAAATGACCGCAGGACGGTTTCCCAGGGAGCTTGACGTTTCCTCCCGTGATGAACTGGGCTTTCTGGTCCGCTCGTTCAACCTCATGACCCGGGAGCTGGCCAGCAGCCAGCAGCAGCTTGAGGCCCAGCGCCATTACCTGGAAACCGTCCTGAGCCGGCTTTCGGCCGGGGTCATTGCGACTGATGAAAACGGCCGCCTGGCCGCGTGGAATCCGAGTGCCGGTGAGATCCTGGGTGTGGACCTGGACGGGTTTCGCGACCAGCCCCTGGAGGCACTTGCCAGCCAGCGGCGGGACCTTGAACCGCTGGTTGCCAGCATCCGGGAACGAATGCGGGAAGGTGCCCGGGAATGGCGCCGGGAGATCAAGCTGGGTACTCCTGAAGACCCGCTGGTACTGGTCTGTCGGGGTTCGGTACTGCCGGTAGGCGATGGGCAGGGCCGCGGGCATGTGGTGGTCTTCGATGATGTCACGGTGCTCGATCAGGCCCAGCGCGAGGCGGCATGGGCCGAGGTGGCCAGGCGCCTGGCCCACGAGGTGAAAAACCCGCTGACCCCGATACGGCTGGCCACCGAGCGCTTGCAGCTGAAACTGGCCCCGGAACTCCAGGGGGCCTCGAGGGCGCTGCTGGACAAGTCCACCCGAACCATCGTTTCCCAGGTCGACGCGCTCAAGCGCCTGGTCAATGCGTTCGGCGACTACGCCCATGCCCCGGGCATGCGTCCTGAGCCGGTGAATATCAACGATCTGATCGAAGAGGTTACCGACCTGTATGCCTCCGCCGGGGACCGGATCGAGTTCGTGACCCGGCTGGAGGCCGGAAACGATCGCATCCGGGCGGATTCGGACATGCTGCGCCAGCTCCTTCACAATCTCATCCGAAACGCTCAGGAAGCCCATCCGGAAGGCCGCCCGGAAATGAGAATATCCACCCGCCAGACCGACCGGTCCGGTGAGCACTGGCTGGAACTGGAGATTACCGATAACGGCCCGGGATTCTCCGAGGAGGTGCTCGGCCACCTTTTCGAGCCCTATGTGACCACCAAGAATCGCGGAACCGGGCTGGGCTTGCCCATTGTCCGGCGGATTGTCGAGCAGCACGGCGGCGAAATCGAGGCCTGCAATGGACAGGACGGTGCACGGATAAGAATCTGGTTGCCTGTACCCACATCGGATATGCTGTCGCATCCACGCTACAAATCCAGCAGCGAGTAGTCCAGCCCATGGCCAGCGCCACCATTCTGATCGTTGACGATGAACCGGATATCCGGGAAACCATCCAGGACATACTTTCCGACGAGGGCTACGAGGTCCATTCGGCCTGTGATGCTCCACAGGCCCGGGAGGCCCGGATCCAGCACGACCCGGACCTGGTGCTGCTCGATGTCTGGATGCCGGGAATGGACGGGATCAGCCTGCTTAGGGAATGGACCGAATCGGAGACCCTGGAGTGCCCGGTGGTCATGATTTCCGGCCACGGCACGGTGGAGACTGCGGTGGAGGCGACCCGCCTGGGGGCCTGGGATTTCATTGAAAAGCCCATCTCCATGGCCAAGCTTCTTGTCACGGTCAAGAACGCGCTGGATACCGGTCGCCTGAGACGGGAAAACGAGGGACTGCGACAGCACCTTCCTCCGGTGCTCGAGCCGGTGGGGCGCAGTCCGATGGTCCAGAACCTGAGGCGGCAGCTTGAAAAGGTGGCTGCCCACGAAGCCCCGGTACTGATCCTGGGAGAACCCGGAGTCGGCAAGGAACAGGTGGCGCGCTGGATTCATGCCAACGGAGACCGGGCCAGCGGGCCCTTCGTGACTGCTTCGACGCGGATGTCGGACGCGGATCTCAGAACGCTTCTGGCCGGCAGTGAAAGCGAGGATGGCCTGCTGGCCACGGCCCAGACCGGCGTGCTTTTCATCGACGACCTGGCCCGGATGGGGCCGGAAAGCCAGAAATGGCTGTTGTCGGTGCTGGAATCGGGGCGGATTCTCCCCACCCGGGCCACCAGCCCCACGCTGGACGTCAGGTTGCTCTGCGGTGCCAGTCAGTCACTGGAGAAGCTGGTTCGGGCCGGAAGCTTCGAAGAGGCGCTTTGTTACAAGGTCAATGTTCTTCCCCTTCAAGTGCCGACCCTGCGCGAGCGCATGGAGGACATTCCCGAACTGGTTCGCTTCTATGCCGAGTATTTTCCGAGCCGGGACCAGGTTCCCTACCGTCCTTTTTCGGTGGCTGCCCAGAACCGGCTTCGCAACTATGAATGGCCCGGGAACTTGCGGGAATTGCGCAACCTGATCCAGCGCCTTCTGGTCCTGGGGCGCAGCGACGAGATTTCCCTTGAAGAGGTCGACCAGGTGCTGGCAAGCAGCCCGGCATCCGCGCCGGGACTGTCCGGGACCGACGGGGGTGGTCTGTACAACCTGCCCCTCCGGGAGGCCCGGGAAGCGTTCGAGAAGGATTACCTGATCCACCAGCTCAAGCGGGTCGAGGGGAGCGTGGGCAAGCTGGCGGACGTGGTGGGAATGGAGCGCACTCACCTGTATCGCAAGCTCCGTCAGTTGGAAATCGACCCCAAGGCCGTTGCCCGGGGCGAGTCTTCTTGATTGGCAAGTTTTGTATCACCCATAGCCATTGGCCACAGGCTTGCCAGCACGATGGCCAGGGTTTAGCCTTTCAGACCAGATGATTTCGGCCCGCGCCAGTTCGGGTAATCCCGGGAGTCAGCATCCATGCGAATCATTATCCTCGGTGCCGGGCAGGTAGGCAGCAGCATTGCAGCGAACCTGTCCCGCGAGGAAAACGACATCACGATTGTCGATATCGACGGCAATCGCCTCCGGCAGATGCAGGAGAAGATGGATATCCGGGTCGTCGCCGGCCACGCATCCCATCCCCGCACGCTCATTCGTGCCGGCATCGAGGATGCCGATCTCCTGATCGCCTTGACCAACAGCGACGAGACCAACATGGTCGCCTGCCAGGTGGCCTATACCCTGTTCAATACTCCCATGAAGGTCGCCCGGATCCGGGCTTCCGATTACCTGGACCACCCGGAGCTGTTCAAGAGTGAACATGCCCCCATCGATGTCCTGATCAGCCCCGAGGCCCTGGTCACCGAGCACATCCAGCGGTTGATCGAATACCCGGGTGCCCTGCAGGTCATGGATTTTGCCAACGGGCTGGCAAGGCTGGTCGCAACCAGGGCCTTTCACGACGGACCGCTGGTGGGGCACAGCCTGAGCGCCTTGCCCGAACAGCTGCCCGAGGATGTGGATGCCCGGGTCGCGGCCATCTTTCGCAACGAAAAGGCAATCGTTCCCGACGGGGATACGGTCATCGAGGTGGATGACCTGGTTTTTTTCCTGGCCGCCACCAAGGATATTCCCATCATGATGCGGGAGTTCAGGCGGCTGGGCCGGCCGGCCCGGCGGATCATGCTGGCCGGTGGCGGTAACATCGGCAAGTCCCTTGCAGCCTCTCTGGAAGGTCGCTACCACGTCAAGCTCATCGAATCCGACCGGCAACGGGCCGAGTATGTGGCCGAAGAGCTGGATACCACCATTGTGCTTGTTGGTGATTGCGCCGACGAAGACCTGTTGCACGAAGAAGGGATCGACGACATCGATATCTTCTGCGCCCTGACCAATGATGACGAGGCCAATATTCTCTCTTCCATGCTGGCCAAGCGCATGGGGGCCGACAAGGTGATCACCCTGATCAACCGGCCGGCCTATGCTGAGCTGGTCGAGTCCGACCGGATCGACGTGGCCGTGTCCCCACAGCAGGTCACCATTGGCGCCTTGCTGACCCACATTCGCAAAGGGCACATGGTCCGCATTCACTCCCTCCGGCGGGGTGCGGCTGAGGCCATCGAAGTGGTGGTCCATGGCGACCCGGTCCGGTCCCGGGTGGCCGGGCGCATGATCGAGGAAATCGATCTGCCCCCCGGAACCCTTATCGGCGGGGTGGTCCGGGGCGAAGAGGTCATCATGGCTCATCATGATACGGTGATCCAGCCCGAAGACCATGTGATCCTGTTTGTATCCGACAAGAAGCGGATCGGGGAAGTCGAAAGCCTGTTTTCCGTGGATGCGGTTTTCATGTAATGAGGGCTTATTCCTCCGTCCTGCAGGTCGTCGGCCTCCTGCTCATGTTCATCAGCATCGGCTTTCTGCCGCCCCTGCTGTTTGCACTGGTAAACGACGACGGGGCTGCAGGGGCCTTTATGGCCAGTTTCGGCCTGGTGATGCTGGGAGGGACCCTTCTTTACCTGCCCAACCGAAAGGCGGGCATGGACCTGCGGGTAGCTGACGGCTTTCTCGTGGTGGTGGCCTGCTGGGCTTCCGTGGCCCTGGCCGGGGCTCTCCCCTTTGTGCTGGTGCTGGAGGCCAGCCTGGCCGATGCGGTGTTCGAATCCACTTCCGGCATCACCACCACCGGGGCAACGGTATTTTCCGGCATTGGTGAAATGCCGATTTCCATTCGCTGGTACCGCCAGCAACTTCAATGGATGGGCGGTCTCGGAATCATCGTACTGGCGGTGGCCATCCTGCCCATGCTCCGGGTCGGCGGGATGCAGATATACAAGGCCGAGGCGACCGGTCCGGTCAAGGAAAACCGTCTGACCCCCCGGGTGGCCGAAACCGCAAAGGCCCTGTGGCTGATCTACATCGGCCTGACCCTGGTGTGTGCCGGCGCCTACTGGGCGGCCGGCATGGGGCTGTTTGATGCGGTTACCCACAGCTTCAGCACCATCGCAACGGCAGGGTTTTCAACCCACGACGCATCCATTGGCCATTTCGACAGCCCATTGATCGAGTCCCTGGTGGTTTTTTTCCTGTTCATCTCCAGTATCAATTTTGCACTCCATTTCGTGGCCCTGCGCCGGGGAAGCGCCCAGTCCTATCTCAAGGATCCGGAACTGAGGCTGTTTGCCCTTTTGCTGCTTGGAATATCCGTGCTGGTTACCATCCTGCTCTGGCGCCAGCAGGTTTACGACGACATCTGGCAGTCCCTGCGCTACGCGGTCTTCCAGGCGGTTTCCTATACCACCACAACCGGTTTCGGGAACGCCGAGGTCTATCTCTGGCCCGGCACCTTGCCCTTGCTTCTGATCATGATCAGCGCCCTGGGCGGCTGCGCCGGTGCCACCACGGGCGGGTTCAAGATTGTGCGGGTCTATCTGCTAACCAAGCAGGGGATCCGGGAACTCAAGCAGTTGATCCACCCGCGCTCGGTTGTACCGCTGAAGTTCGGCAAGCGAACCCTCAACCAGGAAGTGGCCAACGCGGTATGGGGTTATGTATCGCTTTACATCCTGTGCATTGTGATACTCACACTGGTCATATCCAGCCTGGAGGAAGACCTGGTCACCTCCGTATCCGTTGTGTTTTCGGCCATGAACAACCTGGGCCCGGCCCTTGGTGAGGCCGGGGCCCACTGGGGCAATCTCACGGAACCCACCAAGTGGCTGATGAGTTTCGCCATGCTCCTGGGGCGGCTGGAGATCTTTACCATCCTGGTGCTGTTCACCCCCGGCTACTGGAAGCGGTAGCCGGAACAGGTAACCAGTATCTGCCACCAGTCGGCAAGTGGTATGTTTGCCCGAATATCGAGATCGTGGAGATTCAATGGACCCGGAAGTTATTGAACGTTTGATCGAAGATGGCAACGACACGCCGGAGGCACGGGTTGCCGCCGGGCAGGGGCGGTTGAAAAACGGCGACATCGACCAGGCAATCGCCCATCTGCGAAAGGCGGTGGAAATGAAGCCCGGTTACACCGCCGCCTGGCAGGCCCTGGGGAAGGCCTGTCACGACTCCGGAGATATGGAAAGCGCCCGGAGTGCCTGGAACAAGGGCCTGGCCGCAGCCCGGGAGGCCGGGGACAAGCAGGCCGAGAAGGTGATGGGGGTATTTCTCAAAAGGCTGGACAAGAGCTAGTGTACCCCGCCCCGGAACAGCCAGATGTCGCTGGTCTGGCCTTCCTGGAAGGTGCTGTGGACCACCGCAATCCGACCCTGGTCATCCGTTGCAAGCTTGTTCATGAGCAGCCCCTGGCGTCCGCCATTG
>SLIZ01000197.1 GCA_007135395.1 Wenzhouxiangellaceae bacterium | reverse complement strand
CTCATCGGGTTGATGGAGATGATTCAGTTGCCGGCCTTCTGGCTTTATGTGTTCGGGCTTGTACTTTTCCTGGGCCGGATCCTTCATGCCTGGGGCCTTGGCCGGACCCAGGGGGTGAGCCTGGGGCGGTTCTGGGGCACTGTGCTGACCTGGACCTGCCTGCTTGGCGCCGCGCTTGTCCTGCTTTACTGGACGCTGGCCAGGCTTGTGCTCACCGGTTAGCTGAGTCAGGGACCGTCAGGCCGGACAGGTACAGGCCGGTGTGGATTTTGGGATCGATGGCCCGCCCCTGCGCGGCCTGGTGGTTGAGCCAGGAATCCACCGATCTGGCCGCGATGTGATGGACCGTAATGTCTTCGCTGGCGTCTCCGCCCCCGGGGCCGGTCTGCTCCAGGTCCAGTGCCCGGACGAACAGAACCTGCTCGTTGCTCATTCCCGCCGAGGTGGGGCAGGTCATGACCGGAACCAGTTTGCCGGCACGGTATCCGGTTTCTTCTTCCAGCTCCCGTCCGGCGGCAATCAGCGGGTCCTCGCCTTCCTCACCTTCCCGGTCACCGACCAGCCCGGCGGGCAGTTCGATGGCCCGGCAATCGATGGGCGGGCGGAACTGCTCGACCAGCAACAGCTCGGCATCCCGGGTCCAGGCGATCAGTACAACAACCAGCGGGTGGCGGCGGGCGGCAAACTCCCAGCCGCCGGTCCGCTTGAGACTCAGGTAACGCCCGGAATACAGGGTTTCAGTCGAATCGTCGCTCATGTTAGTTTGTCCTGTTGCCGGAACGAACCGGCCCCGTCCCGGTCCCATTGTCGATCAGTAATACAGGCTTTTTGATTCATGCACAGATTAATCCAGATTGCGATTGCTGCCACTTTTCTGTTCGGGCTGGTCCTTCCCATGGAAGGCCAGAGTCAGCCCCTGCGGGATGATACACAGTCCGAACAGGCCGATCCGGAAGCCCCGGCCCAGGTGTTTGCCAGCCTGACCTCCCAGGCAGCCCAGGCCTACAGCCAGGGCGATTACGAAGCCTGGGTGGAAGCCCTGGAGAAACTCCGGGAAATGCGGCCCCATGACCCGCAAATCATGGCCCAGCTGGTCTCGGGATATGCCGAAATCGGGGAGCGGTCCAAGGCGTTCAACATGATGCTGATCATGCAGCAGCAGGGCCTGGCCCATGACTGGGAAGCCAATCCGCACGTGGAAAGCCTGCGCGGCGAGCGGCTCTACGACCACCTGAAGTCCCTGATGGATCAGGCCCTGCAGCCTTTCGGTGAAGGCCGGGTTGTGGCCGAGATCGAGGACATTTCCATGCCTGAAACCCTGGCCCATGATCCGGAAACCGGCCGCTATTTCCTGGGCACCGTCCGCGATGGACAGGTGCTGGTCAGCGACGATTCCATGGAATCCTGGAAGGTTTTCGCAGACAGCGAGGACGAGGGTTATTTCTGGTCGGTATTCGACCTGGCTGTCGATGCCGAACGCCGGGATCTGTGGGTGGCCACCGGCGTGACCCGCCAGTATCGCCATTACCAGTCCGATGACCGTGGTCGCACGGCCCTGTTGCGTATCGACCTGGATTCCGGCGAGATCAAGTCCCGCCATCCCATGGCCCTGGGTGGGCAACCCACGGTACTCGGATCCCTTGCCCTGGCCGAGGACGGAACGGTTTACGCCGCCGACACGGTCAATCCCATGATCGTGCGCCTGGAGCCGGAAACCGAGCATCCGATTCCCATATTCAGCAATCCGGAATTGCCGAGCATCCGGGGCCTGGCCCTGTCCGGTGATGGCAGCCTGCTTTACCTGGCTGACTTTGATCTGGGACTGTTCGTGATCCGACTTACTGATGGCAACGCCTTCCAGGTGGCCATTCCCGACGAGCTCAATGTCTCAGGTATCGACGGACTGTTCTGGTGGGAGGGCCGGTTGGTGGTGATCCAGAGCGGAATTTCGCCCCAGCGCGTGGTCCGACTCGAACTCGGGCCCGACGGGCTGGGTGTGACCGGCATCGTGCCGCTGGAGGCCAGCCACCCGGCCTTTGACCAACCCACCTACGGAACCGTGGTCGATGACAACCTGGTCTATCTCGGTGCCAATCACTGGAGCCGGGTCAACCGGGAAGGCGAGCCCCTGGATGGTGATTCCCTGCCCCCCGTTCCGGTAGTTCGAACGGCCCTGGACAGCGAAAAGGCCATGGAAGTCCGCGACCAGGAGGCCCTGCGCCGGGCCCTGCAGGAACAGCAAAGAGAGCCCTGAGCCTGTCTCGCTCCGGCCCCGGAGCTATTTGGGGGCCTCTTCCTGGCAGAGCTTCTTGAGCCGGTTGCGCAACAGGGCGCCAAAGCCCAGGTGGTCCATCAGTTCGTCCAGTCCGGCCAGGTCCGGATCGCCCCGCTCGACCCGGGGATGGGCCACCAGGGCGGGAATATCCCGGCGGATTTCGGTCAGTTGCCGGGCCAGCATGGCCGCCGGTTGATGGTCCCGGAGCTTTCCGGCCAGGCTCCTGGCCCCCCGAATCGACAGGTGGGGGACTTCTCCGAGACGCTCATAGATGGCCTCCAGGGTGCCAAAGTGGGCCATCAGCGCCGCTGCGGTCTTGGGTCCGATGCCCGGCACGCCGGGAATGTTGTCCACCGTATCCCCGGTCAGGGCCAGGTAATCCGGGATCTGCTCCGGGCCCACGCCGAACCGCTCCCGGATCTGCCCTGAATCGAGCCTGCGCTTGCGGGCAAAATCCCACCAGGCATCCCCGTCACCGATCAGTTGGGCCAGGTCCTTGTCCGAGGAGATGATGCGAAGCTCGTGGCCTCTTTCCTTCCAGACCTCCGCCAGGGTTCCGATCAGGTCGTCGGCCTCGTATTCCGGGGAAGAGTAGGCCGGAAGGCCGAGGCATTCGGTGACCGAGCGGCACCACTTGAACTGGCGTTCCAGGTCAGGCGGCGCCGGGTCCCGGTTGGCCTTGTAGTCGGGATAGATTTCGTTGCGGAAAGAAGTGGTCAACGATTCGTCGAAGGCGATGGCCACCTGTTTGGCCCGCGTCCGTTCCAGCAACTCGCACAGGAAGCGGGCGAAGCCGTAAACG
>SLIZ01000079.1 GCA_007135395.1 Wenzhouxiangellaceae bacterium | reverse complement strand
GAGCGCTAGCGGAGCTCGCTGGCATGCAATGCCTGCAATCGAACACGCCGTCGGCGGTTGCGAGGAAAGACCATCTACGGAGTAATTTACGTGAACTTGAGGATAATGGTGGCCAGGGACGGAATCGAACCGCCGACACGGGGATTTTCAATCCCCTGCTCTACCGACTGAGCTACCTGGCCATCGGCAACATTTACCCAAGCCGGGTATTAAAACCGCGACGGACCCGGAAGTCAACCGCCTGTCAGATTCTGCCGATTCATCAGGCATTTAGGTGGTCTGACTATGGTATTAGTCTACTCAAGGATATGAGTCAAATCGACGCTAACGGAGACTGTCATGCGATTGCTGATATTAACGCTGCTGGGCATGTTGCTGGTCGGATGTGCCGGGCAGGAGACCCGGTCGGACGAGAAACCCGACCTGGACAGCTACATGGCCCATGCCGGTGAATCGGAAAACCGGGTCCACTTTCGCCGCCTGACAAGCTGGCAGGTGGTCGGCGACCAGTGGGTGCTGCTGGAGGCAGCCCACCGGGATCATTTCCTGGTCAAGGTGGACGCCAATTGCGCACGGGACCTGGAATTCGCCCGAAGCCTTTCGGTGCGCCAGGCTTCCCGTATCAACACCCTGTCTCGCCTCGACGAGGTTTACGTGGGTGACCGGCGCTGTTCCATCCGGGAGATTCGCAAGTTCGACCGGGATGCATTCCGGGAAGCGAGGGGTTCGGCCCGATAGACTACTCGTCGGGTGGTACGTACCCGGCAACCGGATCCACCTCGCCGCCGAACAGAAATGCCTCGCATTGCCCTTCCAGGTATTCCCGGTGTTCCGGGTTGATCGGTGACAGGCGCTTTTCGTTGATCAGCATGGTCTGGTGGGCCATCCACTTCTGCCAGGCCTCGCTGGAAATATTCTCGTAGATCCGCTGCCCGAGATCCCCGGGCAGGGGCGGCCGGGGCAGGCCCGGGGCTTCCTTTTTCAGGTACTGGCACTGGACGGTTCGGGTCATTTTCGCTACTCCGTTGGTTGTCGGGTCCGGTCTGGTCCGGCCAGGCCGGATTCGAGTAGCCGGCGGACCGGTTGAGGGAGGCCGCGGCCCATGGCCTGATCGACGCTCATCCACTCCAGCTCGCTGTTATCAGTGACGGCATCAGCCGGGCTTATCAAGGCCCGCCGGATCTTCATTTCCAGCCGGAAATGGGTAAATGTGTGCTGGATGGTTGTTTCCAGCCGGCCTTTTTCCGGATCCAGGCCGGCCAGTTCATCGGCTTCGGGCAGGCACCAGAGCCCGCCCCAGATCCCGGCAGGCGGCCTGCGGGCCAGCAGGATTCTGCTGTGGTGATCACAAACCAGCCAGAATTCCCGGCACCGGCGGGGGAGCGTCTTCTTCGGTCGGGGACCTGGCAGTTGTTCTGTCCGGCCCTCCAGCCAGGCCACACAGTCGCCGGCCACCGGGCATTTCTCACAGGCCGGTCTCGAGCGCGTGCAAACCCCGGCGCCCAGGTCCATGATGGCCTGGGTGTAGGACGCCGCGTTTTTCGCCGGGACCCGGGCTTCGGCTTCCTTCCAGAGCTTTCCGGCCACGGATGACTTCCCCGGCCAGCCCTCGATGCCGGCATGTCTTGCAAGAACCCGCTTGACGTTGCCGTCGAGAATGGCCCGGGGCTGGTCGTGGGCCAGGGCCAGGATGGCTGCTGCCGTGGTTCGCCCGATGCCCGGCAGGGCTTCCAGTTCCTCCTGGCTTGAAGGCAACCGGCCGCCATGGTCTTCCAGGCAGATTCCGGCCGCCCGATGCAGGTTTCTTGCCCGGGAGTAGTACCCGAGCCCCGACCAGCAGGCCAGTACATCATCCACCGGGGCACGGGCCAGTCGGGCCAGGTCCGGAAACCGTTCCATGAAAGCAAGAAAGTAGGGGACCACGGTCTCCACCCGGGTCTGCTGGAGCATGATTTCCGAGACCCAGACCCGGTAGGCGGTTCGAGGATGTTGCCAGGGCAGATCATGCCGGCCATGGCTTTTCCACCAGGCCAGGAGGCGATTGGCGAAGGGCTTCACTGCCCGGCCGGCAAGAGGGCGGAATCGGGGGGACAGGCCGCCGCGATGACCGGGGGGTGGATCACGCCGGTCGGCTCTGGCCCTCGTCCAGGGGCAGGATGGCGTGGATGAAGGTACCGGCATCGAAGGGGCGAAGGTCCTCGGCGGATTCTCCCACGCCGATAAAGCGGATCGGGATTCCCAGTTCGGCGGCCATGGCAAACAGCACGCCGCCCCGGGCCGTGCCGTCGAGCTTGGTCACGGTGATGCCGGTGACCTGGACGGCCTCCTGGAACTGGCGGGCCTGCTGCAGGGCGTTCTGGCCGGTACCCGCATCGACCACCAGCATGACCTCGTGGGGGGCGTCCGGGTCCAGCTTGGCCATGACCCGCCGGATCTTGCCCAGCTCGTCCATCAGGTGGGACTGGGTATGAAGGCGACCGGCGGTGTCGGCGATGAGCACGTCCATCTCCCGGGCCCGGGCCGATTGCAGGGCATCGAAGATGACCGCCGCCGAATCGGCCCCGGTTTTCTGGGCCATCACCGGCACATCATTGCGATCACCCCATGCCTGCAACTGCTCCACGGCGGCGGCCCGGAAGGTGTCGCCGGCGGCCAGCATGACCTTCAGCCCCTCGTCCAGGTACCGGCGGGCCAGCTTGCCGATGGTCGTTGTCTTGCCCACCCCGTTGACCCCCACCATGAGGATCACGAAGGGCTTGCGGCTTCGATCGATTTCCAGGAAGGCCTCGCAGGGTTCGACCAGGTCGAACAACTCGGCCTGCACGGCGGGAAGGACCTGGCCCGGCTCGGTAATCCGGCCATCCCCGATGGCTTCCCTGAGACGCTCGAGGATCCGCTGGGTCGCGGTAATGCCTACATCCGAGGTCAGCAGGGTGGTCTCGATTTCCTCGAGCAGGTCCTCATCGATGGTCGAGGCGCTTCGAAGCAGCCCGAACAGCCCCCCCATTGAAGCCCGGGTGCGTTCCAGCCGGGCCTCCAGGGGATCGGCGCCGGACTTCTCGGCGGGTCTTACGGCAACGGTT
>SLIZ01000167.1 GCA_007135395.1 Wenzhouxiangellaceae bacterium | reverse complement strand
CGGGTCAGCGAAGTGGTGACCCGCCTGGAACTCCCGGGTGATGCCGATTTCGAGGCGCTGTCCGGCGGCATGAAGCGCCGCGTCCTGCTCGGCCAGGCCCTGGCCTCGGCCCCGGATGTACTGCTCCTCGACGAGCCGACCAACCACCTGGATATCGAATCCATCCTCTGGCTGGAAGAATTCCTGATGGCCCTGGAAAGTACCCTGGTATTCGTCACCCACGACCGGCGCTTTTTGAGAAAGCTGGCCACGCGGATCGTGGAAATCGACCGGGGCCAGGTCACAAGCTGGCCGGGTGATTGGAACAACTTCCTCCGGCGCAAGGAAGAGCGCCTGCATGCGGAGGAAAAGGCCGATGCCCTGTTTGACAAGCGCCTGGCCGAGGAGGAAGCCTGGATCCGGGAGGGCATCAAGGCCCGCCGGACCCGCAACGAAGGCCGCGTGCGCAGGCTCCAGGCCATGCGGGCTGAACGGGCCCAGCGCCGGGAACAGGCCGGCAACGTGCAGATGGTCACCGCCGAGGCCGACCGGTCGGGCAAGAAGGTCTGCGTGGCCGAAGGCGTGAATTTTTCCTGGCAGGGCCAATCCATCGTCCGGGACCTGGACCTGACCATCATGCGCGGCGACAGGATCGGGCTGATCGGCCCCAACGGCAGTGGCAAGACCACGCTCATCCGCCTGCTGCTGGGAGACCTGGAGCCGGACTCGGGCACGGTCACCCCCGGCACCAACCTGGAAGTCGCCTACTTCGATCAGCACCGGGCGGTGTTGCGGGAAGACTGGAACGCCGCCGACAACGTGGCCGAGGGCCGGGATTTCGTGGAGATCGGCGGCCGGCAGAAGCACATCATCGGTTACCTGGGAGATTTCCTGTTCACCCCGGAACGGGCCCGGGCCCCGATCACCCGGTTGTCCGGCGGTGAGCGGAACCGGCTGTTGCTGGCCCGTCTGTTCGCCCGGCCTTCCAACCTGCTGGTCATGGATGAGCCTACCAACGACCTTGACGTGGAAACCCTGGAACTGCTCGAAGAGCGCATCGGCGAATACGCCGGCACATTGCTGCTGGTCAGCCACGACCGGGACTTTCTCGACAACGTGGTCACCTCCACCCTGGTAATGGAAGGCAACGGCCGGGTGGGCGAATACGTGGGCGGCTACACGGACTGGAAAAAACAGCGCGAGCGCAGCGTCGCCGCCGCCCGGAAAGCCAAGCCGGCCCCGGAGAAGAAGAAACCGGCACAAACCAGCCAGAAGAAGAAACCGGCCCCGACCAAGCTCAGCTACAAACTCGCCCGGGAGCTGGAAGCCCTGCCCGATCGCATCGAGACCCTTGAAGCCCGCCTGAAAACCCTGGCCGATGCCATGAACGACCCGGATTTCTTCCGGCAGGACAGCGAGACCATCGCCGATCACAACCGCAAGATCGAGGAACTGCAGCGCGAACTCGACGAAGCCTATGCCCGGTGGGAGGAACTGGGGGGCTAGTGGGCGCCCCCGCAGGGAACACTAGATCTGCAAGGCCCCGATCAGTCCGGCAAAGATCACCATGCCGACCCAGTTGTTGTGGATAAAGGCCCGGAAACAGGCGTCGGGTTGCCGGTGGCGGATCCACCACATCTGGACCTGGAACAGGACAAAGGCCACCCCGACCCCGGCATACCAGGCCGGATGGGGCAGGTAGAGCATGCCGAACATCATCAGGCAGGCGGTCATTATTCCCATGAGTACGGCAATGGTCGGCAGGTCGAAGCGGCCGAAGAACACGGCGGTGGATTTCACGCCGGCGGCGATGTCGTCTTCCCGGTCGACCATGGCATAAAGGGTGTCGTAGATCAGCGTCCAGATTACGGTGATGCCGAACAGCCACCAGGCCGCCGGCGGGATCGCGCCGGTTTCGGCGGCAAACGTCATGGGAATGGCCCACCCGAAGGCCACACCCAGCACCAGCTGGGGAAAGTGGGTGAAGCGCTTGAAAAACGGGTAGGTCCCGGCCAGCAACGCGCCACCGAAGGCCAGCAGAATGGTCAGCCGGTTGGTAAACAGCACCAGCACGAAGGCCGCGGCGACAAGCCCGAAAAACAGGAAAATGGCGTGGTTTGGCTGGATTTCCCCGGTCGCCAGGGGCCGGTCCCGGGTGCGGGCGACCTGGGGGTCGATGTGGCGGTCGGCATAGTCGTTGATCACGCAGCCGGCAGCGCGCATGATCACCACCCCTGCGGTAAAGATGGCGAAGTGGGCCAGGGAGGGCTGGCCGCCCCCGGCAAAAAACAGCCCCCACCAGGTCGGCCAAAGCAGCAGCAGCGTACCGATCGGCCGGTCGAACCGCATCAAACGAAACCAGGGACTGAGGCTGGAGGATTTCACAGGGTAGCTGGTGGTTTACGGCATTTTGCCGGCACGATACCTGAATCCGGTTCCGGTTTCATGCCCCCCCTTCCTGCCGGTTCACTCGTCCAGGTTTTCCGGGAGATTGAAAAATTTCCGGGCGGTTGCCGTGGTCTCCTCGGCCAGTCGGGGGGGACTGACTCCCCGCAGGGCGGCCACCGTCCCGGCAATCCAGGGCAACCACTGGGGCTCGTTGCGGTGGGTGCGCACCTTCGGTCGCAGGTTCCGGGGCTTGAGGTAGGGGGCATCGGTTTCGATCATCAGCCGGTCGGCGGGAATTTCCGGAACCAGGGATTTCAGTTCCTGTCCCCGCCGCTCGTCGCAGACCCAGCCGGTAATCCCGATATACAGCCCCCGTTCCAGGTAATCCCGAAGGGCCTCGCCGGTGTCGGTAAAGCAGTGGACTACGGCGGGGCCGAGGCGGGGCAGGAAATCCTCGACGATGGCCAGAAAATCCCCGTGGGCATCGCGCTGGTGCAAAAACACCGGCTTGCCGGACTCCACCGCCAGTTCCAGTTGCCGTTCGAAAGCTTTCTGCTGGTCTTTTCGGGGAGAAAAGTCCCGGAAATAATCCAGCCCGCATTCACCGGCGGAGACAACCTCGTCGCTAGCCTGGAGCTCGGCGAGCACCGAGGCGGTATCGGAGGAAAAATCCGAAGCCAGATGGGGATGGACCCCGGCGGTCGCAAACAGCACACCGGGATACTTTCGGGCCAGGTCCAGGGCCTT
>SLIZ01000141.1 GCA_007135395.1 Wenzhouxiangellaceae bacterium | reverse complement strand
GCATCTTCTCCTGTCGGCTTGCCTTGACCCGGAAAAGGACCCGCCCCGCCCGGGGTCGGGCAGCCTGCTGGCCGACCTGTGGCCGACCTGTGAATCGGACTTTCTTGCCGCCCTGGAGGCCCCCGCCAGGGATACCGCCGAACCGGCCACGGATTCCAGAATGCCCGACCAGCGGCTTTCACGCCTGCCCGCCGGCTGGCAGCCCGAGCCCGGGCACAGGCTGGAGTGGACACCCCGGCTGGCACCCCGGGAGCGGGAAATCGAGATCGAGTTCAACTGGGCCGGCACCCGGGCCCGGCGGGTGGGCACGGTGCTCCACCGCCTGCTCGAACAGGTGGGCCGGGTCGGCATGGAAAACCTCGACGAAACCCGGCGGGAACGACTCATCCGGCGCATCCCGGCCCTTATGCAGGCCATGGGCAGCGGCCGGGAAGGTCTTGAAACCGATGTCGAACAGATCCGGCAAGCCTTCGAGGACACCCTGGACAGCGAAACGGGTCAGTGGATCCTGAGCAACCGTCACCGGGAAAACGCCTGCGAACTCCCGGTCACCGGGATCCTGGACGGCCAACTCACAAACGCCGTGATCGACCGCACCTTCGTCGACGAAAACGGCACCCGCTGGATCATCGATTACAAGTCCGGCCACCACGCCGGCGGCAACCTGGATGCGTTCCTGGCCGAGGAAACCGACCGCTACCGCTCCCAGCTGGCCGTCTACCGTCGCCTGTTTTCACAAATGGGCGAGACGGATATCAAGACGGCCCTTTACCTGCCCCGGCACGGGGCCCTGCAGATTGCGGACTGATGATCAAAGCGGAAACAGCCAGGGAACCACCACCAGAGTCGCGACAAGAATGAGCAACTGGAGCGGAATCCCGGCCCGGGCAAAATCCGTGAATCGATAACCGCCCGGATTGAGTACCAGGGTGTTGACCGGCGAGGCCACCGGGGTGGCAAAGGCGGTGCTGGCGGCAATAGCCACGGTCATCAGGAATGGATACGGGCTTGCGTCCATGGCCAGGGCAGCCTGCAGGGCAACCGGGGCGACCAGCACGGTGGTGGCGGTATTGGAGATCATCTGGCTCAGCACCGAGGTAAACAAAAAAAGCGCAGCCAGAACGATCAGCGGGCCGTGGTTTCCGGACAACCCGAAGAGAAACTCGCTGGCCAGGTCCAGCCCGCCGGTGTTGTCCAGGGCCGTGGCCATGGGCAGGATGGCGGCAATCAGCACCACGCTTTCCCAGTTGATGTTGCGATAGGCCTCCTGGGCGGTCAGGCACCGGGCCAGGACCAGGATACTGGCAGCAGCCAGCACGGCGATGACATTGGGGATCCAGCCAAAGGTCATGGCTGCGAGCATGGCCAGCATCACCGCCATGGCCACCGGGGCAAACCGTGTCCGGCGAGGCTCGACCAGCCCCGCGCCGCTGAGCAGGACCAGGTCCCGGGACGACTGGGCCACGTGCCGCAAGGCCTTGAGCTTGCCGGTGACCAGCAGCACATCGCCTACTTCCAGCTTCCGGTCCAGGTCCACCGGGCAGCCTTCACCCCCGGACGGGCGCTGGCCCAGTACCGTTACCCCGGCGCCGCTGTGCAGCCTGAGCTCCCGCAACGTCTTTCCCACCCAGCGCGAGCGGGGCGGAATCAGCGTATCGACCAGTTGCAAGGGGGCGGGAAGCGTGGGCTGCCATTCCTCCAGCTCCAGCCCGAACTCCCCCACGACCTCCCGGATCCGGTCCGGCTCACCGCTGACAAACAACGCATCGCCGGCGGCAATGGAACTGCCCGGTTCCGCCCGCCGGGAAACACGCCCACGCCGCCTGTCACTGGTAATGGCCAGGATCGTTACCTGGAACCGGGAGCGAAAACCGCTGCCACCGACGCTTTGCCCGGCCAGGGGTGAACCGGCGGGTACCCGTACCCGGGCCAGTCCACTTTCCAGTCCGTATTCCCTGAACAGATCGAACCAGCCAGGCCCCGAATCGACCTCCTCGGCCCGCTTGCGGGCAGGTACCAGCCAGGGACTGACAAGCACCATGAACACGATCCCGATCGCCAGCATCACCAGCCCGGGCCGAGTGAACTCGAAAAACCCGAAAGGCTCGAGCCCGGCCTGGGCGAGCTGGTTGGAAACGATCAGGTTGGGCGGAGTCCCGATCAGGGTAAGCATTCCGCCAAGAAGGGCCGCAAAGGCCAGGGGAATCAACAATCGGGAAGGGCTGATCCTGCGGGTCCGGGCAATGGCGATGACCACCGGCAGCATCACGGCCACCGTCCCCGTCGAGCTGAGAAAAGCCGACAGTACCGCGGTGACCAGCATCAGCACGACAATCAGTCGGGCCGGACTCTCCCCGGCCATGCGCTCCATCCACCGACCCATGGCATCGGCCACCCCGGTATGAAACAGGGCGGCCCCGACCACGAACAGCCCGGCGATCATCAAGACCACCGGATCGGAAAACCCGGCCAGGGCCTCCTCGGTGGAAATCACCCCGGAAAACACCAGCGCCAGCAAAGCCAGCAAGGCCACCAGGTCCAGCCGAAGCCGGTTGCTGACAAACAGCACCAGCATAACGGCAAGAATGGCCAGGACGATGATCAGATCGGCGGACATGGGGGGATGGTAGCGGGTTTGGGGGAAGAAGAAAGGGTTCAGGGTTCAGGAGAAAGGCTAATGGGATAACGGGGGAACGGGTTCCGGTTTCCGGGAAACAAGGCGCAGGGCGCAGAACGACGAAGCGACGAAGCGACCAAACGACAAAACGCGCCGCCAGTGCAGTTGTTCCCTCCCCTGCTTGCGGGGGAGGGTCAGGGAGGGGGCGCAGTTCAAGAATGCCCCCATCCTGGCCTTCCCCCGCAAGCGGGGGAAGGAAAGTAGACGAGTGGCCAAGAGGCCAACGGGTTATCAGTTTTAACCAAAAAACCCAACCAACCAAAGAACCAACGAACCAGTTATGTCGCGCAGAGCCGCCGAGGCGCAGAGAGAAACGAACTGCATTTTCATTCTCTTAACCTCTTAACTTCTTAGCCACTTATCCTGGTTTTCTTCGCGCCTTCGCGGCTTCGCGAGAGGCATGACAAAACAACGAAGCGACGTTCCCTTAAACGTAAACCGTAACTTCCCTGGTCGAACGGAAGG